>JACQFS010000051.1 GCA_016199935.1 Verrucomicrobiota bacterium
CAAAATCGCCGCCGAGGTCGAGAAGCGGAAGGACGAGATCGCCCGCGCCATGACCGAGGAGAACGGCAAGCCGCTCCAGCAAAGCCTGGGCGAGGTCGGCATGACGGTGGATCACCTGCGCTGGTTCGCCGAGGAGGCGCGGCGCGGCTACGGGCGCATCGTGCCGAACCAGGTCGAGGGCAAGCGCCACCTCGTCATCAAGTCGCCCATCGGCGTGGTCGGCGCCATCAGCCCGTGGAATTTCCCGCTCGTGCTCGCGGTGCGAAAAATCGCGCCCGCACTCGCGGCCGGCTGCCCCGTGGTGCTCAAGCCCGCGAGCGCGACGCCGGTGTGCGCCGCGATTTTTGCCGAGTGCGTCCACGCGGCGGGATTGCCGAAAGGCGTGTTCCAGCTCGTCGTCGGCGCGGCCTCGGCAATCGCGCAGGAGTTTCTCGACAACCCGCTCTGCCGCAAAATCACCTTCACCGGCTCGACCGAGGTCGGGCAGAAGCTCATCACCGGCGCGGCCAAGGGCGTGAAGCCGCTCTCGCTCGAACTCGGTGGCTGCGCGCCGCTGCTCGTCTTCGCCGATGCCGACCTCGACAAGGCCATCGAGGGCACGATGATCGCGAAGTTCCGAAACGGCGGCCAGTCGTGCATCGCGGCGAACCGCATCTACGTCGAGCGCGCCATCTACCCGCAGTTTCTGGAGAAGCTCGTCGCGCGCGTGAAGGCGCTGAAGGTCGGCAACGGTCTCGAACCCGGCGTGGACATCGGCGCGCTCATCAACACCGACGCCGTGGTCAATGCCGCCCGCCACGTCGAGGACGCCGTGCGCAAGGGCGCGCGGATGCTCTGCGGCGGCGGGCGCGTGCCGGATTTGCGCGGCAGTTTTTTCCAACCCACCGTCCTCGCCGATGTGCCGGATGATTGCCTCTGCTTCCGCGAGGAAACCTTCGCGCCCATCGCGCCCGTGGCCGCGTTCGACACCGAGGCCGAGGCCATCGCAAAGGCAAACGCCTCGCCCTTCGGCCTGAGCGCCTACGCTTTCACCCGCGACCTCAATCGCGCGTTCCGCCTGATGGAATCGCTCGAAGCCGGCAGCATCGGCCTCAACGACGGCGTGCCCACGACGAGCAACTGCCCCTTCGGCGGCGTGAAGCAAAGCGGCTGGGGCCGCGAGCTCGGCACCGAGGGCATGGAGGGGTTCTTGGAAACGAAGCATGTGTCGCTGGTCATCAACTAACCCGGGTAGGAGCCGACGTGAGGAGGTTCTGACTTTTTCGCGCGGAGAGAATGGAGCCTCCTCACGTCGGCACCTACCATCACGTTCCGGCGATGACCACAAGGCTTTCCGCTGCCAGTTCGCACCAGACTTTTTCGCCGATGTTTGCCACGCTGCCATTGTCTTCGCTGGGGCGGATGGCCACAGTGAGTTCAAGCCCATTGTCGAGTGCGACGGAGAGCCGGTCGAACGCGCCCTGAAAAATCCGCTCGCGCACCACGCCGGGGAAAACATTCTGCCACTCGGCCGCAGCGGACGTGAGCAGCCGCACATTCTCCGGACGCAACGTCACCATCCCCTGCCCCACGCGTGCACCAATGGCGGAGCGCGGCACGACGAGTTCGGCACCGCCGCGCTGAAGCTTCAGCCGCTTCGTCTCGCCACCGTCCGAGACATTGGAAAACTCGAAAACATTTACCTGACCCATGAAGTCCGCGACGAAGCGCGTCAGCGGGCGTTGATAAACTTCCACGGGCGTGCCGAGTTGTTCGATGCGCCCGGCGTTCATCACGGCGACGCGATCGGAAATGGTGAGCGCCTCGTGCTGGTCGTGCGTGACGAAGAAAAACGTGATGCCGAGCTGGCGTTGGAGCCGCTTGAGTTCGAGCTGCATCGCCTGGCGTAGCTTCGCGTCGAGCGCGGCGATGGGTTCGTCGAGCAGCAGCACCTTGGGTCGGCAGACGACGGCGCGGGCGAGGGCGACGCGCTGTTTTTCTCCGCCGGAAAGCTGGTGTGGCATCCGCGATTCGAGGCCGTTGAGCGCGACCATCCCGATGACGGCGCCCACGCGCTCGCGCAACTCGGCGCGCGGCACCTTTCGCACCTTGAGACCGAAGGCGATGTTTTCCTCGACGCTCAGATGCGGGAAGAGCGCGTAGCTTTGGAAGACCTGGTTCATGTCGCGCTGATAAGGCGGCAGCGCCGTCACGTCCGCGCCCGCGAGGCGCACGCGGCCGGCGTCGGGATTTTCAAAGCCGGCGATGAGGCGCAGTGCGGTCGTCTTGCCGCAGCCGGACGGGCCGAGCAGCGTGAGAAACTCGCCCGGCTTCACCCGCAGCGAGAAGTCGCTCAACGCGGCGAAACTGCCGAACCGTTTCGTCACGCCGTCGAGTTCGACCATGAATTCCATGGGCTCAACTCCGCGCGCCGAAGGCCTGCTCGATCGCGCTCGCATACGCACCGGGAATTCCCTCGCGCCCGGTCACGCACAGGCTGAGGTCGCGGATGAGGCCGTCGGTGATGCCGTAAACCCAGCCGTGCACGGCGAGTTCCTGGCCGCGGTCCCACGCGTCGAGCGCGATCGTGGTCTCGCAGACGTTGAGCACCTGCTCGATGACGTTGAGTTCGCAGAGCCGGTCGCAGCGCGCGTCGTCGTCCGCGATGGCCGCGAGCCGGGGCGCGTGTTTGTCGCGGACATCCTGCACGTGGCGGAGCCAATTGTCCGAGAGGCCGAGCCGGTCCTTGCGCAACGCCGCGCGCACGCCGCCGCAGCCGTAGTGACCGCACACGATGATGTGCCGGACCTTGAGCACGTCCACGGCGAACTGCATGACGGAGAGGCAATTCAGGTCCGTGTGGACGACGACGTTGGCGAGGTTGCGATGGACAAAAATTTCGCCCGGCAGCAGGCCGACGATCTGGTTGGCGGGCACGCGGCTGTCGGAGCAACCGACCCAGAGGTAGGCGGGCGATTGCTGCAACGAGAGGTTGCGGAAAAACTCGGGGTCCTGCTGGTGAACGCGGGCGGACCAGCGGCGGTTGTTATCGAGCAGGCTGTGGAGCAGGCGCATGTGGCGGCGAGGTTAGGCGGAAATTTTTTGCGCGCAAGCCGAGGTTCCGGTTGAACGATTCGCAAAACGGAATATCCTCCCGCTATGCGCATCCACTGTTCGATGAAGAAAACCTTCGCCCAAACGCTCGCCGCGCTGGCGGGCCTCACCCTCTTTGCCACCCACATGAACGCCGAAAATTTTCCCGCCGCCACCGCCAAGACCCAACTCGCCACCTTCGGCGGCGGCTGCTTCTGGTGCATGGAGGCGGTCTTCGAGCGCTTCGACGGCGTGAAGGCCGTGGTGTCCGGCTACTCGGCCGGCCACACGCCGAACCCGACTTACAAGCAGGTCTGCGGCGGCGACACCGGCCACGCCGAGGTGGTGCAGGTCGAGTTTGATCCTGCGAAGATTTCCTTCGAGACGCTGCTGGAAATTTTCTGGGAGGCGCACGACCCGACGACGATGAACAAGCAGGGCGGCGACGAGGGCACGCAATACCGCTCGATCATCCTCTACCACGACGACGCGCAGAAGGCGACCGCCGAGAAGGCGAAGGCCGGGGCCGCGGCGAAGTTCAAGGAGCCGGTCGTGACGGAAATCGTGCCGCTGAAACAATTCTACCCGGCGGAGGATTATCATCAGGATTATTTCCGCAAGAACCCGCACGCGCCCTACTGCGTGGTGGTCATCAGCCCGAAGTTGCAGAAGCTGCAAAAGAAACTGCCAATGAAGTGACGGAGCGCAGAGCTCCAGCTCTGCGCGTTGATGGAACCAGTTCACGCGGAGCTGGAGCTCCGCGCTCCGCCGCTTGACGCCGCGGCCCGGGCCGGGAAAATTGCCGCCGTGAGCAAGCCGACCCCCAACGTCAAGTGCCCCACGTGCAAAAAAACCGGCGCGTGGTTCGAGACGTCGTTCGGCCCGTTCTGCTCGAAGCGCTGCCGGCTCATTGACCTCGGCAAATGGCTCGACGAGGAGCACGCCGTCTCCGAGCCGCTCAAGCCGGAGCATTTCAAGGATTACGAAAATCTCCCGCCCGGCGAATACCTCGACCAGCCGGAGTGACGGAGCGCAGAGCTCCAGCTCTGCGCATTGATGGACGTAGCTTACGCGGAGCAGGAGCTCCGCGCTCCGTGGAAACAAAAAAAGCCGGACGCTGCGCCCGGCCTCAGTGTTTTCCGACAACGCTCACTTGAGCTTCGCGACCGCCTCTTTCATTTCCGCGAGGTGCGTGTCCGCGCTCGGCACATCCGTGACGTGCTTGATGACGCCGTCTTTGCCGATGAGAAAACTCACGCGACGGGACATCGGCTTGGCAGGCATCGCCGCGCCGAAGGCCTCGGTGATCTTGCCGTCGGTGTCCGCGAGCAGCGTGAAGTTCAGATGCTGGTCGGCGATGAACTTCTGGTGGCTCGCCTCATTGTCGCGGCTCACGCCGAGGACGGTGACGCCCTGCTTCTTCAAATCACCCATGCGGTCGCGCAGGCCGCACGCTTCCTTCGTGCAGCCGGGCGTGTTGTCCTTCGGATAAAAATAAATCAGCACGGGGCCGGTCTTGAGTGCGTCTGCAAGTTTCACGGCCTGGCCGTTCTGGTCCTTGCCTTCGACGAGCGGAGCCTGGTCGCCGGCCTTGGGCGTCGCGGCCTGCGCGGTGAAAAGGGTCGCGGCAAACGCCGCGGCGGTGAGGGTGGAGAGGATCGTGTGTTTCATAATTTGGGTGTTGTTGGTTGCGAACTAAAGCGTGACCGATTGACGGAGGCGAATGGATTTTTCTTCAGCTTCGCACAGTTCGACCGACGCCACGCCGTCCTCGGCCGTCACGACGGTCGGATATTTTCCGGCCACGACGCACTCGGTGAAATGGCGAAGCTCGCCGGTGTAGCCGTCCACCGGCTCGCAGATGATCGTGCGCGGCGGCTGCCCGTGCTCGAAAACGCGCAACGCCTCCGGCTCGCGCGCGAGGCTGAAGTCGGCCGTGGCGCGCTCGAAGTTCACGGTGTAACTCGCGTTGAAGCCGAAGCCCGGCTGCATCGCCCAGCATCCCTCGGCGTGAACGACCGCGCCGGAAACAAAATCATATTGCGTTACCACGTGGTCAATCGCCCCGCTGATTTTGCTGTATCCGGTGGCGAACACCGCGCGCGGCGAGCCAAAGCAGTGCCGCACGAAGTCCGCGTCGTGAACGTGCAAGTCGAGCAGCGCGCCGCCGGACTTTTTGCCATCGAGAAAGTTCTGCTGGCCCCAGCCCGGCGGCTCCGCGACGCGGCGGAAGCGCGCGCCGAGCACCTTGCCGAAGCGCTTGTCGGCAATCGCGCGCTTGAGCCACGCCCACTCCGGCTGGAAGCGCACGCACATCGCGGGCATGAGGATTTTGTCGGCAACCTTCGCGGCCTCGGCCAGTTCGCGCGCGTCGGCAGAAGTGCGGGCCATCGGTTTTTCCAGCACGACGTGCTTACCGGCGCGCAACGCGGCGAGCGTGAGTTCCTTGTGCGCGCTCGTCGGCGCGCAGATGTCCACCGCGTGAAGCTCCGGCTCGGCGAGCATCGCGGCGAAGTCGCGGAACGTCTTCACGCCAGCCAGGTCGAGCTTGAGCGGCGCGTTGTCGCCCACGTTGCCGGCGACACCGGTGAAGTCGCCGTCGAGATGCCGCCCGCTGGGATTGCACAACGCGGCGACGCGCGCGGACGGGATGTTCCGATACGCCTTGAGATGCGCCACGGCCATGAAGCCGAGGCCGACGATGCCGATGTTGACGCTCATGCGTTCCCTCAGACGAAGCGCCGCAGCCACGTCATCACGCGCCGCGCAGCTTCACACCCTTCAACTTTTCCACGAAGTCCACGAAGCCGGTCGCCTGTTTGCGGAGGCGCCCGACGAGTTCCGCGTCCTTGAGCCGGCCCGCGTCATCGAGTTGATCGCCGACGCCGGGGATGAACACGCGCTCCGGGTAGATCAGCGCATTGCGGTAGCCGAAGATCATCTGCAATTGCTCGACCGGCCGCAGCGCGCCCCACACGCCCGCCGCCACGCCGACGAAGCACACCGGCCGCCGCTCGAAGCTCTCGGGGAATTTGAGCATATCAATGAAATACTTCAGCACGCCCGGCACGCTGCCGTTGTATTCCGGCGTGACGACGTGCAGCCCGGACGACTGAAGCACCGCGTCCGCAAACGGCGCGAATGATTTCGGCTTCTCCGCGTAGGACGATGGCGAGAAAATGTCCGCCGGCAGCTCCGCGAGGTCGAGCACGCGCACCGGCACCTTGAGCTGCGCGTAAATCTCCTCGACGTGCCGCGCCACCTTGCGCGTGTTGCTGCCGGGGCGGTTGGTTCCAACGAGTAATGTCATCATGGCGGCAAGATTGTTAGCACAGGTCAGAGGCCCGGCAAGCGACGTTATTCCTTCCGCCCGGAAAATCTTTCCCGCAATACTCGCCCCATGACCGCGCCCGAGCGCACCCAGATCACCTACCGTTACGAGCGCCTCCGCGCCGTGACGGCGGGCGTGCTCGAATCCGCGGGCGCGAGCTTCCTGCTCCTGATCGCGCTGCGGTGGTTCGAGGCGGGCGCGACCATCAAGGGCATCGTCGCGGGCGGCGCGAGCACGGGGCTGCTGCTCTCGCCCGTCACCGTGTCCGTCGTCGGTGCGCGCGGGTGGCGGCCGAGCCGCGCGGCGGCGGCGCTCGCGGCGTGCGGCGCAGTCTGCTACCTCGCGGCGGCCGTAGCGGCGCTGCCGGCGGTGAAATGGCTCTGGCTCTACGCCATTGGCGCGGTGCTCGGCGCCACGTTCACCTCCATCTTCATCCCGCTGCTGACGCAGATGTATCACGAGAATTATCCCGAGCCCGAGCGCGGCCAGCTTTTCTCGCGCACGGTGATGATCCGCATCGCCGCGGCGCTGCTCGCCGGCGTGCTCGGCGGCAAGCTGCTCGACGCGCACATTTCCAACGCCTCCTGGCTCCTGCTCGCGTTCGCGGCGGCGCTGGCCGGCGCGGCGTTCTGCCTGAACCGGTGCCCCACGCACCCGCTGCACAACTCGGACGGATCGCACCCGTTCCGCGCGCTCAAGCACGCGTGGCACGACAAAATTTTCCAGCGCACCCTCATCGTGTGGATGCTCATGGGCTTCGCCAACCTCATGATGCTCCCGATGCGCATCGAATATCTCGGCAACCCGCGCTATGGCCTCAACCTCTCCTCGTGGGACATCGCGCTGCTCACCCTCTTCGTGCCGAATGTCGCGCGCCTGATCCTCAGCCCGGTGTGGGGCCGGCTCTTCGACCGCATGAATTTCTTCGCCCTCCGCGCCACGCTCAACGCCGGCTTCGGCCTCGGCATCCTCGCCTTCTTCACGAGCGACTCGACCGCCGGCCTCTACGCGGGCGCGATCATCTTCGGCATCTCCAACGCGGGCGGCGACGTGGCGTGGAGCCTGTGGGTCACGAAGTTTTCGCCGCCGGACAAGGTCGCCGAATACATGTCGGTGCACACGTTCTTCACGGGCGTGCGCGGCGTGCTGGCGCCGATCGTCGCGTTCCAGTTTGCCACGGGCAACTCGATGCACACGATGGGCTGGGTCGCGGCGGGGATGATCACTCTCAGCGTGCTGATCCTGCTGCCGGAGATGAAATGGGGAAAGCGCGGGCGCCGGGCCAGCCCGGCGGTGGAGGAAGTTTCGGAGTGAACGTTTCGCGAACCGAATCTCTGCCCGTATCCACGCGGTGGCCGGAAGAGTCGGTGGATTGAATTGCAACTTGTCTCCCCCTGCCACGGCGCTTACAACCACGCCCGCAAATGATCATTCCCGACCGAGCGAAGGCCTTGCTCCATTTCCCGACGCTCCTTTTTTATTGCGCCATGGCGCTGACCGCCGCCCGGCCCCTGCGCGCGGACCCGATTCTTTACGTCTCGGACTTCGGCATCGGTTACTCGCGCATCCAGCAGTTCGATACGAACGGCGCGCCGTCGCCGTTCGCGGACACCACGGCACCCGGATTCGCCCAAAGCCTGGCGGTGGACGGCGCGGGAAACGTGTATGCCTCGAGCGGCGGTAGTGTCCGGCGTTACGCGCCCGATGGCACGGACCTCGGCGTCTTCGTCACGAACGATCTCCGCACGCTCGCCTTCGACAAGTCGGGCAACCTTTGCGGCTCGACGGGCAGCGCGCTCTTCAAGGTGTCGCCGGGCGGGGCGGTCACGCCGTTCGCCACCACGACCAACGGCACACCCGTCGCGATGGCGGTGGACAATCTGGGAAATGTTTACGCCGCGAACGACTCCAGCCACTCGGTGCAGCGGTTCGCGTCGAACGGCGCGGACCTCGGCACGTTTGCCGACACCGGCGCGCTGGCGCATCCGACGGGCATGACCATTGACCGCGCGAACCACGTCTTCGTGGCCGTGGGTGATGCGCAGGGCGTTTACAAATTCGACACGAACGGTTTTTTCCTCGCGCTGTTCGCCAACGGCAATCTGCCGGGCACGCCGACCGCGATGGCGATCGATGCCGCCGACAATATCTACATCCAGGGACAGGATACGTTTCATTCCATCTCGCGTTACGCACCGGACGAGACGCGGAAATTTCTCGTGGGCGGCGGGCTGGGCAGCCGCGGCTTCCTCGCCATCTCGGAAGTGCCGGAGCCGGGAACGGTGGCGCTGCTCGGAATGGCGGGCGGCGCGGGGCTGCTGTGGCGACGCCGGGCCAACGCCCTGGCGCGGCGGAACCCGACCTCCTAGCTCGTTACAGGTCGCGGCACGCCGTTCGCTCAAAGCCTCGGCGCGGTGGGCTTGTTCGGCGCGTCCCACGCGTTCGCGCCTTTCACGGCGAGCTTGCGCTTGAAAACTTTGTCGCCGCACGCGGCGTAGAGCGTGTCGAAATTTTCCCCGCCGAAGCAGAGGTTCGCGATGCGGCCGTTGGGCGTGGGGATGATGCAGTTCACACGGCCCGCCTGGTCGCAGACCTGGATGCCCATCTTGGTAGCGACATACAGCCGGCCATCGCGATCCACGCGCATGCCGTCGGCACCGCTGTCGTCGGCGGAGTCGGGCACGTGGAGGTTGTAATAGCGCTGCTTGTATTTGAGCGAGCCGTCCGCCGCAATCTGGTAGCTGTAAACCCAGCGGGTGCGGCTGTCGGCCACGTAGAGCAAGGTCTGGTCGGGCGAGAGCGTGATGCCGTTGGAAAATTTCAGCCCAGTGTCCACCACCCTCTTCGTGCCGTCGGGCCGCACGAGCCAGATGAGGCTCGGATCCTTGCCGCCGCCGGGATGGGTCACGTAAATGTTGCCGTTGTTCGCGACGACGAGGTCGTTGCCCACGATCTCTTCCGCGATGACGGTGCGCCGCGCGTCGGCGGAATAGGCGACCACCTGACTCGCGGCCGAGGCCACTGCGAAGAGCCGGCCGTCGGGACCGAACGCTTGGCCGTTGGCCTTCTTCGTGTCCGACGCGAACAGGCTCACCTTGCCGTCGAGCGCGACCTTGTAAGTTTTCTCGTTCGGGATGTCGTTGAAAAAAACTTCCCCCTGCGCGTTCGCGGCCGTGCCCTCGGTAAATTTGTAGCCCTCGCCGACGAGCCTCCAACCCTCGCCGGGGAGCAAAATTTCCTGCAATTGCTTCGAGCCGGCACCGGCCTTCGGCGCGGCGGGCCAGTCCTTCCACAACCAGCGCAGCGCATCGGGGAGAATGGCGGTGGCGTGCTTTCCGTTGTGGCCACCGTCGCCCCACGCGTGATTCACCTCGTAGCCGGCGAAGGTCAGCGCGCGCTCCATCATCTGGTTCGCCATCCACCAATCACCGCCGTAGATGTTCTGGTCGGCGCTCCCGTCTTGCAAAAAAACGCGGATGGGCTTCGGCTCGAACTTGCGGATGAGCGTCGGATAAACATCGCCGCCGCGCAGTCCGACGTAGGTGCCCACGCTCGTGAACACGCGGCTGAACGCCTCGGGCCGCTCCCACGCCGCCGTCCACGCCGCGATTCCGCCGCTGCTGCTGCCCGCGATGGCGCGGTCGGTGGCGCGCTTGGAGAAACGAATCGCGCGGCCGTTGGGCGCCTTCTGTTTCTCCGCGTCGGGCAAAAGTTCTTCGAGGAGAAAGCGGACGTAAGCGTCGCCGAGGCCGTCGTATTCGAAGCTGCGATTGAAACGGTCGAGCGCGTCCGCAGTCGGCGCCTTCACGCGCCCGTGCATCACCATCACGGCGATGATGGGCGGGAGCTCCTTCTTGTGGATGAGGTTGTCGAGCACGGTCGGCACCTCATAATTTTTTCCGTTGCCGTCCTGGAAGACCATCAGGCACGCGGGCTTCGCCGGGTCATACTGTTTCGGAATGTAGATAAAGTAGTCGCGCGTGGTGCCGGGGAAAATCTTCGACTGGTCGAACGTGAACTTCATCACGTCGCCCTTGGGCACGCCGGGCTGCGGCTTCGAGTCGGGGCCGAGCGGATACTCCGTCTCGGCGCGGAGCGAAATGAAGGCGAGCAGCGTGAGCAAAGCGAGCGTGAGTTTTTTCATGTCAATGGCAGGTGAGCGTAGCGACGCCGGGATTCAAGTCGAGTGCGGACCGAGCTGTCGGCTTGCACCGGGCGCTGCCCCGGACCGCGAGCCGTCCCGGCTCGCAGCGGCCACCTTGGCGGAACGACCAACGAAATTTCCAAGCCCGTTTCCTTCCCAACCGCTGCGAGCCGGGACGGCTCGCGGTCCGTCGGGGCGGTGTCCTCCCGATACGCCCGCTTGCGCCGCGTGCGCGTTGTGTGGTCTAACTTCGCCGCCACCGCCGCGCATGAGTCCCGAAGCTCCAACGAACCGCCCGCCGTCCTCCGCCGATGGCCCGACCACGCGCCAGTTCGCGCTGTTCCTGCTCGGACTCGCCGTGCTGTTCATCGCCTTCGCCGGCTCGCGCGGACTCAACGAACCCGACGAAGGCCGCTACGCCAACATCCCCGCCGCGATGCTCGAGCCCGGCGCGGACTGGCTGGAGCCGCGGCTGTCCGGCTTCGCGCACTACGACAAACCGCCGCTCATCTACTGGGTCACGGCGATTTCCTTCCGCGCGTTCGGCGTGAACGAATGGGCCGCGCGCGCGCCCTCAATGCTCGGCGCGCTCCTGGCGATCGCGGGCGTCGGCTGGGTGGCGCGGCGGATCTACGGACGCGAGGTGGCGTTCTGGGCGCTACTCGTCTGCGGCACACTCGGGCAGTTCTGGTTTCTCGCGCGGTTCCTTTCACCCGACATGCTGCTCACCGGCTTCTGCTCGCTCGGTGTCGCCGCGTGGGCTGAGTCACGTCATCGCGGCGGCGATTGGAAATTCTGGTTCCTCTCGCTGATCTGCTGGACGCTCGCGTGGTGGACCAAGGCAACCGCCGCGCTCGTGCCGCTCCTCGGGCTGTTCATCGGCGTGCTCGCGACGCGCGACCGCGCGGGGCTGCGCGCGCTGCGTCCGTGGTTCCTGCTGCCGGGCATCCTCGCGCTCGGTTCGCCGTGGTATCTGGAAATGCTCCACCGCCACGCGGAGCTGAAGGATTTTTTCTTCGGCCGAGAACTTGCCGGCCGCGTCACCGGCCACGCCGACGGACGGCGCGGGAAAATTTATTACCACTTCGCGCTGAGCTTCGCGCTCTGGGCGCCGTGGCTGCCGGCGCTGCTCGGCGCGTGGCTCGTGAAGCGCAGACAACTTCCCCTCGGCGGCTGGCGCGCGCTCCCCTCCCGGCTCGGCGTCGAGGGATTTATTGTGCTCACCGGACTCATCGTGCTCTCGCTCATTTCCTCGAAGCTGCCCTCCTACACGCTGCCGCTCGCGCCGTGGGCGGCACTCGTGCTCGCGCGCGGGCTGCTGCGGCTGCGCGCGGTCGTGTCGCCGGCGGCGTTTCGCGGCTTCACCGGCGCGACGGTGGGAATCCTGATCGCCCTCGCCGTCGCGGTGATGATCGTGATGCCGCGGCGCGAGGCTTCGCTCGGACTGAGTTCGCCGATGCGGCCCATCGCCGCGAAGCTGCGCGAGTTGGGTGCGACGAGCGTTTATGTGGACCGGCATTTCTCCGGGCTGGAAATTTATTTCGGCCCCCGCGTCCGCTACGTCGTGCCGCGCGCGCCGCAGCAGCGCAGCGACGATGCGGGCATTTGCGCCGCCACCGGCGACACGCACTTCGCGACCTTCGAGGAATTTCCCGCGAAGCTCGCGGGCGAGACCGGCACCGGCGTGTGGCTCGTCCATTACGACAACGGCAAGCCGAACAACCCCTCGCCGTTCCTGCCTTACCTCAAGGCGCATCCGCCGCTCGCGCACGAGCGCCTCGGCGATTTTGATTTCTGGCGCGTGCGCTGATTCGGCGGAGCGCGGACGGTCCCCGTCCGCAGCGGCCGAGCAGGACGAGGCGCGTGAGGAAACATCGGAGCCCGCTGGCCGGCCCACGCGCTGCGGCCCGGGACGGGCTGCGGTCCGTCACCCGCGCGCGAACTCGACGAGCGCCGCCACCAATTTCTGCAACTGCTCCCGCGTGTGGCCGCTGCTGATGACGAAGCGGAAACTTCCCGACGCCGGACCGCCGGGGTAGCGGATGAACGGCGGCAGAATTCCGCGCCGCAGCAGGAGCCGCCGGAGCCGCGCCGAGTCCGCCGCGCGAGGGAGCGCGAGCGAGAACATCGGCGCGGGTGAGTCAGGAATGGCGAGGCCCGATTCGCGCAGGGCGGATTTGACGAAGGCGGCGTTGCGCAGGAGCCGGCGGCGGAGCGCGCCCTTCGCCGCAAGATCGAGCGCCGCGAACGCGGCGGCGGCAAGCGGCAACGGCAGCGGTGTGTTGCCGGTGAAGAGGCGGCTGCGCCCGACGATTCGGTCGCACACCGCGCGCGAGCCAAGCACCGCGCCGCCGTAGGCGCCGAAGGCCTTGCTCAGTGTCACGCACTGCACGATGCGCTCGCGGCCGACGCCCCCGTGCTCCAGCGTTCCCCTGCCCTTCGTCCCGATCACGCCCGCCCCGTGCGCGTCGTCCACCACAATGAGCGAGCGGCGCGGGAGGATTTTCAAATACGACTTGAGCGGGGCGACGCTGCCGTTGTGCGCGAACAGGCCATCGGTGAGCAGCACGGGCTTCGCGCGCGGGCCGACTTGGCGGACGAGGCGACGCACGGCGTCCGCGTCACGGTGCGGGAATCGGATAACGCGGCGGCCGAAGAAGGACGCGGCATCCACGAGGCTCGCGTGCGCGCACTCGTCGAGCAGCACGTGGGTGAACTCACCGGGGAACGACTGCGCCACGGCAAGATTGGTGAGGTAGCCGTTGGCGACGAGGACGGCGCGGTCGGCGGCGAAGAATTTTTCGAGCCGTCGCTCCAGCTTTTCGTGGAGCGGATGATTGCCGGTGGTCTTGCGCGACGCGCCGACGTTCAGGCCGTGCCGGTGAAGTCCCTCGGCGGCGGCCCGCAGCACAGCGGGCGCGCGCGCGAGCCGGAGGTAATCGCATCCGCCGAAGTAGAGCAGCGTGCGCCCGCGCACGCGGACGTGGTTGGCATCCAAACGTTCGAGTGGCGGCGGCAGCGAAGTCATGCGCGAGTTGTATCGGACGGAGCGCCAAAAATCAAACGGGCCAGGCTTTCGGCCTGGCCCGTTGTAATTTTTCCGATGCGCCTCAGTTCACGAACGACGCCTCGTTCGCGATGAGCAGCGTGTGGGCGAGTTCCTCCCATGAGCCGAGCGGCGCGCGGGCGCGGAACGCCTCGACGGGCGTCTCGGGACGCTTCTTGTTGGCGGCGGCCTTTTTCTTGGCGACGGCGCGCGAGGCGGTGGCCGGCTGCGGCGCGGTGGTGACGGACTTGTAGGGCTTGGTGTCCTTGAGGAACGAGTCGCTCAGCATCACTTCCTCGGGCCGCGGCGGGCGCGAATAGACGATGTGGTAGAGCACGTCGAGTTTCTCCTCCTCGGTTTTCGCCGCGGTGAACTCCGGGCGGCGCACGAGATTCTTCGCCTGCTCGACGACGAGCGGCGAGTTCATCAGGAAGAGCGATTGCTGCGGCACGATGGTGTCGTAGCGGCGGCCGGTGGCCATGTCGGGATTGGCGAAGTCGAAATGGTTGAAGGTCTCGGACAGACCCTCGCGGTCAATGTAGCCGTAGACGGAACGGCGCTGGGAGTAGGGCTCGAGGAAAAGATTCACGGACGGCCCGCCGATGCGGCTCTGGTCAAGCTTGCCGCCGATGAAGAGGAACGAGTCGCGCATGGATTCGAAGTCGAGCCGCCGGACGTTCGCGCGCCAGAGGAGGTGGTTGAGCGGATCGATCTGCGCGAACTTGGGATTGTTCGCGCTGCTCTGCTGGTAGGCGGCGGAGTTCATGATGAGCCGGTGCATTTCCTTCACGCTCCAGCCGTGCTCGACGAAGTGGGCGGCGAGATAGTCGAGCAACTCGGGATGGCTCGGCGGATCGCTCATCACGCCGAGGTCGTCCGGCGTGAGCACGATGCCCGCGCCGAAATGGTGCTGCCAGATGCGGTTGGCCATCACGCGCGGCGTGAGCGGATTTTTCGGATCGGCGATGGCCTGCGCGAGTTCGAGCCGGCCGCTGCCGTTCTTGAACGCGGGGCGGCTCGGGCCGCCGAGGACTTCGAGCGAGCGGCGCGGGACGATCGGGCCTTTGTTCTCCGCTTCGCCGCGGATGAAGATGGCGGAGTCGGTCGGCTTGGGTTTGTCGAACATGACCATCGCCTTGGGCGGCGAGCCGCGGTCGTCCATTTCAAGCTGGGCGATGCGGCCGTCAAGTTGCGATTTCTGCGCCTGGAGTTTCTTGCCGGCCTTCTTGTCGCGGTTCTTCTTGGCTGCACGCTCCTGGGCTTCGAGGGCGGTTTCCTGTTTCTTCAAGGCCGCCAGCTTCGAGTTGAAGCTCGCGGCCGCCGACTCATCCACGGGCTTGCCGATGACGGGCAGATCCTTCGGGATCATCGAGCTGTTGAAGATGCCGTGGAGCGAATAGTAGTCGGCCATCGGCACGGGATCGAACTTGTGATCGTGGCAGCGCGCGCACGCCACGGTGACGCCGAGGAAGGCCTTGGTGGTCGTGTCAATCCGGTCGTTGATGATGTCGTTCGGATTGTTCATGAACCGGTCGCCGACGGTCAGGAAACCCATCGCGGCGAGCGGGCTGGCGTCCCGGCCAAGGGGAATTTTGTCCGCGGCGAGCTGCTCGATGATGAACTTGTTGTAGGGCTTGTCGTCGTTGAACGCCTTGATGACGTAATCGCGATAGGTCCACGCGTAGGGCAGCCGGTCGTCTTCCTTGTTGCGCTTCACGCCGCCCTTGGTGTCCGAGTAGCGCGCGATGTCGAGCCAGTAGCGGCCCCAGCGCTCGCCGTATTGCGGCATCGCGAGCAGCTTGTCCACGATCTTGCTGAAGGCGTCGGGCGAAGTGTCCTTCACGAACGCATCCACTTCCGCCGGCGTAGGCGGGAGGCCGATGAGATCGTAATACGTGCGACGCAACAGCGCGGGCCGGTCGGCGGGCGCGTTGGGCTTCATCGAGTTCGCCTCGAGTTTGGCGAGGATGAAATTGTCCACCGGCGTCTTGACCCAGTCACTCTGCTGCACGCTCGGCGGTGCCTGCTTCTTCACCGGCTGATAAGACCAGTGCGTCTTGCCGGCGTCGCGCGGGTCTTTGCCTTTGACGGTCGCGGCGCTCTTGCGCGGATCGGGCGCGCCCATTTTCACCCACGCGGTGAGGTCAGCGATCTGCTGGTCGGTGAGCTTCTTGTTCTTCGGCGGCATCTGCAGATCGGGGTCTTTGTAAGTGACCGCCTTGATGAGCAGGCTCTGGTCGGGTTTGCCGGGCACAAGCGCGGGGCCGGTGTCGCCGCCCTTGAGCAGGGCGTCGCGCGTGTCCATGAGGAGACCGCCTTTCACTTTCTCGGCGGTGGCGCTGTGGCACTTGTAGCACTCGTTGACGAGGATCGGGCGGATCTTCGACTCGAAGAAATCGGCCTGGGCCTTGGTGAGTTGCGGCTCAGCGGCGCTCGCGATGAAGACGAACGAACCCGCCACGACGATGGGAACGAGGATGCGTTTCATGGTGCTCAGGCGAACAGGGGCTTGATGACTTTGCCGAAGTTGTCGGTGAGGCGGAAGTCGCGGCCGTTGTAGCGGTAGCGGAGCTTCTCGTGATCGAAGCCGAGCGCGTTCAGAATGTTCGCGTGCAGATCGTGGACGTGCACGGTGTTCTCGACGGCCTGGCCGCCGAACTCATCCGTCGCGCCGTAGATGGTGCCGCCCTTGATGCCGCCGCCAGCGAGCCACGTCGAGAAGCCCTTGTTGTTGTGGTCGCGGCCGGGGTTGGCGTTGCCGTTCTTGTCCTTGGTCGGCTTACGGCCGAACTCGCCGCCCCACACGACGAGCGTGCTGTCGAGCAACCCGCGCTGCTTGAGATCCGTCAGGAGTCCGGCCAGTGGAGAATCAATCTCCTCCGCCGACGCACTCAAGCGCCCCTCGATGTCGCTGTGGTGATCCCAGCCCGAGGCCCAGACCTGGATGAAACGCACGCAGCGCTCCATGAGCCGGCGGGCGATGAGGAGCTGCTTGCCCTGCGAGGAATTGCCGTAGAGCGCGCGCACGTTCGCCGGCTCCTTGCTGATGTCGAAGGCGGTGGTCGCCTCGGTCTGCATCTTGAACGCCATCTCGTGCGCTTCGAGGCGCGCCTCGAGGCCCGCGTCCTTCTGGAGATTCTGCGCGTGCAGTTCGTTGAACTTGTGGACGAGGTCGAGCTGTCGGCGCTGTTCGTCGAGTGGAAGATACGGATTGCGGATGTTCTGGATCATCTGCTCCACGCGGTCGAACGTGGTGTTGATGCTCGTGCCCTGGAAGGTTCCGGGCAGGAACGCCGACTGCCAGTTTTGCGAGCCGCCGGGCGGCATGCGACCGGGGCGCAGCGAAATGTAACCGGGAATGTTTTGATTCTCACTGCCGAGTCCATACACGACCCACGAGCCGACGCTCGGCTTGGCGATGCGCAACGATCCCGTGTTCATGAACACCGTCGCGATCTCGTGCGCCGGGATGTCCGTGTGCATCGAGCGGATGATCGCCATCTCATCCACGTGCTTGGCGAGGTTCGGAAAAACTTCGCTCACCTCGATGCCCGAGCGGCCGTGCTTCGCGAACTTGAACGGCGACGGCATCGCGACGCCGTTCATGCCGGGCACCTGCTGGCCCGCGTGCGTCGCGAGCGCGGGCTTCGGATCCCACGTGTCCACCTGCGACGGCGCGCCCTGCGCGAAGATGTGGATCACGCGCTTGGCCTTGCCGGGAAAATGCGGCTGCTTCGGCGCGAGCGGCCCGCTGGCGTCGGCGGCGTGCGCCTCGTTGCCGAGCAAACCCATGCCGGTCAGTCCGGCGAGGCTCAGCAGGCCGAAGCCCGTGCCGGTTTTTTCGAGGAAATCACGGCGGGAAAAAATGCCGTGGTTGAACGGAGAATATTTCTGGTTCATGGCGGTGTCGTTCATGGTTTGCGCTGGCTGTGTGCAACAGACGGTATGCCAAGGTAAAGGGTTACGCACGCGAAATTACACCAGCGGTTGGGCCAAACGGCCCCCCGCTCAATGCCCGCCGGTGACGGTGTAGCCCTGCGCACGCAAATCCTCCGCGAGTTCGCGCTCCATCACCACCGCTGCCTCGAACGGCATCGGATTCAGGTGCGCGAAGAACTCGGGCAGGAGCCGCACGCCGTGCCGCTTGACCACGCTCGAAGCTTTTACGCCGGCCTTGTGATTCGCGAACCGCTCCTCCGGCGTCAGGCCCGTCATGCCGACGTAGAGACAGGGCTTGCGCGTGTCCCGCTTTGGGTTTTCCGCGCGCACGGACCGCCACCGCGCCGCGGCTGGCGCGAGCAGCACCACGTAAACGCTGTGGTGCATCGCGGCCTCGACGTTGCGTTCACGACGCGCGGCCCGGCGTTTCGCGGAGAATATGTTTTCGCGTCGCGCCATTGGTCACCGATGTTTCGCCGTGAACTCCCCCGCCCACTTCGCCGCCGCGCGCGTCTGCGGAAGCTCGGTGGCGATGTGCTCGCGCACGCGCGCGAGTTGCTCCGCATACCCACCCAACACGCGCAGCGCGTCCTCGCCCATTTCCGCGCCGGCGAAAAGTTCCGGGAGCGTGGCGTTGAAGTTCAGGCCGAGTTGCAAACTGTGCGCGGCGAGGTCCACGCCGATGTCGAAGTTCGAGAGCAGCAGCCGGCGGTGGCGGTTCGTCCGCACGCCGCACGAATCCAGAAACCACGTGGGCGAGCCGCGGTTGTCGGCGTGCAGCAGCACCAGAAATTTTTTCTCCAGCTCCCAAAGGTGCCGCAACGTGTCCTCGCCCACATTCAGCGCGCGAAGAAAAATCACCGTGCGCAGGAAAGCCAGGTAAGCCGCGGAGTAACCCGCGCCCTCGACCACCGGAAGTTCAAACCGCCCCTGCATGCCACGCACCCACACCGCCGGACGGTTCAACGCCTTCGCCAGATCGCCGAGCGTGTGCATGGGCGCGATTCATTTCCGCAACTCGACCACGTCGCCCGGCTCCAGCGGCATGTCCTGCACGCCGCTCATCAGCATCCGCACGCTGATCGTGTAAGTCTGGCCGGCCCGATGGACCAGCACGGCCGAAGGCGAAATGGGGCTGAGATATTGCGCCAAGACGATCGCCTGCGCGACGGTGAGCGTCTCGGTCCAGGGCACGACGCGGTTGGCCACGTTGCCGATGACGGTGACGGAGGGAGTTTGGTTCAGCAGTTGTTGCTGCTGGTTCGACTTCACGGCGTCGCGCTGGCCCCGGAGGTAAGCCTTCTCCGCCTCGTGCCGCGCAGAGGACTTGGAAACGCAGCCGGTCATGGCGGCCGCCAGCAACAGAATGGAGAACGCGCGCAGCATCTTCAGCAACTCGTCGGCACTTCCTGCAACACTTCCACGCAATGCGGGATCGCGCCGACCACAAAGCTTAAACACTCAACCGCCCCCGAAGGTTTCCCGGGAAGACAGAGCACGAGCGATTTTTCCACCACCGCGGCGAGGTTGCGCGAGAGGATGGCGTTCTTGGTGATCTTCATGGACTCGGCGCGCATCACCTCGCCGAAGCCCGGCAACTCGCGCACCGCGATCTCGCGCACCGCCTCGGGCGTCACGTCGCGCAACGCCACGCCCGTGCCGCCGGTCGTGAGGATGAGCGAGCAGCCTTTGCCGATGAGTTCGCGGATGGCGCGTTGGATGTCGCGCTTCTCGTCCGGCACGAGCGCATCAGCGAGAATTTTCCAACCGTAGCCCTCCGCCGCCTTCTTGAGTGCCGGCCCGCCGAGGTCGTCGTAAAGCCCCTTCGAGGCGCGGTCGGAAATGGTGATGATGCCAACGTGCATTTGCATGGGCTTCTTTTAACGCAAAGGCGCAAAGACGCAAAGGCGCGGAAGAAGAAAGTTTGCGTCTTCGCGCCTTTGCGCCTTTGCGTTTATTTCTTCGTCTTGGAAATCACTCTCACGTCCGTCACGCGCATCATCTTGTCCACGGCCTTGCACATGTCGTAAATGGTCAGCGCCGCCATGGTCACGGCGGTGAGCGCCTCCATTTCCACACCGGTCTGCGCGGCGATCTTCGCCGTGGCGGTGATGATGATGCGGTCGCGCGACTTCGGAATCGAAAAGCCCACCTCGCAATGCGTGATGCCGAGCGGATGACAGAGCGGGATGAGGTCGCCCGTGCGCTTGGCCGCCTGGATGCCCGCGATGCGCGCGGTGGCGAGCACGTTGCCCTTGGCGATTTTGTTTTTGGAGATGAGCGCAAGCGTGGCGCGCTGCACGCGGATCTCGCCGCGCGCGACGGCCACGCGCATTTGAACCGGCTTGTGCGAGACATCCACCATGCTCGCCTCGCCTCTGGCATCAATGTGGGAAAGTTTTTTCATCTTCCGTGTCTTCGGTGTTTTCCGTGGTTCAAATCGCCTTCATCCAATCCGCCACCGCCGCCTTCATCTGTTCGGCGGCGCGGAGTTTCTGCGGCACGAACTTCGGCGTGAACCACGGGAACGTGCCGAGCAAATCATGCGTCACGAGAATTTGTCCGTCGCAGTCCGGCCCGGAGCCGATGCCTATGGTGACGAAGGGAAATTTCTGAGTGACCTCCTTCGCCACGGGCGGCGTGACCAGTTCGAGCACGGTGGCGAAGACGCCCGCCTCCGCCAGCGCCGCCGCGCCGTCGAGCAGCTTCGCGTGGCCGGCGTCGTCGCGGCCGAAGATGTGGTAACGGCCCTCTTCAAGGATGTGCTGCGGCAACATTCCAATGTGACCCATGAACGGAATGCCCGCCGCGATGATCGCTTTCACTTGTGGCAGGATTTCGCGGCCGCCCTCGGCCTTCACATACTCCGCGCCCGCCGCGACGAGCCGGCGCGCGTTGGTGACGGCGGCCTCGGGCGTATCGTAGCTGCGGTAAGGCAGGTCCGCGCCGAGCAAAGCGCGCGGCTTGGCGCGGGCGGCGGCGCGGGTGTGATGCTCCATGTCCGCCATCGTCACGTGTGTCGTGTCGGGATGGCCGAGGACGACCATGCCGAGCGAATCACCCACCAGCAACACGGGCACACCGGCTTCGTCGAGCATCCGTGTCATGGGATAATCGTAAGTCGTCAGCGCGGCGATGCGCCGGCGGCCTTTCAGGGCGCGGATGGTTTCGGGAGTGATCTTGTCGCCGCTCACGCGCGAACGATTGCGGCAGGTGCGGGCAGCGACAAGCGGAAACTCACCGGTGCTCGCCGGATTTGAATTGCCGCCGCCGCCCCGGCTTCCAACACTCCACCCATGCAAACCTCCCGCCGTCAGTTCCTCCGCAGTTCCACGCTCGGCTTCGGCGCGCTCGCCGCGCTCGGAGTGCCCGCCCTTGCCGCCGAGAAAAAGCCCAAGGCCCCCGCGCAGTCCTTTGTCACCGCCAAGCCCAGGTATCACCTCGGCACCGTGACCTACAACATCGCGCAGAACTGGGACATCGCGACCATCATCAAGAACTGCACCGAGGCGAAGTTCGAGGGCGTCGAACTGCGCACCGGGCACAAGCACAGCGTCGAGGTCACGCTCACGAAGGAGCAGCGCGCGGAGGCGAAGCAACGCTTCGCCGATTCGCCGGTGAAGCTCTGGAGCCTCGGCAGCGCGTTCGACTTTCACACGCCCGACCAGGCGAAGCTCCGCAAGGACATCGAGGCCACGAAGGAATACATCACCCTCGCGCACGACGTAGGCGCGACCGGCGTGAAAGTGCGGCCGAATGGGTTGCCGAAGGAAGTGCCGGAGGAAAAGACGCTGGAGCAGATCGGCAAGTCGCTGCGCGAGATCGGCGAGTTCGCCGGAAATCTCGGCCTGCAAATCAGACTCGAAATCCACGGTGGCGAAACTTCCCGCGTGCCGCGCTGCCGCAAGATCATGGACGTGGCGGACCGCCCGAACGTCGGCGTGTGCTGGAACTCCAACGCGACCGACCTCGAGGACGGCGGCTTCGACGCGAACTTCGACCTCGTGAAGCACAAGATTTTCACCGTCCACCTGCGCGACATTTATCTGGAGGAGTATCCGTTCCGCCGGCTCTTCACGCGGCTCAACGAGATCAACTTCACCGGCTTCACCTTCGCGGAGATTCCCGAGAGCACCGACCCCGTGCGGGTGATGAAATACTTCCGCTCACTGTGGCTCGCGTATCAGGGGTTGCTCTGAGGCGGCGCGCTGACCGTCCTATCGGAAAAGGCGGTAATCCGTTCAGATTCCCAACCGGGTGCCCAGGGCATCGAGCACCCGCTTCATCTCGTCCGCCGTCAACGCGCCGAGCCGGCGTTCCAGTTTGACGGTCGAGACGGTTTGGATCTGTTGCAAATGAAACGCGCCTGGTTTCAAGAACGCCTTTGGCAGGTTCAACTCCCAGCGGCTGCCGCGCAGCGCGGTGGTGTGGAGCACCACGGTGACCAGGTCAAGTTCCTCGGCAGCGGGTTCGCCGGTGAGGACCAGCGCGGGCCGGACTTTGGCCGCCATCCCAAAATCCGTCATCCAGATTTCACCGGGATTGACGGCGGGCATCGTCGTCCTCCATGCGGTCGAGCATCATTGCCCCTTCCAAGGCCGACTGATTGCAGAGTGCCACGTCCGGGTTTGTGTTGGCGATTTCGAGCAGCACTTCGCGCCGGCAGTTCTTTTCCCTTCGTCTCTGGCCCAAGCCAGATGATGACCATGCCGACGAGATAGACCGCCGCCATCACCGACCCGGCCTTGGCGAAGCTGCCGCCGAAAAATCCGATGAGGGTCGCGGTCTGCAACCCGCCCACGGCGGCAATGATACGGCCGAAGTTGAACGCGAACCCCTGGCCCGTCGCGCGCACCGCCGTCGGGAAAAGTTCCGGCAGGTAGAGCGGGAAGAATCCGTAGAACGACGCCGTGACGCCGCCCGCGACGAACGCCGAGAAGAGGAAATACGGGCCGTAGCTGGTGTTGGTCTGGTAAAGCATCAACGCCCCGCCGATCGAAGCCACGCACAGCACGGCGTAGGTGATGCGCCGGCCGAATTTCCCCGCCGCCAGCGCCGCG
>JACQFS010000052.1 GCA_016199935.1 Verrucomicrobiota bacterium
CCCTCCAATGGCGTCGTGCTCCCGGCCGGCACCAATCCGCTCGCGGCCGTGTTCACACCCACCGACACCAACTTCACACCGGTCAATCTCAACGCCGCCGTCGTCGTCCTCCCCGCCCCGCTCGGCGTCACGGCCGATGACCAGTCGCGCGGCTACCAGGCCACCAACCCGCCGCTCACCTTCCACTTCAATGGCTTCGTCAACGGCGAGAGCTCGAACGTCGTCTCCGGCGCGCCGGACTTGAGCACCACCGCCGATACCAACAGCCCCGTCGGCTCTTACCCGATCACCATCGCGGTCGGCTCGCTCTCGGCCAGCAACTACACGTTCCTCCTCACCAACGGCTCGCTCTCCGTCACGCCGGTCGCGCCCGTCGTCGGCTGGGATCCCACGAGCCCGATCACTTACGGCACGCCGCTCTCGACCAATCAGCTCAACGCCACTTCGAGTGTGGCGGGTGTGTTCGTTTACTCGCCCTCCAACGGCGTCGTGCTGCCGGTCGGCACCAATGCCCTGACCAATCTCTTCACGCCCACCGACACCAATTATCTCTCGGTCAACTCCACGAGCGCCGTCGTCGTCCTGCCCGCGAACTTGAATGTCACCGCCGAGGACAAGGTGCGCGGCTACAACCAGGCCAACCCGCCGCTCACCTTCGCCATCACCGGCTTCGTGCTCAGTGACGATGCCAGCGTCGTCTCCGGTGCGCCCGTGCTCTCCAGCGCGGCCACCAACACCAGCCCGGTCGGCGCGTATCCGATCAATGTCGCCGCCGGCTCGCTCGCGGCGGCCAACTACACCTTCACCCTCGTGGACGGCACGTTGACGGTGACGAGCGCCGTGCCGGTCACCGGCTGGACGCCGCTGAGTCCGATCGTTTACGGCACGCTGCTCGACACCAATCAGCTCAACGCCACCTCGTCGGTCCCCGGTGTGTTCGGCTACTCGCCCTCCAATGGCGTCGTGCTCCCGGCCGGCACCAATCCGCTCGCGGCCGTGTTCACACCCACCGACACCAACTTCACACCGGTCAATCTCAACGCCGCCGTCGTCGTCCTCCCCGCCCCGCTCGGCGTCACGGCCGATGACGTTCCACTTCAATGGCTTCGTCAACGGCGACACCACGAACGCCGTCACCGGCGCGCCCGCGCTGAACACGACGGCGACGAGCAACAGCCTGCCGGGAAATTATCCGATCACCATCGGTGCTGGCTCGCTCGCGGCGGCCAATTACACCTTCGCCCTCACGAACGGCACGCTCACCGTGCTCGCCGTTGCGGACGTGGCCGTGTTCAAGTCCGGCACGAACAACGGAGTCGCCGGTTACCCGATCACCTACACGATTCGCGTCACCAACAGCGGCCCCTCGACCGCGACGAACGTGATCACCACAGACGATCTGCCGGCCGGCACGGTCTTCGTGAGCGCGTCCGGAGCGTTCACGACGAACAGCGGCCAGGTGACCTGGTCCGGCGTGGACCTCGTCGCCGGCGCGAGCACGAACTACACGATCACCCTCACGCCGACGAACGCCGGCAGCGTGACCAACATCGCACGCGCCACGTCCGCCACCGCCGACACCAACCCCGGGAACAACGATGGCAGCGCGTCCGGCTCGGCCGCCGTCACATCCGTGCTGCCCGGCCCGACCTTCGGCATCCTCGCAGGCCCGATCACGCTCAACCGCCAGACCGGCCTCTTCGAGCAGCGGCTGACGGTGACGAACACCAGCGTCGTGACCGTGACGGCGGTGAAGGTCCTCGTCGGCGGCCTCCTCGCGCCCGACGTGCTCTTCAACGCCACGGGCACCAACGGCGACGGCCGGCCCTACGTGCAGAACAATTCGTCGCTGACCAACGGCCAGACGGTCACGTTCGTCATGGAATACTACGTGCCCTCGCGCCTCGTCGCGCGCCTGGCCGGCGTGACGTTCGAGGTGCAGGCCACGCCGGTCGTCCCGCACACCACCCTCGGCGCGGGCGTGGCGATTGACCGCTGGTTCATAGACGCGCGCCTCGCCGGCGACTCGCGATTCGTGATTGAATGGACCTCCGTCCCCGGCACTACTTACACCGTGCTCTACAGCGATGATTCCGTGACGTGGAAGGCCGCCGTGCCGTCCATCACCGCCAACGCCAACCGCACACAGTGGTATGACGACGGCCCGCCCAAGACCGACAGCAAACCGTTCGGCGCCAACCCGCGCTTCTATCGCGTCGTGACCGTGATCGTTGATTGATTCCCATGAAAACCAAACGCACCCAACGTTGCTGGCTCGCACTCGCGGCCACGCTCACCCTCGCGCCGGGCCTCCTGCCCGCCGCCGACGAGCCGGAGTTCCGCGAGTTCACCAACCGTTTCTCCATCTCGGCACGCGCCGCGTTCAACCTCCGCGCGCGCTTCACCACCGCCGCTGGCGTGGCCTTCCCGGCCAACACCCGCACCACGCCCGACGGCGCGGCCTACAATTACGACGACGGCTACGTGCTGCCGGACGTGAGCGGCAACGCGCTGGGCATCACCGGCAACTGGGGTTACGACAGCGCCGCGCAGATCGTCGGCAACACGATCGGCATGAGCCGCTCCACCTCCACCGGTTCCCTGCCCTCGCCGTGGTTCAACGACGATCCGCAGCTCGGCGCCGAGCTCCTCTACAGCCGTCAACTCGGCCGACTGAACCACGACAAATGGAAATGGGGCGTCGAAGGCGCGGCGAACTGGCTCAACGTTTCTTTGAAAGACCGCTCCTCGTTCGGCGGCCCCGCAAATCGCACCACGGATTTTTACGGCTTCGAGCCGGGCACCACGCCGGATATTGCGCCCTACTTCGGCCGGTTCTCCGGCAGCGGATTCCTTCTGGACAGCGCACCGTCGAGCACGACCACTGGCGTCGTCGGCAATGCCGTCACCGTGAGCGGCTCGCGAAAATATGAGGCCGACCTCTTCGGCTTCCGCGTCGGGCCCTATCTCGAAATCCCGCTGACGACGAACAAGCACGTGACGCTCACGCTTTCCGGCGGCCTCGCCGTCGGCATCCTCGACGGCCGGGCGTCGTGGAATGAAACGGTCACGCTCGCGCCGCTCGGCAGCGCGACGAGCGCGGGCCACGGCTCGCACACGGCGGTGTTGTGGGGCGGCTACGCCGGGGCGAACGTCGCGTGGCAGTTCAAGGAACGCTGGAGCCTGATCGGCGGCGCGCAGTTCCAAACGCTCGGCACCTACCGCCACAACTTCGGCGGACGCGGCGTGGAAGTGGATCTCGGCGAGTCCATCTTCGTGACGCTAGGGCTCGGCTACAGCTTCTGAGCGCGCAGCGGGAGAACGTTCTGCTTCCGGCGTCGCTCAATGTTTACCCGTCTGTTCGGGAAAATCCTTCGCGTAACGCCGGAGCAGTTTCTCCACGTCATTCGGCACGACGTAAATTTTGCCGCGAATCTTTTTGGATTCGCCGGGTTGCAACCCACCAATCCGAAAATCCGCGTGCAGGCAGCGGATCACGCCCTGAAACAATTCCTGATACGGCTCCCACGCCGTCGCCCAGATGAGTTTTTCGTCGCCGCTGAAGCAGCCGATGAGGCCGTTGCTCGGCACCAGCGGCGAGAGCGGCCGCGGGTTCACATCCGTGCGCGGCACATTCGCGGGACACCAGACCTGGCCCGGAATGTAGCGCGCCTCCTTCGCCCACGCGCGCGTCGGCATCCGCGCCAGTTTGCCGTCGAGGAAGAGGAAACACTTCGGCAGATAGTCGTCGAGATTCTTGCTCTTCAGATCGTTGAAGCCGGTGAAGTCGTGCAGGCGCGGGCACGCCTGCGCCCAGTGCGCCTCGCTGCGGACGCGCGTGGGATTCTTCGCAACGAGTTGAAAATCCACCTCGTCGTCGTGCGCGCGGATCGTGTGCTCGACGATGACGCCGTCGTCCAGCGTGTCGCGCAGCTGGAGCGTCTGGCGGTCTTCGCTCATCGAGAGGGTCTCGGCCTTGTGGTGAATGACGGTGTGCGTTCTCCAATCGGCATCGGTCGAGCCGGCGCGGCAGTAGGCTTCGAGGTAATTGATTTTGAAATGCCCGCCGGGAAGCTGCGGGCCGTGGACGATGAGGAAATTGTTCGAGCGTTCGAGCGTGAGGGTCGGCTTGGTCTCAGCCGCGAAGCCGGCCGCCCCAAGCGCGAGCAGGACGCAACAGGATGGCAGGATTTTTTTCACGGGCGTTGGAATGCCCGCACACTACGCCCACCTGCGACCGAATCAATCCCCGATCAGCGGACTCGCGCCGCGCGCAGCTTCACAACCGCCAGCCGCCGTGAATGAAGACATGCACGCCACCACGCACCACGTAGCGGTGCGGCACCCAAACGACCCCGGCGCGCGGCGGCAGTTCCCAACGGCCCGCCTCCCACACCCACGCGCCGCCATGCCACACCCACACGCCCGGAATCCAGATGTGCGCAGCCGAGGGTCGCACGATCCTGACCTCTTCGCGCACCACCGGCGGCGGCGATTGCACCACGACCTCGGTGCCCACGGCCGGCATCACGACCGTCTCGCGCACCACAACGGCGCGATGCGGGTGCCGCCGCTCGACGATGCAGCCGGTGAGGAAAAACGTGGAGGCCGCCAACGCGGCGAGCAGGGCGAAATTGAAGATGCGTGTGTTGTTCATTCGTGAGCCTTTGACGGTGACGCGGGCGCGCTGGTTACTAGTGCCAATCGGCTTACTTCGACTTCGTCACGAAAACCATCTCGCCCACTTCCAGTTTTGGGTCTTCGATTTTCTTGGCGGCAAGCTGCGCGATGTCGAGCGGCTCGCGTCGGCCGTCGAGACGCCAGACGGTCGCGCGGCCCTTCTCGGCCGGTGCTTGCGCGGCGCGAATGGCCTGGCCGACGGTTAGACCGGCGGTGAACGGCACGCCCACGGGCGCGCCCGCGCCGAAGACCATCACGACAGATTTGCCCGGCTCCGGCTCGAAGGACGGGCGCACGGGCGCGAGAGTCGCGGCGAATGGATCGCCATTTTGCGTGAGCCAGTTGATGAGCTTGTGGCGGAGGTCGCTGAACTTCGGGACGGTCTGCTCGTATTCGCCGAGCGAATTGAAATCCACGGCGAGATCGTGGAGTTCGTCGGGGTCGCTCTCCAGATTAAAAAGCTGCCAGCGGCCGGCCTTGGGGTAGCAGATGAGTTTCCAATCGCCATCGCGGATCGCGCGCTGCGTGTCGGTGTAGTAGCCGACGACAAAATCGTGGATGAACTTTGCCTTGCCGCTGAACAGCGGCGCGAGGCTGCGCGACTGCACGGTGTCGGGAATCGCGACGCCGGCGAGCTCGCACGTCGTCGGGAAAAGGTCGCGCAGGTAGCAATCGGCGAAGTTGGTCTGGCCGCGTGGAACGCCGGGGCCGCGGAACACAAGCGGCACGCGGAAGGTGTGCTCGTAGAGATTTTGTTTGCCGGTCAGGCCGTGGCTGCCCATCGCCAGCCCCTGGTCGCTGGAGAAAATGATGACCGTATTTTCCAACTGCCCCGTCTCGCGTAGCGCGGCGACGATGCGGCCGACTTGCTCGTCGAGATGCGAAATCTCGGCGTAGTAGGCGGCGAGTTCGGCGCGAAACTCGGACTCGACGAGCGGCTTGGTCAGCAGCACCTCGTCGCGGCCGGTGAGGTTGCCGTGGTCGAACGGGTGCTGCGCGCGGTAACTCGGCGGCAGCGGCAGCTTCGCCGGGTCGTATCGCTTCTCGTGACCCGGCGGGAAGAAGCGCGGGTCGTGCGGCGCGGTGAAATTGACGTGGAGGAAGAACGGCTCGGCGGGCTTGCGGCGGATGAGCGAGATGGCGCCGTCGGCGATGTGCCGGTCGGTGATCGGCGTGAGGCCGATGCCTTTTTCGAGTTCCACCTTTCCGTCGTCGGTCTTGAAGGTCCAGCCGGTGTAGCCGGTGGCGGGGCGACCGGCGTGGTCGAGATACTTCTGCGCGAGCCGCTCCTTCGACGCCCCGCCACTTGAATAGAGGCCGCCGGTCGCTTCGTAGCCGCGTGACTTGGGCTGGCCGTCGTTGTGCCACTTGCCGGAAAACCACGTGTGATAGCCGGCGGCGCGCAGCGTGCCGGCCCACGTCTTGAGCGCCGGGTCAATCGCCGCGCCGCGATACTGCACGCCGTTGCGGAAGGCGCTGGTGCCGCTGAGCATCTCCGCGCGGCTCACGTGGCAGATGGGATACGCGGCGACGGCGCGCGGGAACACGGTGCCCTCGTGCGCGAGCGCGTCGAGGTTCGGCGTCTCGATGACGGGGTGGCCGAGCGCGCGGATGCAGTCGGGGCGCAGGTCATCGGCGAGCAGGAAGAGGAAGTTGGGACGGGGCGCGGCGTTCGCCGCGAAGGGCCAAGCTCCAAGGACCAAGGACCAAAGAAGGACCAAGCGACAAATTCCAAATCGGCAACGGCCGCCGCGAGGCTCTTCGTTTCGGGCTTGGGGCTTGAAGCTTCTTTGGTCCTTGGTCCTTCGATATTGGTCATTCATGGCGGGTTCGTTTGATCGGAGTCTCGTTACCCCGGCTGCCACGAAAAGAAAAGCGCGGGCTTTGCGGCCCGCGCTGTTGCAAATTTCAGAACTGCCGGCGGGACGCCGGACAGCACGTCAGTTCAGGAAGATGAACTCGTTGGCGAGCAGCACGACCTGCGTGTAGCGCTCCCAAGTGTCGAGCGCCTTCGCCGAGTTCTTGCCGCTGCCCTGCATTTTCGACAGCGCGGCCTTGCGCTCGGTCTTGCTCATCGCCTTGAGCTTCTCGGAGTCATACTTGCCGACCGGCTCGCCGACGATGGGCGGCTGTTCCTCGTTCATGTGGCGCGCGAGGTAGTCGAGGGAGAGCTGCATTTCCTTCTCGCTCGGCGGGCGCTGGTAGGTCGAACGGTAGAGGAACTTCACCTTTTCCTCCGGCGTCTTGAGCGCGTGGAACTCAGGACGATCGAGCAGGTGGCGCACCGTGTCGGCGACGAACGGGCTGTTCATCATGAAGAGCGCCTGCTGCGGCACGGTGGTGAGGATGCGCTCGCCGGTGCTCATGTCGGGATTGGCGAAGTCGAAGGTGCGATAGACTTCCGGCAGCGCGCTGCGGTCAATGTAGCCATAGACGGTGCGGCGCGGGGCGATCTTGAGGTCCACGCTGCCGTAGTTGTAGCCGCCTTGGCGGGCGCCGCCGCGGCTCTCGGCGTCGAGCCGGATGGGCTGGCCGCCCATGTTGAGATCGAGTGTGCCGCCGACCATCAGGAACGTGTCGCGGATGGCCTCGAAGGGAAGGCGGCGGATGTTCTGACGCCAGAGGAGCTGGTTGGTCGGGTCAACGACCATCGCCTTTTCGTTGCCCCTGCTGTCCTGCTGGTAGGTCGAGCTGAGGACGACGGCGCGGACGAGCTTCTTGGTGCTCCAGCCGTTGTCCATGAGGTAGCCGGCGAGCCAGTCGAGCATTTCGGGATGCGTGGGCGAATCGGAGCGGACGCCGAAATCGCTCGGCGTGCGGACGATGGCCTCGCCGAAAAGATTTTTCCAGACGCGGTTGGCCCAGACGCGCGGGGTGAGCGGGTTGTCGCGGCTGGCGATGGCGCGCGCGAGTTCGAGGCGGCCGGAGCCGTCCTTGAAGGGCGTGGGGCTGGTCTTCGAGAGAATCTGGATGAACTGCCGCGGAGCAATGGGGCCGGGATTCTTCGGCTCGCCGCGGATGAGCACCGCCGAGTCGCGGGGGCGGCTCGAGTCCTCGAGAATCATCGCGCGCGCAGGCGAGCCGGGGTGGCTCATCTCCAGCGAGTAGCGGGTGTTGCGGATGGCGTTTTCGGCGGTGGTGAACTGGTTGCCGAGCAGCTTGCGCATCTCGCGGTCGCCGACGGTCACGCAGGCCTTGTCGTCATCGAAGAACGCGACGCGCAATTCCTCCAGCCCGGCGTCGGCGAGCTTGGTGTCGCCCACGGGCTTGGCATCACGGCTCCGGCCGCCCTTGTTGTAAACGAACGCCTTCGCGCCGACGGCCTTTTGCAAATCCGAAATGACGCGGGTGTAAACCGCCGCCACGTCCTTGAGCGACGCGGGCGTCTTGCGCCGAAATTCCTTCACGAGCGTGGCGTTGGCGGGCTGGTCCTTGCCGAGCGACGCGGTGACGGCCTTCGCCTGCTTCGCGAATTCCTTTTCGGGAATCGCCGCGTAGGCGACCCACGGCGCGAGCAGCGGGTGCGGCTTGCCCTTGGAGTTGGCGCGCACGGTGTCGAGCCAGAGTTCAAAGATGGCGCCCTCGAGCTTGTATTTGCGGGCGACGTTGCGGGGGTTGCCGCCCTTGGCCGCGCCGGTGGAGATGGCGTCCTGCACGGCGAAGAGGTAATCGCCGGCCTTGTCGAGCATCCCGCCGCGGACGCGGGAATATTCCGCCTCGTGATAGGCTTCGACCTGTTTTTCCACTTCGGCAATCTTCGCGAGGAAGTCCTCATACTCCGGCGTCTTCTTCGGCTCGGCGAGGAGCGGGAACTGTCCCGGCGGGCGCGAGGAGGCGAAGACGCCGTGCAGTCCGTAGTATTCCTTCTGGCTGACGGGGTCGAACTTGTGGTCGTGGCAGCGCGCGCAGGAAACGGTGAAGCCCATCAGGCCCTTGCTGATGACGTCAATGCGGTCGTCAATCACCTCGTTTTCATTTCCCATGAAGGTCTTGCCGATGGTCATGAAGCCGAGCGCGCGGAGCAACGACTTGTCCTGCGCGGATTCGGGCAGGCGGTCGGCGGCAATCTGCTGCACGATGAACTGGTCGTAGGGCACGTCCTTGTTGAACGAGTCTATGACGTAGTCGCGATAAGTCCACGCGTAGGGCATGAGCGGGTTGCGACGTCCGCCGCCCTGGCGGTCGCCGGTGGTGTCGGCATAGCGGGCGACATCGAGCCAGAGGCGGCCCCAGTGCTCGCCGTAATGCGGGGAGTTCAACAGGCGGTCCACGAGCTTGGCGTAGGCGTCCTTCGAGTTGTCCTTCACGAACGCGTCCACTTCCTCGGGCGTCGGCGGCAGGCCGGTGAGGTCGTAGGTGACGCGGCGGATGAGCGTGCGCTTGTCGGCCTTCGCCGAGGGCGCGAGATTTTTCTCGGTCAGCTTCGCGAGCACGAAGGAGTCAATGGGCGACTGCACGAAATTGTTTTTGTCCGCGACCTTGGGCGGCGTCTGCTTCGTGACGGCCTTGAAGGCCCAGTGCTCCTTCGCCTTTTCATAATCCACCTTGCTCACGGTGCGGCCGGTCGCCTCGCGCGGGTCGGCGGCGCCCATGCGAATCCACTCTTCAAAGTCGGCGATGATGTTGTCCGCAAGCTTCGGTTCCTTCGGCGGCATGGCCAGGTCGGGGTCCACGTGTTTCATGGCCTTGAGGAGCGCGCTCTTGTCGGGCTTGCCCGGCACGATGGCGGGGCCGGAGTCGCCGCCCTTGAGAGTGGTCTCGCGGGTCTCGAGGTTGAGGCCGCCCTTGATTTTCGCCTCGGGCTGGGTGCTGTGGCACTTGTAGCACTGCTCGACGAGGACGGGGCGGATCTTCTTCTCGAAGTAGGCCTGCTGCTCGGCGTCGAGCTTGATGGCCGCGGCAAAAGCGGCGGGCGCGAGGGCGGCGGCGAGGAGGCTGATGATGATTTTTTTCATGGGCTTAAATTGCCAAGCTGGCCGCGAACGAGTCGCGGCCAGCCGGGAGTTATGATTCCAAATTTTCCGGTGCCATTGCTCAGGCGACGAGCTGCTTGACCACCTGGCCGTAAACGTCGGTCAGGCGGAAGTCGCGGCCGTTGTAGCGATACGTGAGCCGCAAATGATCGAGCCCGATCAGGTGCAGGATGGTGGCGTGCAGGTCGTGCACGTGCACCGGCTTGTCGATGGCCTTGAAACCGAAGTCGTCGGTGGCGCCATAGGTCGTGCCGCCCTTCACACCGCCGCCGGCGAGCCACACGGTAAATCCGAAAGGATTGTGATCGCGGCCGTACCCG
>JACQFS010000038.1 GCA_016199935.1 Verrucomicrobiota bacterium
GAGATGGAGGCGGCGCGCGAGTGGTTTCCCAAACGGCACCGGCTCATCCCGGTAACTCGCGAGGGAGTGGTGGAAGTGGCTGAACTCAAAGCGGCACTGAAGAAGGCCAAGCACAGGCCCGGCCTCGTCGCCGTGATGGCGGCGAACAACGAGACGGGCGTTCTCCAGCCGTGGCGCGAACTCGCCGCGCTTTGCCGCGAGCACAGTGTTCCATTTTTCTGCGACGCGGTTCAGTGGCTCGGCAAACTTCCCGCCGCCGGACTTGGCGCGTGCGATTTCGTGAGCGGCTCCGCGCACAAGTTCGGCGGGCCGCGCGGCGTGGGTTTCTTGAAAGTCCCCGCGAAGGGCCGCGTGCATCCGCTGCTGCAAGGTGGCCCGCAGGAGGAAGGCCGCCGCGCGGGCACGGAGAATGTCGCAGGCGCGCTCGCGCTCGTGGCCGCGCTTGAGGAGCGGGAATCCAGAATCCAGAATCCAGAATCCAGAATCAAAACCGCGCGAGAGGCATTTGAGAAAAGACTGCTCAAGGCCCTGCCCGGTTCTGAAATTCTCGGCTCGAACTCCTCGCGTCTGTGGAACACCGTCGCCGCGTTGATGCCGGAGGCCGATTGCCGCCAGCGCTGGGTGGTGAAGCTCGACAAGCTCGGCTTCGCCGTCTCGACCGGCTCCGCGTGCGCAAGCGGGAAAGAGGCGCCGTCGCACGTCCTCAGTGCGATGGGCCGCACGTCCGCCGAGGCCGCGCGGGTGCTCCGTTTCAGCAGCGGCTGGGAGACGACGGAGGCCGACTGGCTCGCGTTGCTCGGCGGGTTGGTGAAGGTCCACGCGGGAACCGGAGAGTGAAATTTTAACGCAAAGGCGCCAAGGCGCAAAGACGCAAGGAAGGAAGAAGTTTGTTTCGACCCCGCGCCTTTGCGTCTTTGCGCCTTTGCGTTTAAGTCTTTCCCCTGCGCCGGGAATCACGCTTGCCATTCGCATCCTCGCGCCGCATTTTCCACCGACGATTTTCATGCGCCAGACGACGTTCATCCTCCTGCTCGCCGCGCTGGCGTTGATTTCCCAACCGCTCCCGGCCCAGGAAAAGAAAAACGCCCCCGGACTCCTCGGCCGCGCGTCCGACGGCACGCGCACCGTCACCTTCGTCACGCCCACGGCGAGCTTCACGCTCGGCGCGGAGCAATCCATCCATCCGCAGTTGCAGTCCGCGTTCACCGTCGAGTGGAGCGGGATGTTGACCGTGCTGCGCGCCGGGCAATACACGATCTTCGCCAACCCTGGTGCGAAGGTGCTTGTGGACGGCAAGGAAGTGCAGAACCAACCCGTGCAACTCGACGCGGGCGAGCGCGCGGTGCAGGTGAAATTCCAGCGCGCCTCCGGCCCGGCGCGGTTGCAACTCGAATGGCAGTCCGCTTTCTTCCGTCGCGAGCCGGTGCCGGTGAGCGCGTTGAGTCATCGCGACGAGCCGGCGGAACTCGCCGCCACGCGGCAGGCCGAGCGCGGACGCGAGCTCGTCGAGGAACTCAACTGCACCGCCTGCCACCAGCCCGCGAACAAACTTCTCGGCGGCCGTCGCGGGCCGGAGCTTTCGCGCGTCGGCGATCGCGCGACGGCGGCGTGGATTTTCCAATGGCTGGAGAACCCGCGCCATTTCCGCACGAACGCCGTGATGCCCACGGTGCTGACCAACGCGCAGGATCGCGCGGACGCGGCGGGCTATCTCGCCTCGCTCAAGTCGCCCAAGCCGGCGGCACCGGCTGAGGGCGCGCGCGCGGAGAGCGGGAAGGAGCTGTTCGGCAAAGTGGGCTGCGTCGCGTGTCACGGCGACGGCGGGTTTTCGCTCACGGGACTCGGCTCGAAGTTCAGCGCGGGCGAACTCGCGCGCTATCTCGCGAATCCGCTCGCCGTTGATCCGAGTGGCCGGATGCCGAACCTCGCGCTCAGCGCGAGCGAGGCCGAGTCACTCGCCGCGCACCTCGTGCAATCGCGCAACGCGGATTTTGAGAAGGCGCCGCCCGAGGGAAATCTTTCGCGCGGCCGGATGCTCGTGGCGATGACGGGCTGCGCGAATTGTCATCTCGTGAAGGACACGCAGGGCGAAGTGCGCGCGCATCTCGAACCGCCGCCGCTCGCGACGTTGAATCCCGCGAACGGCTGTCTCGGAGACGCACCGTCAGCTAAAGCGGCTCGTTATGATTTGAGCGCGGCGGATCGCGACGCGCTGCGCGCCTTCGTGAAGAGCCCCGACGTGAGCGAGGCGCCGGTGCAGGATTTCCACCGCACGGTGAAGGCGTTCAACTGCGCCGCGTGTCACGAGCTGAACAGGCCCGCGAAAATTTCCGCCGAGCAGATGCCGCCCGGGCTGACGCACGCCGGCGACAAGTTGCGCGCGAGCTGGCTCCAGCAAGTCCTGCTGGAAAAAAAGCGCGTGCGCCCATGGATGGATTTGCGGATGCCGCATTTCGGCGACGCCGTGCAATCGCTCACGAACTTTTTCGCCGCGCAGGCGGGCGCGGAACCGGGCGAGGGCGAGCGCGTCGCCGCGCCGTCGCGCGAGCAGGTGGACGCGGGCGTGAAGCTGCTCGGCACGGCCGAGGGCGGACTGGGCTGCATCAACTGCCATGATTTTCGCGGCGAGAAATCCATCGGCGCGCTGCGCGGGCCGGACATGACGGAGATGGACGCGCGCATCCGCGCGGACTGGCTGCGGCGCTGGTTGTGGGAGCCGTCGCGCATCCAACCGGGCACGGCGATGCCGGCATTTTTTCAGGACCTGCCCGCGCCGAAGGCTGAGGGGATGATCGCCTCGCTCCAGCACGCGTTGCGCGCGGGCCGCGATCTGCCGTTGCCGGCGGGGCTCGGCAATGCGGTCGGGAGTTACGTCCAAAAAGTCGGCGCGGAGCCGGTGCTGATCCGCACTTTTTTGATCGGCTCGAATGCGCGCGCCATCGCGGTCGGTCTGCCCGGCGGCCAGTCGTATTGCTTCGATGCGCAGGTCGCGCGGTTGCGCTTCGCGTGGACGGGCGGCTTCCTCGATCTCAAACCCGTGTGGGCCGGCCGAGGTGGCGCGCCCGCGGAAATGCTCGGGCCGAAGTGGTATGAGGCGCCGCAGATTTTCCCGCTGCGCATCGGCAATCCCGAGGCGGACCCGGCGAAGGTCGCGTTCAAGGGCTATCGCTTGGAAAACAAAACTCCCGTGATGCTTTACGAAGTGGACGGCGTGCGGGTGGCGGAAAAAATCACGGCCGTCGGCCGCGGCCTCGCGCGGGAGTTCACGCTCGGCGAGATGAAGGGCGAGGTGTGGTTCCTCGCGCCGCCGGTGCCGGGCATCAATGTGACATCGACGGCCGGGTTGTTCACCAACGGCCGGCTGCGGATTCCCGGCGGCAAGAGCGTCCGCTTCACCATCAACGTCACGCCGCAATGAACTTCGTCGCGCGCAAAACATTTACCTCGCTCCTCGCGCTCGCGCTGTTCGCGGTGGCCGCGAATGCCGCCGAGAGCATCTACGTGAAACGCGCCACGCTGGCGGACACGCGCGCGGCCACGGCCGCGGCGATCGAGGCGCGCTTCGGCGAGCAGGGCTACACCAAGTCGCCGTGGCTTTCGCTTGGGGCGTTCGACAATTCGCGCGGCGATGGGTTGCACCGGTCGTTCCCGCCCGAGGACCGGCTCGATCCGAACATGGAATATCTCGGCATGGGCGGTCAGCGCATCCGCTGGCAGCCGTTCGACGCGCCGGATGGCGTGTCGTGCAACCTCATCCACTACTCACAGAACCGCGCGGTGGTCTGCTACGTGTATCGCACCATCGTCGCGGAGCGCGACATGCCGGCGACGATTTTCGTCGGCAGCGATCCGGCGCTGCACATCTGGCTCAACGGGAAAAAAATCCTGGAAGAGATGACGCAACATTCGCTCACGCCGGATGACTCGCAGCTCGCGGTGCAGTTGAACAAGGGCACGAACACGCTGCTGATGAAGATCGCCTATTTCGGCGGTGGCTTCGGGTTTCAGTTCCACATGTCCGCGCGCAGTCGCGCGGAACTGGCCGAGCGCCAGCGCTTGCTCGACGAAATGGAGACGCGGCTCCAGCAGGATTTCCCGACGGGCGAGGCCGCCTATTATCAGATCGAGACGATTCCGATTCCGCGCGACATCGTGCTCGAAGTCGGCGGGATGGGTTTTCGTTCCGACGGAAAACTTTTTGTCTGCACGCGGCGCGGCGAGGTGTGGCTCGGCGATCTCGCGCGCAACGAGTGGAAACTTTTTGCCTCCGGCCTGCACGAGGCGCTCGGTCTGCTCGTGCAGAAGGACAATCAAATCTACGTCGCGCAGCGGCCCGAGTTGACGCGCATCACGGACACGGACGGCGACGGCGTCGCGGATTTGTTCGAGACGGTCGTGGATCAGTTCGGCGTGTCGGGAAATTATCACGAGTTTCATTTCGGCCACGTGCGTGACCGCGCGGGCAACCTCGTTTGCACGCTCAACTGCGGCTGGAACCGTTTCGCCGTTTCCACGGTGCCGTTGCGCGGTTGGGCCTACCGGGTCGCGCCCGACGGCACCAATTTCACGACCATCGCGCTCGGCTTCCGCTCGCCGTCGGGACTCGGCACCAGCCCGGACGGCGACGTGTTCATCACCGACAGCCAGGGCGACTGGTGGGGCAGCTCGCCGCTGATTCATCTGAAGGAGGGATCGTTCTACGGCCATCCCGCGAGTCTGGCGTGGACGCGCAACTACCGCGGCCCACCGAACCCGCACGACATCGCGCCCGCGCAGCTCGCGATGCTCAAGACGCAGCCGGCCGCGTGGTTCGTGTATGGGCCGCTCGGCCAGGCGCCGGAGGAGCCGGTGTGGGACACGACGGGCGGAAAGTTCGGGCCGTTCGCGGGCCAGATGTTCGTCGGCGACCAGACGAAGAGTTCGCTCTTCCGCATCGCGCTGGAAAAAGTCGCGGGCGAATTTCAGGGCGCGATCTTTCCGTTCCGCGCAGGCTTCATGTCGGGCATCACGCGCTCGGTCGTCGCGCCCGACGGCACGATGATCATCGGCATGACCGACCGCGGCTGGGCGTCCATCGGCGGGCGGTCGTTCGGCTTGCAACGCGTGCGCTGGACGGGCCGCGTGCCGTTCGAGATCCACACGATGAAACTCACGCCGACCGGGTTCGACCTCACGTTCACCAAGCCGGTGGATCCGCGCTCCGCGGCGGTGGCGATGAATTACTCGCTCTCCCATTTCTACTACCTCTACCACTTCGACTACGGCTCGCCGAAGCAGGAGGAGACGCCCGTGCCAATCCAGGCGGTGAAAATTTCCGCGGACGGCCGGACCGTGTCGCTGACCGTGCCGAAGTTCGTGATCCAAAAAATTTACGAGCTGCACCTCAGCGGAGTGCGCGCGGCCGACGGCTCCGAGTTGGTTCATCCCGACGCCTACTACACGCTCAATCGCCTCATTCCCGCGCAGTGAGGCCGTTTGGCTGGGGCCGGCGGCGGCTGAATTCCGGCTCGTCTTTTCCCGTCCGATACGTCACCTTTTTCAAGCCATGCCCAGCATCGAGCGCAACATCACGGTGAGCTTCCGGCACCAGGTGCATTTCACGCACGGGGTCTTCGCCGCGGGCAATGCGCTCCTGAAAAACGTCCTCACCGCGGACGGCGTGCGCGAGCGGCACAAGGTGCTCCTCGTCCTCGACGAGGCGCTCGCGCAGGCGCAACCGCAACTCGCGCGCGACATCGAGAACTATTTCGCCGCGCACGCCGACTGCCTCGAACTCGTCTGCCCGCCGCTCGTCATCGAGGGTGGCGAGCGCGTGAAGAATTCCTATTTCCACGTTTCCGAAATCCACTCGGCGGTGGACAAGCACCATATTGACCGCCACTCCTACGTCATCGCCGTTGGCGGTGGCGCGCTGCTCGACATGGCCGGCCTCGCGACCACCACCGCGCACCGCGGCGTGCGGCACGTGCGCATCCCGACCACGACGCTCTCTCAGGACGACTCGGGCGTGGGCGTGAAGAATGGCATCAATGCGTTCGCGAAAAAGAATTTCATCGGCACGTTTTGCCCGCCGTTCGCCGTCATCAATGATTTCCAACTGCTCGCTTCGCTGCCCGCGCGCGACAAGCGCGCCGGCTACGTCGAGGCCGTGAAGGTCGCGTGCATCCGCGACGCGGAATTTTTCACGGCCATCGAGCACGACGCCGAGGCGCTCGCGGCCTTCGAGCCCGCGGCGATGCAGCGGCTCATCTTCCGCTGCGCCGAGCTGCACCTGGATCACATCGCGACCAGCGGCGACCCGTTTGAGTTCGGCAGCGCGCGCCCGCTCGACTTCGGCCATTGGGCGGCGCACAAGCTGGAGCAACTTTCCGAATACAGTCTCCGCCACGGCGAGGCCGTCGCGATCGGCATCGCGCTCGACGTGATCTACTCCCGCAAGACAGGCCTGCTCGACGCCGCGAGTGCGGAGCGCGTGCTGGTGCTGCTGGAGAAATTGGGCTTCGACCTCTTCGCGAACGAATTGCTGAACGTGGACTCCGCGCACAACCTCCACGTCATTGCCGGCCTGATGGAATTCCGCGAACACCTCGGCGGCCAGCTCACCATCACCCTGCTCAAGACCATCGGCCAGGGCGTCGAGGTTCACGAGATGAACCTGCCGAAGGTCGTGGAGTCCATTTACGAGCTTCAGGAACGCCACGCCCGGCGCGCGAAGAAAATCCTGTTTGCCAGCGCATAACTTTCAACGCTCACGTGCGGCCAGTGTGCGTTCGATGCGCGTGTCAGGGATGAGCCAGATCAGGGCGACCGCGACGTAGATCGCGTGCGAAATCCACGGCTTCACGAACGCCAACGGAATGGCGGCGAGGTAAAGCGCGGGCGAAAGCTTCCCCTTCCAATCACCGCCGACCGCCTTTGCGAGGAGCGAATCCGGCCCCTGTTTCGCGATGATGGCGGTTTGCAAAATGTAGTAAGCGATGGCCGCCATCAGCAGCACGACGCCGTAGCCCGCCGTCGGCACCGGCGCGAAATGGTTCTCACCCATCCAGCCCGTTGCGAAGGGAAACAGCGACAGCCAGAACAGCAGGTGGAGATTCGCCCACAGGATGCCGCCCGCGACATGCTTGGCGGACTGAAACATGTGGTGGTGATTGTTCCAGTAGATACCGACGTAAACGAAGCTCAGCACGTAGCTCAGGAAGACGGGCAGTAGCGGCTTGAGCGCGGCAAAGTCGTCGCCGTGCGGCACCTTCAACTCCAGCACCATGATGGTGATGATGATGGCGAGCACGCCGTCGCTGAACGCTTCAAGCCGGTTCTTTTCCACGCGGCGAGCTTAGCGAGGTTCGCGCCTCTTCGTCGAGTTTGCATCCACGCCGCGCTTTGTGAACACTCGCGGAGTTCTCGATGCAACGCACCGTCGTCATCAATGTCGTGGGCCTGAGCGAATCGCTCCTCGGCCCGCACACTCCCGCGATCAACGCCTTCCGCCAGGCCGGCGCGCTCGCGACCATAGCGCCCGCGTTTCCGGCCGTCACCTGCACGGCGCAATCGAACTACGTCACCGGCGCGCCGCCGTCGCAGCACGGGATCGTGGCGAACGGCTGGTATGACCGCTCGCTCGCCGAGGTCCAGTTCTGGAAACAGTCGAACCACCTCGTCGCCGCGCCGAAGATTTGGGACGAGTTGCGCGCGCGCGATCCGCGGTTCACCTGCGCGAAACTTTTCTGGTGGTATAACATGTATTCCACCGCCGACTGGAGCATCACGCCGCGCCCGATGTATCCCGCCGATGGACGGAAGTTTTTCGACATCTACGCGTGGCCCTACGCGCTGCGCCCAGAGATCAAGAAGGACCTCGGCGAGTTTCCCTTCCCCGGATTCTGGGGCCCGGCGGCGGGCGTGGACACTCCGCAGGGCAAGGCGGATTCCGTCTCGCGCTGGGTCGCGGATTCGGCGAAGTGGGTGGAGGAAAAAAATTCGCCGACGCTGAGCCTCGTTTATCTCCCGCACCTCGACTACAACCTCCAGCGCCTCGGCCCGGGCGGGGCCATCGGAGGGACGAGCTACGCGAGTCCCCATTCAGCAGATCAGTCAGGGACTCGCGTAGCTCGTCCCTCCGAAACGATTGCGCGCGACCTCCGGCTCATTGACGCCATCTTCGGCGACCTCATCGCGTTCTACCAGAAGCGGGGCGTGCAGGTCCTGTTGCTCTCCGAATACGGCATCACGGCGGTGAACCAGCCCATCCACCTCAACCGCCTTTTCCGTTCGCGCGGCTGGCTGACTGTGAAAGAGGAACTAGGCCTCGAACTGCTGGACGCCGGCGCGAGCAAAGCCTTCGCCGTGGCCGACCATCAGGTCGCGCACATTTACGTCAACGACCGCAACATCCTGAACGACGTGCGGTCGCTTCTGGAAAAGACCGACGGCATTGCGCAGGTAATGGGGGACGCGGAGAAGACCGCCGCCGGCATTGCGCACCCGCGCGCGGGCGACCTCATCGCCGTGGCAAAGGAGAACGCGTGGTTCACCTATTACTACTGGCTCGACGACGCGCGCGCGCCGGACTTCGCCCGCTGCGTGGACATCCACCGCAAGCCCGGCTACGACCCCGTCGAACTTTTCCTCGATCCGAAAATCCCGGCGGTGAAGTTGAAAATTCTCTCGCGCCTGCTCCAGAAGAAACTCGGCTTCCGCATGCTCATGGACGTCATCCCGCTCGACGCCTCGCTCGTGAAAGGCTCGCACGGCTGCGCGCCCGCCGACCGCCGCGAGTGGCCGCTGGTGATTGCGGAAAAGGCCGCGCTGCTGCCGAAGCCGCTTTTGAATTCCACCGACATCTACTCGGTCATAAAGAGCGCCGTCATTTCCTGAACCATGAACAAATCATTCGCCTTCGCCGCCGTATCGCTGCTCGCCTTCCACCTCGCCGCCGCCGAGAACTGGCCCGGCTGGCGCGGCCCGCGCGGTGATGGCACGAGCGCGGAGAAAAGCATCCCGACCAAGTGGAGCGCCACCGATAGCGTCGCGTGGAAGACGGAAGTGCCCGGCCTCGGCCATGCGTCGCCCATCGTGTGGGACGACCGCGTGTTCACCGTCACGTGCGTGCCGGAGACTGAGGAGCGCCTGCTGCTTTGCTTCGACCGCAAGGGTGGCAAGCTCCTCTGGCAGCAGAGCGTCGTGAAGTCGCCGCTGGAAAAGAAACACCGCCTCAACAGCCACGCCTCCTCCACGCCCGCGACGGACGGCAAGCTCGTTTATGTCGCGTTCCTCGACGTGCAGGAGATGGCGGTGGCGGCCCACGATTTCTCCGGCAAACAGAAATGGCTCGCGCGCCCCGGCACGTTCAAGAGCGTGCATGGCTTTTGCAGCTCGCCCGTCATTTACAAGGACCTCGTCATCGTCAATGGCGATCACGACGGCGAGTCATGGATTGCCGCGCTCGACCGCACGACGGGCAGGACCGTTTGGAAAACTCCGCGCGCGAACCACACGCGCAGCTACGTGGTGCCCATCATCCGCGAACTCAGCGGGCGCACGCAGATGATTCTCTCCGGCGACAAATCCGTGACGAGCTACGACCCGGCGACCGGCAAGCTCCACTGGTATCTCGGCGGCCCGACCGAGCAATACGTCGCCTCGCTCGTTTACAATGAGAAGGCCGACCTCCTCTTCATGACCGCCGGTTTTCCGCAGCACCACCTGCTCGGCCTGCGCCACACGGGCCGCGGCGATCTTGGCACCGTCTATCACCAGGCGGAGTTCACCCACCCGCAGGTCGCGTGGCACCACACCAAGGCCTCGATGGTCAGCTACGTGCCGTCGCCCATCAGCGAGGGCGAATATTTCTTTGTCGTGTCCGACGCCGGGATTCTCAACTGCCTCGTCGCCAAGACCGGCGAGCTCGCGTGGCAGGAAAAAATCGGTTCCACGCACGCCTCGCTCGTCTCGGCGAACGGCCTCGTCTATGCCATCAACGATGACGGCGTGACGACGGTGGTGAAGCCCGGCCCCGCGTTCAACGCCGTCGCGAAGGGCGAACTCGGCGACAAAGTGTTTGCCTCCCCGGCGCTGAGCGGCGGGCAGGTTTTCGTGCGCGGGGAGAAAACGCTCTATTGCCTCGGCGGCGCGAAGGGCAGCGTGGCGCAGCGTTGAGTCGGACCGCGGGCCGTCCCGGCCCGCAGCGGCCACGGATGCACGACGAGGCTGGAACTAGCCGGATGCGTCTCTCATTGCGCAACCGCTGCGAGCCGGGACGGCTCGCGGTCCGGTGCCGGTGAGTCCCAGTCTCGACCATCACCAGAAGTTGCGCGCCCCTCACCCCTTCCACGCCGGCACCGCCCGGACCATCTTCCACATCAACTGATCCAGCGCGGGGCTGAGGCCCTCCGTGCGCGTGTTCGTGAGCGCGGACCAGCACAGGCCGCTTGCCGTGCGCACCATGATCGTCGAGGTGCCGGGCAGGCTGCCGCCGTGCCACCAGTTCGGCGCCTTGTTCACCGACCAGCCGCACGCATAACCCTCGTTCACCGTGCCCGGCGTCGTCATCAGCGAGATCGTCTCCGGCTTGAGGATGTTTCGCGACGCGCCCAGGCCATCCACGTGCGACGCGAAACGCACCAGGTCACTCGCCGTCGCGATCCAGCCGCCGTGCGAATCCATCCGCGGCACGTTCATGCCGTAGGGATTGCCGCCGCCCTTGGGCGAATAATAAACCACCTCGTCCTTTGCGCGCTGCGCGAGTGTATTGCCCGCGATGCGCATGCTCGTGATGCCGCACTTCGCGAGCACCTCGCGCTGCACCACCTGCGCATATGGCTGGCCCGCGAGCTTCTCGATCAGCCGCCCGAGCACGCAGTAGCCGAAATTCGAGTAGGCGTAGCTCGTCCCCGGCGCGTGCTCCAGCGGCAGGTTCTTCAACGTCCACTCGATCAGCTCGCGCTGGGTCAGTGCGGGGTCGCGGAACATCGGGTCGTTCTTCTTGTTCCCCCAGCCGCCGCCCGTGTGCGTGAGCAGATGGCGCAGGGTGATCTCCTGCACGTCGGCGGGAATTTTTTTGCCGAAATCAAACCCGAGCCGCCCGTGCTCGCCAAAGATCCGGTCCTCCAGCGCGAGCCGGCGCTGCTCGATGAACGAGAAAATCGTGGTGGAGGTGAACGGCTTGCTGATGCTCGCGACGCGAAACGCGTGGGCCGGCGTGACCGCCGTGCGCGCCGCGGTGTCCGCGAAGCCGAAGCCCTGCTGATGCACGAACTCCCTGTGCCGCGCGAAGGCGACGGACAGGCCGGGCACCTCGAACCGCTCCATGAACTCGCGCGCCAGTTTGCTGATCGCCTGCGCCTCGGCGGGCGTGGGTTTCACGGACGCGCCCGCCTCCGCCGCGCGCGCGGCGCGCGGGACGGGCAGGGGAGCGAGCGCGGCTCCGGCGGCGGCGAGACCGAGCCGATGCAGACAGGCGCGACGGGAGAAAGTTTTCATGCGCGGGACGGCTGTCTGTATCGCGTCGGCACGTGGCGTTGTCGAGTGCGAAGGGGCAGGGGCCGGCCGCAATTTGAATCGTCCCGGAGGGACAGGTGAAAATGGCCCGGCGTTTCAACGCCGGGTAGAACATTGCCAAGGCCGAGTCCCGCAGGGACGACGGCCCGGGTGCACCCGTTGGAACTTCCTTTGAGCTTTGACCTTTGAGCTTCCTCCTCGGTGCCGCTAAACTCCGCCCGCTTGAGCATGTCCGCCGAAATCCTTTCCACGCACACGCCCGCGCTCTTCCGCGCGGCCGTCGGGCGCGCGGCGGATTTGCTCCGGGCCGGCGAGGTCGTCGCGCTGCCGACCGAAACCGTTTACGGCCTTGCCGCGAACGCGCTCGATCCGCAGGCCGTCGCGAAGATTTACGAAATCAAGGGCCGCCCCGCGCACAACCCCATCATCGTCCACGTCGCGGACCTCGCGATGGCGCGGCGCTGCGTGGCCGCGTGGCCCGAGAGCGCGGCGCGGCTCGCTGCATCCTTCTGGCCCGGCCCGCTCACGCTCGTGCTGCCGCGCGCGAGAGAGATTCCCGAGATGGTCACCGCCGGCGGGCCGACCGTGGGTGTGCGCTGGCCGAGTCATCCGTTCATTCAGGCCGTGATCAAGGCGTGCGGCTTCCCGCTCGCCGCGCCAAGCGCGAATCTTTCCAACCAGCTTTCGCCAACGAATGCAGAGCACGTCGCGAAATCTCTCGGCTCGAAATTGAAGCTCATCGTGGACGGTGGCCAGTCGCAGGTCGGCATCGAGTCCACGGTCGTTGACCTGAGCGTCGAGCCGGCGCGCGTTCTGCGACCGGGGATGATTCACGAGGAGTCGCTCGCCGCCGCCATCGGCAAACTCGATACCCGAAACCCGAAACTCGAAACCACCGCGGCGCTGCGCAGCCCCGGGCAGTTGCCCAAGCATTACTCCCCGAAAGCGAAGCTGCGCGTGCTCAGTTGGAAGGACGACGCGGATCTGCGCCGGCAACTCGGCCATCTGCCATTTGCCATCTCCCATGCCCACATCCTCACTCACACGCACATTCCGTCCGGCGAAGGCTTCGCCGGCGTGAGCGTCATCCCGCACGACGCCGAGGCCTTCGCCCGCGCGCTCTACGTCGAGTTGCACCGGCTCGATGACGAGGGCGCGCAATTCATCATCGTCGAGGCGCTGCCCGACTCGCCCGAGTGGCGCGGCATCGCCGACCGGCTCGCACGCGCCGCGGCGGATTGACGGAGCGCCGGTCTCCGACCCGGCGCGAACAAGCTTGCGCTGAACGACACGCCGGATCTCAGATCCGGCGCGCCGTTCACAACCTGCAACCTGCAACCTGCAACTTGCAACCTGCAACCCGCCCCCTGTAATCTCCGCCGCGTGCTCGGCACCGGCATACTCAAAGGCATGGTGGAGACGGCGAAAAATTTCGCCGGCAGCTACGTTTCCGACGAACGCCTCACCACCGTCCAGTATCCCGAGGAGCGCCAGAAGCTCGCGGAGAACACGCGCCAGTTTCCCTTCCTCGTCTTCGACGGCAACGATCCGCTCGCGGGAATGCGCTGCGTGGCGTGCCAGATTTGCGAGAAGGAATGCCCGCCGCAGTGCATCTACATCGAGAAGAGCAAGGACAAGAAGCCCGACCATCTCGGCAAGCCTCAGTTCTACCCGGCGCGGTTCGACATCGACATCTCGGTGTGCATGAGCTGCCAGATTTGCGTCGAGGTCTGTCCGTTCGAGGCCATCAAGATGGACACGGAGTTTGAATTGAGCACCGGCGACCGTTTCGGCGGACTGCTCTTCAATCGCGACCAACTCGCCAAGTCGAACGCGCACTACAACAAGATTCATCCGACCGAGGCCGCCGAGATTGACGCCAAGCGCGCTGACGAAAAAATCAAGGCCGAGGCAAAAGCCAAAGCCGATGCGGAAGCGAAGGCGAAGGCGGCGGAGGCGGCCAAAGCCGCAGCGAATACACCCAAGCCCGCTCCCGCTCCCCAGCCGCCGGCAAAGCCTGCTCCACCGTCGGCTGCGTGAAACGATTCAACTCTGAAGACCCAACAATGGCGAAAGCACGCATTCAGTTCAAAGAGACACGAGATGTGCCGCTCGAAAGCATCCTGCGACTCTACCGGGCGAACGAATGGTCTTCCGCCAGGAAGCCGCAAAAACTTTGGCGGGCGCTCAAGAATTCCAACGCTCTCGTCACGGCTTGGGAAGGTGACCGGCTCGTCGGTTTGGGCAATGCCATTTCGGACGGACACCTCGTCGTTTACTACCCCCACTTGCTGGTCTTGCCCGAGTATCAGGGCCGGGGCGTCGGCACGGGCATAATGATAATTCTGAAACGGAAGTATCGCGGGTTTCATCAGCACATGCTCGTGGCTGACGGGAGGGCCATCGAGTTTTACCGGAAGTGCGGCTTCGAGCGGGCGGGGAAGACCGAACCAATGTGGATATACCACGGGAATGACCATTGAGCGTTCGAGGCATGACTGAACTACTCGAACAATTTCCGGTCACTCTCAAGCACGCCATTCTCGACGTGCTCTCGAAGTTTCTCCCCGAATGGCTGCTGCCCATCGCCTCGGCGATTCTTTCCATCACGCCCATTCTCATTGTCTTCCCGACGATTTTCGCGCTCACGACGGTGGTGGAGCGGAAAGTTCTCGGACGCATTCAAAACCGCCCCGGCCCAAATCGCGTGGGCATCCCACTCACAAACATCCGACTCGCGGGCTTCGGCCAGTTCATTGCAGACGGCATCAAGGCGCTCATCAAGGAAGACATCGTCCCGCGCAACGCTGACAAGGTTGTCCATTTCCTAGCGCCCATCGCGGTCGTCATCCCTGCGCTGCTCGCCTACTCGGTGCTGCCCATCGGCAAAAACATGACGGCGCTCGACCTCGATGCCGGCGTGCTGTTTTTCTTCGCGGTCGGTTCGGCGACGGAACTCAGCGTCTTCATGGCCGGTTGGTCGAGCCGCAACAAATACGCGCTGCTCGGCGCCATGCGCGCCATCGCGCAGATGGTCAGCTACGAACTGCCGCTCGTGCTCTCGACCGTTGGCGTCATCATGATGACCGGCACGCTCTCGACCACGCAGATTGTCGAGGCGCAGGCGGGCGGTTTCTGGCACTGGCACGCGGCGACGCCGTGGGGCTTCGCGGCCTTCTTCCTCTTCCTCGTCGCCGCCACGGCCGAGGCGAACCGCACGCCGTTCGATCTGCCCGAGGCCGAGTCGGAAATCATCGCCGGCTACTTCACCGAATACTCCGGCTTCAAGTTCGCGCTTTTCTTCCTCGGTGAATACCTCGGCCTGTTCGCGATGAGCGGACTGGGCATCACGCTGTTCCTCGGCGGCTGGCACGCGCCATTGCCCGCGCTCGAAGTCGTGCCGTCGTGGATTTGGTTTTTCCTGAAGCTCGGCGTGTTCATCATGTTCTTCATCTGGCTGCGCGGCACGTTGCCCCGCCTGCGCATGGACCAACTCATGAACCTCGCGTGGAAATTCATGGTGCCGCTCACGCTCATCACCATCGTCGCCGCCGGCGTGTGGCGCTTCATGGACCCCGGCTTCACGCGCTGCCTCACCGTCACCGCGATGATCGTGGTGCCGTATCTCCTGTTGAGCAACGCGCTTTTCACCGCCCGCGGTGTGGGCAAACGGACGTATCGCTATGCGGATTGAACGCAAACGGAGTAATGGAGTGACGGAGTGGTGGAGTGATGCAAAAACTCCAACGCTCCACCACTCCATTACTCCACCACTCCACCACTCCGCATGAGCGCCTCCTTCGCCATCCTCGCCGCGCTCGTGGTCGTCAGCGCCATCGCTGCGATGACGCTGCGCAACCTCGTGCATTGCGCACTGTGCCTGGCGGTGACGTTCATCGGCTTGGCCGGCACGTATCTCCAACTCGGCGCGCAATTCGTCGGGCTGGCGCAGGTGCTCGTGTATGTCGGTGCGGTCGCCATCCTCATCGTGTTCGCCATTCTGCTCACGCGCAGCGGCGAACCGGGACCGGGACGGCAATTCTCCGCCACGGCGCTGATGGGCGTGGGCATCGCGCTCGCGGTGTTCGCTGTGCTCGGCAAAGTCATCACGTCCAGCGCCGTCGCGAAACGCCCTGCGCCGCCGATGTTCGATGGCTCGAAGGCCACCGTCGCCAAGTTCGGCGAGCGCCTGATGACCGATTACATCCTGCCGCTTGAAGTCCTCGCGCTGCTGCTGACCGCCGCGATGATCGGCGCGGTCATCATCGCGCTGCGCGAGAAGGAGACGAAATGAAGATTAAAGCTCAAAGGCTAAAGGCTAAGGGAAGCACCAAGCTCCAAGTTCAAGACTGTCTTGCGACGATTGAACTTGGCGCTTTGAATTTGAACCTTCCCTTGAGCTTTAGCCTTTATCCTTTGAGCTTCCCCACCGCATGAACCCGCTGACTTCCTACCTCCTGCTGAGCGCGCTGCTCTTCAGCATCGGCCTTGCCGGCGCGCTCACGCGGCGCAACGCCATCCTCGTGCTCATCGGCATCGAGCTGATGCTCAACGCGGCGAACCTGAACTTCATCGCCTTCTGGCGCTACGGCCCGAACCCCGAGGCGCTCACGGGCGTGACGTTCGTGCTCTTCGCCATCGCCATCGCCGCCGCCGAAGCCGCCGTCGGCCTCGCGCTCATCATTTCGATTTACCGCCACTACAAGACGACGAACGTGGACGACGTCAGCACGCTCAAGGGATGAAAAGACTTAACGCAAAGACGCAAAGGCGCAAAGAGCTCAAGCAACGACATCGCACCCTCGCGGCGTCGCTGGCCATCGGTTCGATGGTGGTGGCGTTCTTCCTCGCGTGCGGCGCGTTCGCCCAGACGCTCGGCGGACACGGCGACGGACACGAGACCGCGCGGCAGGTGTTCAACATCCCCTGGTTCCAGCTCGGCGCCGGCTCGCTGAAAATCGGCTGGGTGCTCGACCCGCTCACGGCGGCGATGCTCGTGATGGTCACGTTCGTCAGCACGCTCATTTTCATCTATAGCGTCGGCTACATGGCGCACGATGAGAACTTCCCGCGCTTCTTCACGTTCCTGTCGCTGTTCGCCGCGGCGATGCTCGGCGTGGTCATGGCGAACAGCCTGTTGCTGCTGTTCATCTGTTGGGAGCTGGTCGGGTTCGCCTCCTACATTCTCATCGGCTTCTGGTATCACAAACCCAGCGCGGCGGCGGCGGCCAAGAAGGCCTTCATCACCACGCGCGTCGGCGACGTGTTCTTTTTCATCGGCATCCTCTGGCTCTACGCCGAGACGGGCACGCTGCTCTTCTACGACAACGGCAATGGCTGCCTCGAACAATCCGCGCTCACGAAACTTGTCGGCGCGAGCGTGGCGGGCGGCATGGCGGTGAGCACGGCGATTGCGCTGTTGATTTTTTGCGGCGCGGTCGGCAAATCCGGCCAGGTGCCGTTGCACGTGTGGTTGCCCGATGCGATGGAAGGCCCGACGCCCGTCAGCGCGCTCATCCACGCGGCGACGATGGTGGCGGCAGGCGTGTTCCTCATCGCGCGGGTGTTCCCGCTCATGGCGGGAACGATGATGCACGACACGATGGCTCCGAGCACTGGTGCGAGTGGTTTCACCCTCCTGCTCAGCAACCACTCTCCTGCGCTCCAAGTCGTCACATGGATTGGCGCCATCACTGCGATTTTCGCCGCGCTCGTCGCCGTCGCGCAGACGGACATCAAGCGCATCCTTGCCTACTCCACCGTTTCGCAGCTCGGCTTTATGTTCGTCGGCCTCGGCACGGGCGGGCCAGCGGTGGGCATGTTCCATTTGCTCACGCACGCGTTCTTCAAGGCGCTGCTGTTCCTCGGTGCCGGCTCGGTGATTCACGGCTGCCACGAGGAACAGGACATCCGCCGCATGGGCGGCTTGCGCAAGCTCATGCCTGTGACCTTCGCGACCTACGCCATCGGCATGTTGGCGCTCGCGGGTTTCCCGCTCGTGTTCTCCGGCTTCTGGAGCAAGGACGAAATCCTCCACAGCGCGTGGCTCTGGGAACCGAGCAAATGGCCGTTCGTCCTCGCAAGCTGCGGCGCGCTGCTCACTGCGTTCTATATGACGCGACAGATGTATTACGTGTTCTTCGGTTCAACTCGTAGGAGCCGAGGTAACGAGGCTCTAACCTCTCATCACCATGACGAACACGGGAAGAGTGAGCCTTCTCACGTCGGCTCCTACGCCGCCCACGAATCCTCGCCCGTGATGACGCTGCCGCTTGGTGTGCTCGCCGCGTGCGCAATTCTCCTCAGCCTTTTCGGCACGCCGGTGTTCCCGTGGTTCCACGATTACCTCTCCGGTCACGCGGCGCACCTGCGAAACTCCATCGAGGTGGACATCGTGGCAACGATGCTCCTCTCGACCGCCATCGTCGGTTCGGGCCTCGCGCTTGGTTGGTGGCTCTACGGACGCAAACCCATCACCGATGCCGCCGCGCCCGATGCGCTGGAGCAACTGAAGCCCGACTGGTTCGCCGTGTTGCGCGGCAAGTTCTTCGTTGATGAGCTTTACGAAATCTCCTTCATCCGCTGGAACGCGGCGTTCGCGCGCTTCTGCGGCTGGATGGAAGACGCCATTTGGGGCGGCGCTGTGCGACTCGTCGCGCTCGCCGGTCTCGGTGTCTCGTGGGTGAGCCGGCTCATTGACGAGTTCGTCATCAACCTCGGCTTCAGCGGAAGCTGCCGCGGTCTCGCGGAAGGCGGCGGCTGGCTCGCGCGCCTCCAGACCGGCCGCGTGCAAAGCTACCTGCGCGTCCTCGGCGTAGCGTTTGTGATCCTCGTGCTGTTCCTGATTTGGGGAGGTGGGAAGTGAGTATGCTTGCGAGCAGCTTTCAACGGATTCACCAAGCGCGCCGCAGTGAAGTCCCGCAGGGACGACCGAAAATAGCCCAGTGCTTTAGCACTGGGTTTGCCGGGCAACGGGTCGAGTCCCGCAGGGACGGCAGAGAATTCGGAATCCTTTCTGTCGTCCCTGCGGGACTCGCTCCGCTCCGAACGTCAACCCCAGCACTGAAGTGCTGGGCTATTTTCGGTCGTCACTGCGGGACTGATTCAAGGCATACGGCCCGGTTTTCCTTGCACGGATGGAATGCATCATGACTGGCCTCCCTCTCATCACCATCCTCACGCTGCTGCCGCTGGTCGGCGCGGCGTTGCTGCTTGGCATGGAGCACAAGACGCTGCCGGGCCGGCTCGCGCTCGCGTTTTCCTTTGTCGCGCTGGCGCTCACCTTGGTCATCGTCGGCAAATTCGACCCGGCGAATCCCGGTATCCAGCTCGATGAACGCCACGCGTGGATTCCCACGCTCAACGTCGAATACTTCGTCGGCGTGGATGGCTTGAGCCTCGCGCTCCTGCTGCTCACGGCCATCGTCACGCCGATGGCGTTGCTCGCGTCGGGGCCGATGTTTCGGAGGGACGAGCTACGCGAGTCCCTAATTTCCTCGCATCCGGAAAATATGGGGACTCGCGTAGCTCGTCCCTCCGAGAGCGCGTTCGGCAAGCCGAACCTCTACTACGCGCTCATCCTCTTCCTCCAGTCCGGCCTTTTCGGTGCGTTCACGGCGCTGAACTTTTTCCACTGGTTCCTCTACTGGGAACTCACGCTCATCCCGGCGTTCTTCCTCGTGAAATTCTGGGGCGGACCGCAACGCCACGGCGCGTCGCTGCAATTTTTCATCTACACGATGGTCGGCAGCATCGCGCTGCTGCTCGCGTTCCTCGCGGTCTATCAGGCCTCGGGCACGTTCGACCTCATCGTGCTCGCCGAGAAGGGCCGCACCGGCGAACTCGCCTCCGCGATGCTCGTGAAACTCGGCTGGTATGGCCTCACGGCGAAGCAACTCTCGCTCGTCATCTTCGGCCTCGCGTTCCTCGGCTTCGCGGTGAAGACGCCGCTGATGCCCTTCCACTCGTGGCTGCCCGCGACCTACACCGAGGCGCCCACGCCCGTGACGATGCTCCTCACCGGCCTGATGTCGAAGCTCGGCGTGTATGGTTTCCTGCGCCTGCTACTGCCGCTGTTTCCCGAGGCGATGCGCGCCGTGCTCACGCCGTTGCTATGGCTCGCCGTCGCGACCATCGTCCTCTCCGCCGCCGCCGCGCTCGTGCAGACCGACCTCAAGCGCGTGCTCGCCTACTCGTCCATCAACCACCTCGGCTACTGCCTGCTCGGGCTGTTTGCCGCCGTGAGCGTGACCGCGCCCGACGCGCGCTGGGCCGTGGAAAAAACCGCCGCGCTCAACGGCGTCGTGCTCCAGATGTTCAACCACGGCCTCACCGCCGCGACGCTCTTCATGTTCGTGAGCTTCCTCGAACAACGCGGCGCGCGCGGCCTTGGCGACTTCGGCGGGCTGCGCAAAATCGCGCCGGTGTTCTGCGGCCTGATGGGCATCGCGGTCTTCTCGTCGCTCGGTCTGCCGGGGCTGAACGGTTTCGTCGGCGAATTCCTCATCTTCAAGGGCGCGTTCCCGCTCGCGCCGTGGGCGACGGCCCTGTCCGTTGCGGGCCTGCTGCTGACGGCCATTTTCC
>JACQFS010000039.1 GCA_016199935.1 Verrucomicrobiota bacterium
CTGCAATTGGTCGTCCCGGCGGAGACCAACTCCGGGGTTCTATTCCTCTTTCAAGCCACCAACCTGGACCAGTTGTGGTCCGCGCCGACACTGATGCTGCTGACCAACGCCCCGGTCACCGACGCTCTTCAGGTTCCGCTGACGCCGGAGCAGCGCGCGTTTTTCTACGCCATCCGCCGGACGAACAGTTCCTTCGAGGACTATCAAGCGCCCGATTTCCCGGATGAACCCTCCTCGCCCTACGCCCTTTGGACCTTGGGCATTCCCACCAATCTCGTCAGTGGCGCCAGCTACACCGCTGATTTCCTGCTCGTCCTCTCGACCAACGCGCTGGCCGATGTCTCCGGGACGGCACAACTTTCCGTGGTGCGCCGGGCCGATGGACTCCCGCATCCGGACGCGCAAGTCACGCCGGCGCAAATAAGCTTTGTTCAAGGGGCTTGCCGAACCACGGTGCAAGTCACTGCCAGCACTTCCCTGACGGGCTACGTCGTGGCCGTCACGCTGGCGGGCGCTTCCGCCGCGCCGCAGTCTTTGGCGAAAGCGAAAGCCGCGCCGGCGGCAGCATCGTCCACGTTTACATTGGTGGCCGGCTTCCTTTTTCCAAATTCACCGCTGGTGGCCGCAGATGCGTTCGCCGTGGCTTTGGCGGAAGTCCGAGCCTACGTGGCCACGCTGGGGTGGACATCGCCCCTGGCGCCCGGCGAGTTGCCCAAAGTGACGGGAACCTTTGGCGAATGGCGTGGGCACCGCGATGCCGCTGGCGTCTCGAACGCCAACTACCACGCAGGGCTGGATCTCGTGGCGACCGGCGGCACACCTGTATTCGCTGCGCGCGAGGGTATGGTGACCACGATTAAGCGAGCAAAAGGCGTCGGGCGTTATATCAATTTGGATCATGGGGACGGCTGGTATTCGCGGTATCTGCACCTGACTGACGCCGACCCTTCGCCGACACTTCCCTTTTATGTGTCGCGCGGTGCTCTTCTGGGCCATGTGGTCAAAAAAACTGAAATGATTAACAGTGGCGACGTTCAAACATGGTCGGAGCATTTTCACTTCGAGCTTCGTTACGCAGGTCCAGGTGCTGCCGGCAACACGCAGCCCCAGCCCGGCATTGGCCGTGACCCGCTCCGTGAACCCGTGGGTTCAATCGGAATGTTCGCGGTCCAGCAGCCGCCGCAAGAGTTGAGCAAGCTCTGGCGCGTCGGCGTAACGCCCAGCAACCCCGCTGACAAGGTTTATAATTACAAGTCTCCCGTCTTCGTGGAGGGCAATACCAACACGGCCTACGTCGTCCTGAAAATCATGCAGCGTGAAAACGGAAGCTACCTGTCGCCGCAGACGGTGCGGTTCACACCCGAGGGCCCGGGTCCATTCGCGGAGTTTTCCACGTCGAACACCACGGCCATTACGAACCTGTTGCCGGCCAACAGTCGGCTTACGGCTCGCGGCTTTGCCCGCTACTTGCACGGCTATTCGTATGGCACATACGATAGGGAAGAATTTTATCGCTACTGGTTCCGTTGGGATGTCGATGGTTACGCCGCCGCCGCCATCGGCCCGCGCAAGTTCACCGTGGATTCCACCGACTACGCGGGCAGGCACAATCTCCAAACGAACAAGTGGGGGCCGGAGATTTTGAGCGTGGTGAAAGTATCCTTAGGTGACGGGCACATCTACCGCGTCGTTGTGCGCGCTTGGTTGGGAGAGGATGCCGCCACCGCCGCAACCGACACGGTAAAGGGAGGGTGGGACACGGGCGCGGACTGGTATCGCTATGAGCTGCCCGATGGACTCCACTGGGTGAGCGGCAACGCCGCCAGCACCAACTGCGATGAGTCTGACCCCACCTTCGCAACCAAAAAACTGCGCACCCAGTTCTTCGAGTGGATTCCGCCCGCCGGCCAAACAGCCCCTATCCAAGTCACAGTGCGGAGCCGGACCGTGCCAGCAATCGCGCACCAAGTGCAGGTCAGTCCGGATCCCAATTTATATTCGCATCTCTCTCCTTGCCCACCAGGTTACACAAGCGGGGTTATAACTGGTTCCTCATCTTTATGGACATGGACCTGCACTGGTAGTGATGGCGTGCCTATTTTGCATGAAGAACCGAAAAAAGATATAATTCATGAATAAGGAAGGGGTCAGTCCTTGAAATTTGCCGGGCTCAGTAATCCCCGCAACAGATGAGGAGCAATCCATTATCAGGCTGTGCCCGCGCCTCCCGGCGGCGCGGGCTGCAAATGCGGCGCCCTTGGTCGCAAATTTTCACGTCATTGCATTTCCCTCCGCTTTCAAGCAGGATGGCGCCATGAGCGATAAGCAACTTGCCTTGGATTCCATCCAGCGCCTGCCGGAGAACACGAGCCTGGACGCCATCGCCGAACGGCTGGAGTTTCTCGCGGGCATCCGAAAGGGACTGGATCAAATCGAGCGCGGCGAAACCGTGTCGCATGAGGAAGTCAAACGCCAGCTCGCGACATGGCTCACAAAATAGTCTGGTCACTTCAGGCTCGCGATGACCTGCGGGAAATCGTCTCGTTCATCGCCGCCGACAACCCCACCGCCGCCGAAACATTTGGTTACCGGCTCATGTCCCAAGTGGATCCGCTGGCGAACTTTCCCCAGCTTGGGCGCGTCGTTCCCGAAGAGGGCGATGAGAACATCCGCGAAATCATCCTCCGGCCCTATCGCATCATTTATCAGGTGCTCCCCGCGCAACAGGTGGTGGCCATCGCCCGCCTCTGGCATGGCGCGCGCGGTGAACCGGAAGTTCCAACGCGCCTGGAGTTTTGAGTTTAACTCCCCGCCTGCACCCCGATCACATCCTGCGCCCCCGCCTCGCGCATGCCGGCGGCGCTCAAGCGCATCAGTGGATCACCAACAGACTGCGTTCCGAGTCGGCACCGAACGCCTCGATCTGCTCGTGAAGAACGCGCAGGAGCCGCTCATACTCCGCCGTCGGGGAGTTGTCCCGGCAAATCCAGATGACTTTCGGCGGAAAACCGAGGAGCGCGTCAAGATCCGCAAAGTCGCGGTCTCGGGTGACAATGGTGAAGCCGTTTTTCGCGGCAAACTCACGGACTTGCGGATCGGACGCCGTGTCCAGACCTTCAGCGATGACGTGTTCCGAGTCCGGATACAGGTCGGCCACTTTCTTCGGCAGCTTGCGCGAGAGGTTTTGGTCGAAGAGAAGCTTCAAGCCTTGAGCACGCGGGTATGCCGTTCACGATCCGCGGCAAACGCCAGGCACGCGCGAAAGTCTTCCGGCGTGAGTTCAGGAAAGTCCTCGATGACCTGCGCCTCGCTCATCCCAGAGGCGAGGTAGCTCAGCACGTCCGAGACCGTAAGACGCAATCCGCGAATGCACGGCTGCCCGCCGCGCTTGCCCGGTTCGATGGTGATGATTTTACGGTAGTCCATGCGACAAGCGGAGTGTGCCATCACTGTCCGCAAGGGACAAGACTCTTCCCGCGCGACTCTTCACGCGCGGCGTTTCTTGATGCCCCGCAACCATTTCACCAAAAAAAAGCCCGGCCATCGCTGGCCGGGCTTCGTCGTTTGAATTCTTCGCTTACTTCTTCGCGGCGGCGGCGGCGGCGGCCTTCACATCGGCACCGACCTTGGTCGCGTCCACGGCGGGAGCGGGCAACTCCTTCTTCGGCGTCGCCTTGTCCTTCTCCGCCTTCTGCGCCTCGGTCATGTGGCCGAACTTCTGGTCGCTCCATTGGTAGATCAGCCCGAGGCTGTCCACGATGGCGAAGACCCACCACACGAGGAACAGGAAGAGCAGCACCTTTGGCCACACGCTGCTCTTCTCCGCGTATTTGTCGGACACGTCGATCTGCGCGCCGGGCGGCAGCGCGGCCACGCCGGTGAGCGAGCCGCCGAAGGGCACGTTCAACTTCGCCTTCGCGTTCACCGCCCAGCCGTTCGCGTCGAGGATGGGGCCGAGGTTGCGTTTGCGCAGCTTGAGCCACGCGATGAGCATCGAGGGACCGGAGATGACGAGGATGATGCCGAGGAACACGAGCGGAATCTGCCACGGCTCGAGCTTCATCACGCCGGTGGCCAGGGTCGCCAGCGCACCACCGATGGCGCCAAACGCCACGCCCATCGCGGCGACCGCGCCCACGTCAATTTTCTTCGGCTCGGGCTTCGCCTTGTCGGCGGTGGCGACGGTGGTCGCGCCGGCGGCGAGCTGGGTGTTCGCGGCGGCGTCCGCGGCGGCGGCGCGCTTGGCGATCAGTTCCTCGATCATGCGCACGACTTTTTTGTAGGGCGACCAGAACGCCTGCCGGATGCTGATCGGGTTGTCCACGATCTTGGTGATGGTCGCGTCCCAGTCGCGGCCCTTGCGGTCGTAGAAAATTCCGTTGCGCCCGACCATGAGGTTGTCCGAGTCGCCGCCGGTGAACGCGGCGACGATGCTCATTTTTTCGCCGGTGCCTTTGCGGAAGCAATCGCAGTAGGCGAGGTAGCTGCCCGCCAAGCCGGCCATCGCGGCGTGCTTGCCCGCGTCCTCGACGGTGAGGCAGAGGTCGCAACTGCGCTGGTCGAGATACAGCGTGCCGGCCTGGAAGATCGCCTTGTCCTGCCGGCTGTAGAAATCGCGGAAAGCGACGAAGTTGTTCGCGAGCTTGAAGAGGTCGCGGTTGAGGCGGACGAGTTTGTCCACGGCGACGATGGCGTTGGCCTCGGGTTCGAGCGCCTTGTCCTTCGCGATGAGGGCGGTGATGGTGTCCTTCGCGTTGCCCGCGAGGATGGCGCGCACGCGCGCGAGGCCGAGCTTCTCGACGCCCGCGCCGGCCTTGCCCGCGGCCCACACTTCAAACGCGCCGAACTTCCCGCTGATCGCGGTCCACTCGGACTCCGTGAGCGCGGCCTTGTCGCCAAGGATCGGCTTCACGACGGACGCCGCGAGGGCGGTGACTGCTGCGGCCCACGCGGGATTGATTCCGTCCTTGAGCGGCAGCGCGCGGCCCGCCTCGATGCGCGCGAGCGGGAAGCCCGAAACTTCCGAGGCCGTGATGCTCAGGTCCTTCGCCGCGAGCACGAGGTATTCCTCCTCCTTGCGGTTGAGCGCGCCGAGCGCGCGCGGGTCGAAGCCGGCGAGCCGGCAGCGCGCGAAATAATCGTCCACTTTCGCCTTCACGGCCTTGAACGCGCCGTAGGCCGCCTCGGTGTTCGCGCCGAGCGGGAGCACGGTCGCCGCGCTGGCTTCGGCGGCCTTGTGCCATGAGTCGAACGCCGTCGCGTCGGCGAGGAAGGCGTCGAGCTTCGCCTGATCAATGCCCGGCTTGCCGCTGCGGTCGTTCACCGCGCCGTAGCAGGTGAGGATGTCGATGATCACGCCCTTGGTCGCGTCGTCGGCCGCGCTGTCCACGGGCACGATGCCGTCGCCGTTGAACACGGTTTGCGCGAAAATTTTCACCGTGTCGGTGGTGTCCTCGATGGTGATGGCCGTGGCGGTGCCCTTGCCGAGGTTGGCGAGAATCTGCTTCGCGGAGGCGAGGAGCTGCTTGCCTTCGGGCGTAGCGTCGTTGATGGCGGCGAGCGCGAGCGACGCGGGGCTCTTCAGCAAGTCGTCGGGATTTTTCAAGCTAGCGACCGCCCACTTCGCGGCGGCGATCAGCTCCGGCGCGCGGATGCGGCCGTCCTTGTCCAGGTCAATGAGGTCGAGCGTCTTGGTGTCGAACTCGACGCCGCGCGTGGGGCACGCGAGCGCGACCCAGAGTTTCTGGTCGAGCTGGTCGAGGTTGGCGAGGTCGGCGCCCGAAGTGATCTTGACCTGGTCGAATCCGCCGGCGCGGAAGAATTTCCATGAGTGGGCCATAATGATGCGCGTGTGTGTGTTGACTTAGGTTTTTGTCTGAGGCTTCCCGAGGAAGGCCGATTGCAAGCGCGGATACTAGCGGAGGTCCGGTCAAAGGCAACCGGCAGTTTTCCATCTGCCGGCGGGCCTTGACTTCCCCGGCGCCGCGTCCTGAACTTCACCCCGCAACATTCACCGGCATCATGATTCCGACCAGCGCCACCCGCGTCATCCGCGTCACGGACCTGACCAACGCCGAGTTCCTGGCGCGGCACGCGCGCGCCGGCCGCGTGGGCCTCTCCGGCGGTCACGCGCTGATCGATCACGCCATCGCGCGCGCCCAGCGCCACGTGGACGAAGGTCACGAGTGGAGCCGCTGGTCGCACGCGTTCTTTTTCCAGGGCACGCGCGCAGACGGGCACCACTGGGTCATCGAGTCGGACCTCCAGTTTCATCGCAAGCACATCGCGCTCGGCGTGCAGGAGAATCGCGCGACGAAATATCACGACGAGAAACACTACGCACGCCTGGCCGTGCTGGAATTCGACCTCAGCCCCGAGCACGAGGCGGCGCTCGTGCGCGAGGGTTTGGAACTCGTCGCCACCCGCACGCGCTACTCGATCCGCGAACTGTTCGGCACGCTGCTCGCGATGCGACAGGCGAAATTCCGAAACCGCCCGAACCTCCTCGCGCGCGACCAGTCCCTGTTCTGCTCTGCGATGGTGCGGCACATTTTCCACCAGGCCGGCGTGGACCTCACGCCCGGCCTCGACGTGAAGAACACCGTGCCCGAGCACCTCGCCCGCTCGCCACTCGTGAAAACCATGTGGGCGCTGGAACGCGCGGAACCGCCGACGCGGCTGCAACGCGTGGAAAAAAGGTTGCGCGCAGTGAAGGCGAAGCTGAAGCGCAAGCGGGAGTAACCAAGTGCCAAGTCTCAAGCAACGTCGTGCGCGGCTCCGGGCTTGGTGATTGCAGCTTGGAGTTTCTTTGGACCTTGGAGCTTGGTCCTTGGTCCTTCACACCCGCTCCCGTCACTTCGGATAATCCCGCCACATCCAGCGCATCACCTCGGGAAAAATCTGCGTGCCGTGATTCCCGCTGTGCACGCCCTCGCCGAAGACGAACTTGTGGTCGTAGCCTTTTTCGTCGAGCGCCTTGGCCATCGCCTTGTTCGCCTCGGGCCAGGAGCCGAACTGGTTCACGATGTCGTTCGCGCCGTCCTGCTGGAAGATGCGGATCGGTTTCTTCGGCGCGCTGCGGACGAGCTCGGGATACTTGTTGCCGCCGCGGATGTTGGTGAAGCTGCCGACGGTCGTGAAGCACTTGCGGAATTCATCCGGCCGCTCCCAGCAGACCGTCCACGCGCAAATGCCGCCGCTGCTGCTCCCCGCGATGCACCGGCCCGCGGGGTCCTTCGTGAGATTATATTTTTTCCCGACCTCGGGCAGCATCTCCTCGAGAATGAAACGCGCGTAGGTGTCACCGAGCGTGTCGTATTCCGCGCTGCGATTCCTCGGCTTTTCGCCCGGCTTCTGGCCCGCGACCATGCCGGGCTTGATGAAGATGCCGATCGTCACCGGCATTTCCCTGCGCGCGATGAGGTTGTTGAAAACGTTCGTCGCCGCATACAGGTGCCCGTCCTGACAGACGAACACGCACGCGGGCTTCGCCGGGTTGTATTGCTTCGGCACGTAAACCATCACCTCGCGCGAGGTGCCGGGAAAAATCTTGCTCGTGCTCCACGTGAACCTCGTCACCGCACCCTGTGGCACGCCGGGCTGCGGCAGTGAATCGGCGGTGAACTTCTTGTATTGGTCGTCGGGCGACGGGCCTTTTTTCTCGGCCGCCAGCACGGGCAACGCGAGGAGGGCGAGGAGAGCGGTCGTGGTCAATTTCATACGCACTGAGTAACGGAAGGCACGCCGCGGGGGAATGGAAAAATATCGCAAGGCGCGGACGGATACCGCTCGCCGAGCATGACCGGATCGCTTAAGCCATCCGCGATGTCCGCACCGCGAATCATTTCGCTCCTCCCCAGTTGCACGGAAATTGTCCACGCCCTCGGCCTCGGCGAGTGCCTCGTGGGCCGGTCGCACGAGTGTGATTTCCCCGAGTCCGTCCGCGCGCTGCCGATCTGCACCTCGACAAAGGTTAACCCGTCTGCGTCGAGCGCGGCGATTGATCGTGAGGTGAAGTCACTGCTGCAAAATGCCCTGAGCCTCTACCACGTGGACGCCGCGAAGCTGCGCGAACTCCGGCCCGACGTGATCCTCACGCAGGCCCAGTGCAAAGTCTGCGCCGTCAGCCTGCCCGAGGTCGAACAGGCCGTCGCGGAATGGACCGGCGCGAAGCCGCGGGTTCTCTCGCTCTCGCCGCAGAATCTTTCCGACGTATGGGATGACCTCCACCGCGTCGCCGATGCCCTCGGAATTTCTGAACGAGGCAAGGAGGTCGTGCGCGGACTCAAGACCCGGATGGTGAACATCATTGAGAAAACCTGCGTGATGACCAAGCGCCCGACCGTCGCGTGCATCGAGTGGCTCGACCCGTTGATGGCGGCGGGCAACTGGGTGCCCGAGTTGGTCGATCTCGGCGGCGGCAAAAATCTATTCGGCGAAGCCGGCCAACATTCACCGTGGCTCGAATGGAAATCCGTCCGCGAGCAAAACCCCGACGTGCTCATCGCGATGCCGTGTGGCTTCGACCTCGCCCGCACACGCGCGGAAATCGCCGCGCTCACCTCGCTGCCTGACTGGCCGAAGCTGCGCGCAGCGAAGTCCGGCCACGTCTATCTCACCGACGGCAACGCGTTCTTCAACCGCCCCGGCCCGCGCCTCGTCGAGTCACTGGAAATTCTCGCGGAGATTCTGCACCCCGATCTCTTCAAGTTCGGCCATGAGGGCAAGGCGTGGGCGCGCCTCTGATCCCGTAGCAGTCGAGGTAACGAGACTCCATCTGCCCGCAGCGCGACCGACATCCGGAATCCGCGCGAGCCTCGTTCAGTCAGAGTCTCGTTACCTCGACTGCTACGACGCCCGCTTCCGCTCCGCACCCTTCACCGCGCGCACCAGGCGCAGGAGGCCCGTGGAATGTTTTTGCCCAAGCGTCTCGAAGACGCCCATCAGATTGCCATAGCCAAACTTTCTGAACGCTTCCTCGATCGCCTGCTCATCCCCCACCGCGAGCAAGCGCCGCAGGTCAATCGCCTCGCCCACCGTCGCGCACTCCGCGAGGTGGCCGAGCACGGTATTCACCACCACGTCGCGCTCGCGGGCGATCCGTTCGACCTCCTGCCCCGCCTTGAACCGCCGCAACGTCTCACGCGCCGAATCGCCGAGGCTCGCGCGACCCGGTGCCGGTGCCGCGGCGGGTGCGCTGAAAGAATCGTCCGCGAAAATCTGCCGCGCGTTCGTCTCCAAATGCGCCGCGATCTCGCCAAGGAAGGTCGCGCCGAACTCGCGCAGCTTCTTCTCGCCCACGCCGCTGATGCGCGCGAAGTCCGCCTCGCTCGCCGGATAGTTCCGCGCCATCTGCCGCAGCGAAACGTCCGAGAAAACGATGTAAGGCGGCACGCCGCGCTCGTCGGCAAGGCGCTTGCGCAGCGCGCGCAGGCGGTCGAACAGTGCCTCATCACACGCGATTTCGCCGACGCGATGCGCCTTCGGCTCCGGCGCGGCGACGGGCCGGGTGAGCGTGATCTTGCGCCGGTCCTTCAGCGCCGCGCGGCCCTCGTCGGTGATCTGGAGCGTGCTGAATTTCTCCGCCGTCTGCGCGAGCAGGCCGAGCCGGATCAATTCGCGTCCGATGGCCGACCACTCCGCGCGCGTGTGCTCCTTGCCGATGCCGTAGGTGGAAAGCTGCTCGTGCCCCCAGCGCCGGATCTTCTCCGTGTCCGCGCCTGTGAGCACCTCGACAATGTGATTCAGCCCGACGCCGAAGCCGCTCCTCTCGCGGACGCGGAAGACGCACGAGAGTAGTTTCTGCGCCGCGAGCGTGCCGTCGAACGTCGCGCGCGGCGAAAGGCAGTTGTCGCACGCCCCGCAATTTTCCTCCGTGAAGTCCTCGCTGAAATAGCCGAGCAACTCCACGCGCCGACAGCCGTTGCACTCGGCGTAGTGGACCATCTGCTGCAACTGCTCGCGCGCGATGCGCTGCTCGTTCGGGTCCGTCTTCTCGTCAATGAACTGCCCATACTTCACCGCATCGCCGGGGCTGAAGAGCAGCAGGCACTCGCTCGGCAATCCGTCGCGGCCCGCGCGGCCGGTCTCCTGATAGTAGCTCTCGATGTTCTTCGGCAGGTCGTAGTGGATGACGAAGCGGACGTTCGGTTTGTTGATGCCCATGCCGAACGCAATCGTCGCGCACACCACGCGCACCTCGTCGCGGATGAACGCCTCCTGGCTCTTCGAGCGGTCGGCGCTCTCCATGCCCGCGTGATACGCGACGGCACGCACGCCATCCTCGTTCAGTTTTTGCGCGAGGCCCTCGGTGCTCTTCCGGCTCTGACAATAGATGATGCCGCCGTCGTTGGGCCGCGCGCGCAGAAACTCGACGACCTGCCCGTAAGCGCCGCTCTTGCCCGCGACGCGGTAGGTGAGATTGGGGCGGTTGAAGCTCGCGACGAAGCACGCCGGGTCGCGGAGCCCGAGATGCTTGACGATGTCGCCGCGCACGCGATCCGTCGCGGTGGCGGTGAGCGCCATGAGCGGCACGTTGGGGAAAATTTCGCGGAGCTGCGCGATCTGCCGATACTCCGGGCGAAAGTCGTGGCCCCATTCGCTGATGCAATGCGCCTCGTCAATCGCGAACAGGTTCACCTTCCACCGCTTCAAGTCATCGAGAAAACCCGAAAGCATCAGCCGCTCGGGCGCGACGTAGAGCAAACGGAACTCGCCGTTGTGCAGTCCGCGCAACCGGTCGCGTGAGCCGCCGGCACCGAGCGAGGAATTCAGAAACGTCGCCGCCACGCCGCTCGCCTGCATTGCATCCACCTGATCTTTCATCAGCGCGATGAGCGGCGAAACGACGACGGTGAGCCCTTCGCGGGGAGCTGGAAGCAGAGCGATTTGCCGCCGCCCGTGGGCAGCAGCGCGAACGTGTCGCGGCCCGCCATCGCCGCGCGCATGATGTCCTCCTGAAGCGGGCGGAAGGAGGTGAAGCCGAAGTATTGCTTCAGCAGCGGGAGGAGTTCGCGGTCGCCGTCGGTTTTCACTGGCTTCGGTGCGGTCGAGAATTAACCTCCGCCGAAATGTTGTCGAGCGGCTTATCAACGGAGCGCGGCCCGTCCCGGGCCGCAGCGGCTTCGAAGCGGGGCGCGGGTCCGGTCAGTCGCCACGCCTTCTCTCATCCGTGGCCGCTGCGGGCCGGGACGGCCCGCGGTCCCTTCCACGCGGAGCGCGGACGGTCTCCGTCCGCAGCGGCTCCGCAACGCGGCGCGGGTTCGGTCAATCGCCGCGCCTTCTCGCCTCCGTGGCCGCTGCGGGCCGGGACGGCCCGCGGTCCGATCGTCTTTTCCTGACCGCCGCTCCTGTTTCTGCCCAAGGAACTTTCTGAAAATCTCGCGACCGTCTTCGGCACGAACAAGCTCGCCTCGCTCTGCGGCACCGGCGTGGCCGTGGTGCAATACGCGAAGCGCGTGCGCATCAACTGGCACTCCATCCTGCCCGCGGCGGTCACGGCGTTCGTCTTCGCCTTCCTCGGCTCGTTGTGCGTCTCGCACCTCAACAAGGATTACGCGCGACCGATCATCCTCGTGCTGCTCGTCGTGGTCGCGATCTACACGTTCATCCGGAAAGATTTCGGACACCTGCACGCGCCCGCGTTCACGGCGCACAAGGAGCGCACGTTTGGGATCGCCGTCGGCGTGGTGCTGGGTTTTTACGACGGCTTCTTCGGGCCGGGCATGGGGAGCTTCCTGATCTTCACGTTCATCGGGCTGTTCGGCTTCGACTTCCTGAGCGCGTCGGCGAGCGCGAAGGTGATCAACTTCGGCACCAACCTCGCCTCGGTAATTCTCTTCGCCTCGACGGGCCACGTGCTCTACCAGTTCGCGCTGCCGATGGCCGCGTGCCAGATCGCCGGCTCCGTCGCGGGAACCAAGGTGGCGATGACGAAGGGGAACCGCTTCGTGCGCGTGCTCTTCCTCGTCGTGGTGAGCGCGCTCATCTGCCGCTTTGGGTGGGAAATTTTTCGCCCAAAAATGTGGCAGCCGACGTGAGGAGGCTCTGACTTCTCCGCCGCCGGAAATGTCAGAACCTCCTCACGTCGGCTGCGATCGGCTCAGTGATACTCCTGCACCGTGCGGACTTCCCAGCCGCTCTTCTTGAGCGCGGCGATGCCGAGCGCGGCGGCCTTGGCACCGGAGAGCGTGGTCATGATCGGCGTGCCGGTGAGCACGGCGGTGCTGCGGATTTTCACCTCGTCCGCGCGCGGCACCTGGCCGCTGGGCGTGTTGATGACGAGTTGGAGTTCCTTGTTCTTGAGCAGATCAATCGCCGTCGGCCGGCCCTCGCCGATTTTGAAAATGCGCTCCACCTTCAGCCCCGCCTGCTCCAGCACGGCGGCGGTGCCGTCGGTCGCGACCAACTCGAAGCCGAGATCGGCGAGCTGCTTTGCGATCTCCGCCACCTTCGTCTTGCACGCGGCGCTGACGCTGAGGAACACGCGGCCCTTGGTTGGCAACGTGGCGTTCGCGGCCATCTGCGATTTCGCGTAAGCCACACCGAGGTCGCGGTCGAGGCCCATGACCTCGCCGGTCGAGCGCATCTCGGGCGAGAGCAAAATGTCCTGGCCGGGAAATTTGTTGAACGGAAACACCGACTCTTTCACGGCCCAGTAGTCCGTCCAGATTTCCTGCGTGAAGCCGAGTTCCTTGAGCGACTTGCCGGCCATGACCTGCGCCGCGAGCTTCGCCAGCGGCACGCCGATGGCCTTGCTGACGAACGGCACCGTGCGCGACGCGCGCGGATTCACTTCGAGGACGTAAACGATCTCGCCCTTCACGGCGTATTGCACGTTCATCAGCCCGCTCACGCGCAGCTCGCTCGCCATCGCGTGCGTGTAGGTGCGGATGGTCTCGATGACGGACTTGGTGAGCGTGTGCGGCGGCAGCACCATCGCGGCGTCGCCGGAGTGGACGCCCGCGAACTCGATGTGCTCGAGCATCCCGCCGATGACGATCGTGCCGTCGGCCACGTTTTTGAAATTGCCCACGTCGGCGATGCAGTCCACGTCCACCTCGGTCGCGTCCTCCAGAAATTTATCCACCAGCACGGGGCGGCCGGCGGAGATTTCGAGCGCGGCATTGCGGTGGAAATAATCGCGCAGGTCCGCCTCCGAGAAAACGATCTGCATCGCGCGACCGCCGAGCACGAAGCTCGGCCGCAGCAGCACGGGATACGTGAGCCGCGCGGCGACGACGACGGCTTCCTCGACCGTGGTGGCGGTGCCGTTGGGCGGCTGCGGGATTTTGAGTTTGTCGAGCATCGCGGCGAAGAGCTTGCGATCCTCGGCGATCTCGATGCTCTGCGGCGTGGTGCCGATGATGTTGACGCCGTTCTGCTGAAGGCCGAGCGCGAGGTTGAGCGGCGTCTGCCCGCCAAACTGCGCGATGGCCCCCCAGCATTTCTCCCGCTCGTAAATGTGCAGCACGTCCTCGAGCGTGAGCGGCTCGAAGAAAAGTTTGTCGCTCGTGTCGTAGTCCGTCGAGACGGTCTCGGGATTCGAGTTCACCATGATGGTCTCGAAGCCGTCCGCCTTGAGCGCGAACGCCGCGTGGACGCAGCAGTAGTCGAACTCGATGCCCTGCCCGATGCGGTTCGGGCCGCCGCCGAGGATCATCACCTTCTTGGCGGTGTTGCCCTTCACCTCGTCGTCGCCGCGGTCGTAGGTCGAGTAGTAGTAGGGCGTGTAAGCCTCGAACTCCGCCGCGCAGGTGTCCACGAGCCGGTAGCTCGGGACGAGACCGATGGCCTTGCGCTCGGCGCGGACGGCGTCCTCGGTCGTGCCGGTGAGATGGGCGATTTGCTTGTCGGAAAAGCCGAGCGATTTGGCTTTGGCGAGTAGTTCAGGGTTCATCGGGTGGCGCCGCAAAAATTCCCGCGAAGAAAACTGGAAAACCCGCGGGCTGTCCAGCGTGCAATCAGGAAACCGCCCGCGACTTTCAAAAGCATTGAAAAAATGCCCGCGCTGCCGGACGCTGCGTCCCCACTGAAACTCGGACTGTCCATGCTGTGTGAGAACCCGTATCGCAAAACGGGCCTCTCCACCATGTTCCCGGAGTTCGTCGCGCGCGCGCTGGAACTTTTTCCGGACATCGAGTGGCTCGTCTTCGCCGGGCCCGACCAGGACTGGCCCGTGCCGCACGCGCGCGTGCGGGTGGACCGCCAGTTTCCCTCGAATGAAAATCTCCTCCGCCGCCTGACCGCCGATCACTTCCACGTGCCGGTGGCGGCCCGCGCCGCCGGTGCCGCGGCGTTGCTGACCACCGGCTTCGTGCCGATGCGCAAATGCCTGCCCACGGTGCTCCACGTTTTTTCCCTCCAGCATCTCGACCCCGCGAACCGCATCGGCTTCGCGCGGCGCACCTACCGCAAGGCGGTGATGAAACGCAGTTGGACCAAGGCCGACCTCGTGATCACCAACTCGCGCTTCGCCGCCGATCAGATCCGCTCCGCCGTGCCGGCGCTGGCGGACAAGCTGGTGCAAAGTTACGAGGGTCTCCAACACGACCAGTTCCACACGCGCGCCGGGCCCAACGAGACGGAGCGCCTGCGCCACCGCTTCGCCGTGACGCCCGGCTACTTTTTGTGGGTCTCCAATTTTTATCCCTACAAGCAGGCCGAGCTGCTGCTCGACGGTTACGCGCGCCTGCCGCAATCCATCCGCCGCTCGCACCCGCTCGTGATGGCCGGCGGCTGGAGCGAGTTCCGTGACGTGTGCAACGCGCGCGTGCAGCAGCTCGGCATCGCCGACGACGTGAACTTCCTCGGCTGGATTGACGATGAATGGGTCGCGCCGCTTTACCGCCACGCGCTCGCGTTCTGCCTCTCCAGCCGCGAGGAAACCTTCGGCCGCTGCGTGATCGAGGCGATGGCGTGCGGCGCGCCGTGCGTCGTCAACGACATCCCGATCATGCGCGAGGTGACGGACGGCGCGGCGTCGGTGGTGAATTTCCGCGAGCCGGATCGCGTGGCCGCAGCCCTCGCGCAACTCGCCGCGGAGCCGGACGCGCGCGCCGCGCTGGTGCAAAAGGGGCTGGCGCGCGCGCGGCAGTTCACCTTCGAGAGGCTCGCGACGGAACGCATCACCGCCATCCGCAAACTGCTCGACTCGCGCAAGCCTGCCGCACGCGCGTGACATTTCCCCGCGCGCGCCCGCTTCGCGCTTGAACGCCCCCTGCCCCGCTCCTATCTTCGCCGCCACTCGATGAAGCCCATTCAGAACATTTCCGTCTTCGGCCTCGGCAAACTCGGCGCGTGCATCGCCGCCACGCTCGCGGCGCGCGGGTTCGACGTGCTCGGCGTGGACATTGATCCCGAGAAGGTCCGTCGCGTGAATGAAGGCCTGCCCCCCGTGGATGAGCCGTTGCTCGCGGACATGATCACCGCCGGCCGCGCGCGCCTCCGCGCCACCACGAACCACCGCGACGCCGCGCGCACCGACGCCTCGTTCTTTATCCCGCCCTCGCCGAGTCTGCCCGACGGCAGCTTCTCGAATGAGCATCTGCTCAAGGCGATGCAGCCCATCGCCAAGGCCGTGCGCGAGGCGGACAACCGCGGCCATCTGTTCATTTGCAGTTCCACCACCACGCCCGGCGCGGTGGACGGCGTGCTGATTCCGATGCTCGAAACGGCGACCGGCTGGAAGGCGGGGCGCGACTTCGGGATGCTCTACAATCCCGAGTTCATCGCGCTCGGCAACGTCATCGCCGGCCTGCTCGATCCGGACATGGTGCTCATCGGCGAGTCGGACAAGGAGAGCGGCGACCGCCTCGAGGCGCTCTACCAGAAATACAATCGCAACCAACCGAACCTCGCGCGCATGAGCATCATCAGCGCGGAGATCGCGAAGATTTCGCTGAACAGCTACATCACGATGAAGATCAGCTACACGAATCAGTTGCGGCTGATCGCGGAGCGGTTTCCCAAGGCGAACATTCACGACATCCTCGACGCCATCGGCAGCGACTCGCGCATTGGCCGGAAATATCTGCGCGCCGGGCTGACCTACGGCGGCCCGTGTTTCCCGCGCGACAACCGCCTGCTCGCCTACACCGCGCGCATGCTCGGCCTCGAAGCCCCGCTCGCCGTCGCCGCCGACCGCGTGAACGAACTCGCGAAGCAGAAGCTCCTCGAGAACGTGAAGGCGCTGCTCAAGCCCGGCGAGACCGCCGCCGTGCTCGGCCTGTCCTACAAGCCCGACACCTACATCACCGAGGAATCCGCCGGCCTTCACCTCGCGCAGAATCTGAAGCGCGCGGGCTACCGCGTGCTCGTCCACGACTACGCCGCGAAGCCGGCCGTCGCGCCCGCGCTGCACGAGTTCGAGAATCTCGACGACCCGGCCGCGCTCAAGACGATGGCCGACGTGAAGGTGGCCGTGCTCTGCTGCCCGTGGCCGCAATACAAGACGGTGCATTTCCATCCCAACACGCAGGTGGTGGCGAAGTGGAAGTTGTGAGGGGGCGGATAAGGAGTAAGGAGTAATGCGTAAAGGGCGGAGCGCACCGGCCCCGCTTACGGATTACTCCTTACTTCTTACTCACAACTTATCCAGCCCGATGTTCGAGGAGAACTCCGTCTTCTCCTGCATGTGCTTGCGCAACTTCCACGTGCCGGGCACGAGATCAATCTTCCCGCGATGCACCAGCTTCTGCGCCTGCCGCTTGGCGCGATAGATGAACCGCAGCACCTTCCCGCGCCAGCCGGTGGGCGCACCCAGCGCGCCGCGCACGAGCAAATCCTCGCGCCTCATGTTGGCCGTGATGCGCTTGTCGGCGGACTGGCCGTGCTGGTGGTAGCGGTAGTTGATGAGATACTCGCGCACGTGCCCGATCTTCGCGCCGGCCTTGCCGATGCGCAGGATGAAATCGAGATCGCACGTGTTCTTCAAATCCTTGTGCCGATAGTAGCCGTGCCGGTCGTGCAGGCTGCGCTTCACGAAGAGCGTCTGGTGGATCACGTAGCACACGCCGCTGTAGAGCAGCACCGCGTAGTCGAACTTCGCCTCCTCGCGCCGGTAAATCTCCCGCCCCGCGCCGTCCACGTAGATGATGTCGCCGAAGAGCCCGTCCCAATCCGGGTGCGCGGCGAAGGCCTCCGCCACCTGGCGCAACACGCCGGGCCGGTAGCAATCATCCGCATTGAGAATGTTCACCACGTCGCCGGTGGCCTTGAGCACGCCTTTGTTCATCGCGTGATAATGCCCCTCGTCCTTCTCTGACACCCAGTTCAGGTGCGGATACTCGCGGAGGATGTCGAGCGTGCCGTCGGTCGAGCCACCGTCCATCACGAGGTGCTCCCAGTTGGGGTAATCCTGCGAGCGCACGCTCTCGATCGTCTCGCGCACGGTGTGGACGCAGTTGAACGTCGGGGTGACGACGGAGATTTTCGGCAGGCCGCTCATGTTCGTGGCGGGGAAAATAGCGGGCGCGCGCGTGGCGGAAAGGAAATTGCGGCGGCGGGGGCGTGGCCGCGTTCGTGAGAACGCGGGATGCCGGCCGTTGACCCGTGCTCTCACGAGCACGGCCACGCGGCCGGGGCGCGAAGGCGCTCCAACGGTTTGCCGCCTTTGCCGGACGAGATTCGAGGCGGGTCTGGCGAGGGAAACCAAATGGACACGCGAGGTTCGGCGCGTTAGCGTCGCGCCAGTCAAAAATGGATCATGCGGCAAGTTTGCCGCGCACTTAAATGTTAGGCTTCATGCCGATTCTCGCACATGGAGATCCGCGGTATCTCATGTTGCTTCCGGTTGTTCTGTTCGTCTGGGCAGCTTTGGCCGCCGTGATCATCTATCTCGTTTACCGGTTTTTTCTTGGAATTTATGAAAACCGGCTGCGTTCTCGCTTTCTTAAGTTGCATCCACATTTGGCACAGAAGATTTCGACTTTTCCTGAGTCCTCGTTTGGAGAGTATCGCGTCACGTTAGTGCTTTCAGATTCTCGAACGATTTCAAACGTCGTCGTCAGTGCCGGAGCCCTCTACAAAGTTGATGGCCGCAAAGTTTGTCGCCGCACTGATGTGGATTTCCGTATCGAGGACATTGTTGATGTTGATGCCTAACGAATCGGCGGAGTCAACTCCTCGCGGGCCGGGTCGCTGAGCTCGGGCTAGCCGGCGTTCGCGCACATGAAGCCAATCACCAAAGGCATCTGCTTCGGCTTCGCCACTGAGGTTGGCGTCATGCTGTTCGCCATTCTCACGGGCAGTTACGCCACGCCGGTCTTCACCAGTCCGCTGTCGGAGTCAGGCTTCGACATCCCCGGCAGGCTTCTCCACTTCCCAAGCCATCAGCTTTTCTTCCTGCTGTTCAGCTTCCTGCATCACTTCGAGGACTGGCACTTGAGTTGGCGGGCCCAGCTATTCTGGCTGTTCATCTTTCAGGCTGCGTTCTGGTCATTGCTGTGGTTTGCTTTTCTTCACCAGAGATTACGGAGACACAGACATGAGAGCCACGCCGCATAATCGTGCGCATCTAACCCGGCCCTCACGCTCCGGTTGCAATCCACGCGTCCCGCGGGCCGGTTCGCTGAGCTGGGGTCGTTACTACGCGCGTCCTGAAAAATGAGTTGGAGATGCCACACCTGCGGAGTTGAGCACGCTGAGATTCCGCTCTGTTTCGGCATGGAAGCTACTTGGCGGGCGCTCGTGCCCGAGAGCGAGTTTGTGCAGCGCGTGGACCTTACTCCCGACCGGTGCGTCGTGGACGAGCAGACCTTCTTCATCCGCGGCCACATCGAGATTCCCATTCACGATTATTCTGAACCGCTTTCGTTTTCCGTTTGGTCGTCTCTCGGCAAGCAAAGCTACCTCCACGTGTGCGAGCGATGGAAGTCACCCGACCGCGCATCTGACCCGCCGTATTTCGGATGGCTTTCCAGCCCCATCGCGGTTTACCCGAGCACCATCCATCTCAAGCTTTCCGTGCAGTCACGCCCGCCTGGACTGACTCCGCTGTTTACCGTCGAGTTGACCGACCATCCGCTCGCGCTCGACCAGCGCAACGGCATCAGCACCGAACGATGGCACGAACTGGCACACCAACTTCTCCACGCATGAGGCCCGCTCGACCTTCAACCGCTACACCTATCGTTGACTAGTCGCATCTCGCCGTCTGTCCCCATGAAGACCCACACCACCAGCTTCGAGTCGCTCGACAAGGTGGAGTTGCGCGCGTTGTGTGACCGCCTGCTCACGGATGATTCCAACGCGATCGAGGAGTGCATCGCTTTCATCGAGGCGGAAAGCCGTGGCGTCTGGCATGGCCGAGCGCGAGCGATGATGGCGCGACGTCTCAAGCATTGCCGGTTGTCGCAACCGCAGCGCACCCGCGTCGTTCGCGCGATTCTGAACCGGTTCGTTGGCGGTCACTTTTCCGAACAGTTCAAAGACCAGCTTCGTTTGGCTTTGCGCCTCGCACCGGAGAGGGCGTTTACTGTCGCCCGCAGTTGTCAGGGTGCCGCAGCCGGACATATCCGTCGCTACGCCACTTGGATTTTGTCACATGAGACACTCAACAAATCCTAACCGTGCGCTACCCCGAACCCGGCATGAGCGTCGGAGTTGCAATCCGTGCGTCGCGTGCGCCGGGTCGCTGAGCTTGGGTCGCAGGCCGCCACAGACGTCATGAATCTTGTGTGCAAAATTTTTCTCAGCCTACTTCTGGTGATCGGCATGACTGGATGCGGCACAGTCGCAACCCATTTGATGCCGGCGTCCCAGCGTCCGCCCGGAGTCGGTGGCGTCTACCGCGGCACGAAGTTTGACAGTTTCGTTTTGAGCGGCATCGGAAAGAGCAAGGAGGCTGAGGTCTGGGGCTACGGCGTTGTCTTTGGTCCGATCGTGGTTTGCGATTTCCCGTTTTCGATCGTAGCCGATACACTCATGTTGCCATTCGATGCATTCAGTAACAATTCAACGAACGCGCCATGACGACGACCCCCAACTGTTGATCCTCGACACGTTGTCTACAGTTTAGGAAGTCTGGAGGCAGGCGGGCGCGCAAACAAAAGGCTCGTTTCCGCCGGGCCGCTCGCGCAAATTCCCGGCGCCATACGACCGCCCGGATGAAAATCCTGTTCGACCACTCCCATCCCTTCCTGCTCGCCCACGGCGGCTTCCAAATCCAGATCGAGCAGACCAAGGCCGCGCTGGAGGCCGCCGGCGTGGAGGTGGAGTTCCTGCGCTGGTGGGACGACCGGCAGCGCGGCGACCTGATCCACTTCTGGTCGGCCGCCGGCACCGGCTACCTCCAGGCGGCGCGGGCGCGGCAACTGCCGGTGGTGATGACCACGCTCTTCACCGAGACGTGCAACCGCTCCGATGCGCAGCTCCGGCGGCAGGCGCGCCTCACGCGGCTCGTGCTCGGCCTTCCGTTCGGCGAGGGCGTGAAGCAGCAACTCGCGTGGCGCGCCTACAACCTGTGCACCCACAACGTCGTCGGCCTCGAGGCGGAGCGGCGCGTGCTCGAGTGGGTCTATCGCGTGCCGCCGGCGAACATCTCCGTCGTGCCGCTCGGCCTTTCGGAAACCTACCTGCGCGCCGGCGCCGGCGACCGCCGCGAGCCGCACCTCATTTGCACCGGCACGATCACCGAGCGGAAGAACTGCGTGGAGCTGGCCACGCTCGCGCGCGCCGCGCAGGTGCCGATTCTGTTCGTCGGCAAGCCGTATCACGCCGCCGATCCCTACTGGCGGCGCTTCGAGAAGCTGGTGGACGGCCGGTTCGTGAAACTGCACCCGCACGTCGGCACCGAGGCGGAGATGATCGCGCTGCTGCGGGCCGCGCGGGGCTTCGTGCTGATGAGCCGTTACGAAAACTGGTGCCTCTCGGCGCACGAGGCCGCCGCGTGCGGCCTGCCGCTGCTCGTGCCGGACCAGAAATGGTCACGTGAGCGTTTCGGTCCCGCCGCGCACTACCTCGAACCGCCCGGCTCGGCGGGCAACACGGAAATCCTCCGGCGCTTTTACGAAGCCGCGCCATCGCTGCCGCCGCCAGCGGTGAAGCTGCACAGTTGGGGCGACGCGGCGCGTGAGTTGAAGGCCATTTACGAGCGGCGGCTGGCGCGGTGAGGGCGGAGGCTGAATTTAACGCAAAGACGCAAAGGCGCAAAGACGCGAGGGGAGAAATGGCGGATCGCCTCTCCAACTCCTCGCACACTCAACCGTGAGACCCGCACGAGTGCTCTCGTGATTCCCGTTTCCTTTCGCGCCTTTGCGCCTTTGCGCCTTGGCGTTGAATTCAGCGGTATGGATACGGCTGAGGGGCGGACACCGAACAGCGCCGCGCTCAATCACCCAGCGCCTTCGCCAGTTCGCCGAGGTCCACGCGCAGGCAGGCGTTGACATCGGCATCGCAAACCAGGAAGCGGTGCTCCACGCCCACGCACGACGCGATGGACTCGAACGCGCCGTTGAGATAATTGCGCGCCACCAGTTCGAGCGCCGTGCAACCGGGCCGCGCCCACAGCAGGTTGGTGAACGCCGCACCGTGCATCCCGCACACGAACCGCGCGCCGGAGAAAAGTTTCACCTGCTGCGCGATCGAGAGCGGCTCGAGATCCACGATGGCCCAGCCGCGCGCCTCGAAAAACTTCACCACCTCCGGCTCGTTGAGGATGCCGCGCGTCTTGCCGCGCCGGACGACGTAGAATTTCTCCGGCCCGCGGAACTCCGCATCGGCCAGCGGCAGGAATTTCTCGCGCAGGAACTTCACCGCATACGGGCTGGCGCAACCGGTCATCGCCGTCGGCGCGGAGAAGTAGAAGTTCTCCACGAGGACGTGCCGGTGGACGGCGCGCTCGGCGCGGCCCTCGAGCCCGAGCAGGCGGAGCGTCTGCACGTGGTGCGGCTTGAGCGTCGCGGGCACGAGGATGCGCGTGTCCGGCGGGAAGCGGTCGAGCACGGCGAGGCGCGGGAGGCAGTCGGTCATCCAGTGGTAGAAATTCAGGTCGAGCGACCAGCGCGAGAGGACGGAGGTCCAGTTGCCGGCGAGGCGCACGGGCGGCGGGAGGAGGAAGAAGTTGAAGCCGGGGTCGCCGTTCTGCTGCTCGCGGAACACGGCCTCGGCGCACGCGCGCTTGCGGTCGTCGAGCAGCAGCATCGCCTCGCCCGCGAGCCGCGCGTCGCGGTGGCGCGTCCAGAACACGGGCCACGGCTGGTATCCGTCCTGCCTGAGTCCGGCGAGCCGCCGCAACGAACCCGGCGGCGCGGGCGGACATTCCTGACCTTCGAGAATCAACTCGCCCGCGAGCCGGCCGGCGCGCAGTTCGTCGCCGGCGGAGAAGACGCCCTTCGCCGGCCCGACGCGCGGCCACGGCGGCAGCGTGCGGCGCAACGTTTCGAGCGCGGCCGTGCGCGCGCCGCGCCGCACCGAGCGCGCGAGGCGGTAGAGCGGCCCGAGGCGCTTGAGCCGGCTGAGCACCACGGCGCGCAGGCCCGCGTCACCCACGGAGCACCTCGCGGTAAATTTCCACGTGCCGCCGCGCGATGACCTCGGGATGAAAGCGCGCGCGGGCGTCCGACTTCGCGGCGTCGCGCAGCCGGGCGCGCAAGTCCGCGTCCGCCAGCGCGCGCTCGATCGCGGCGCACATCGAGTCGGCACTGGCCGGGTCGCACAACAGCCCCGTGACATTTTCCCCGATCAAATCCGGCACGCCGCCGACGCGCGCGGCGACGACGGGCACGGAGGCGGCCATCGCCTCGAGCACGCACATGGGGCAGTTGTCCTCGAGCGTGGGCAGCGCGAGCAGCGTGGCACCGCGCAGGTGCAGCTTGAGTTCCTCGCGTCCGGCGAACCCGCCGAACCGGCACCACGGGCGCGTGGCGAGGAGTTGGTGAAATTCCCGCGCGTAGGAATCATCGGGCGCCGCGCCGCCCAGGAAGACGACGGAAAACTTTTTCCGCGCCGCGAGCGGGTCGAGCGCGCGGATGAAGGCGTTCGTGTTCTTCCGCAAAATGACCTGGCCCACGACGAGGATGACCGGCTCCGGCACCGGCTCGGGCGCGACCTCGAAGAACGACGCATCCACCGCGTTGGGCACCACCCACGTGCGCCGGGCGAAACTCTGGACCGCACGTTGCGTGTAGCTGGTGATGCAGACGACGCCGGCCGCGCGCGGGACGGTGAAGCTCTCCAGCCGCGCCGCGAGCCAGCCATAGGTGAACGGTCGCGGGCGATTGACCTGCGCGATGAGCCGCATGTTGCCGTGGATCGTGAGCACGTTCGGAAAGCCGGACATCACCGCGCTGAGCGAACACTCGCGCTCGGTGCCCTGGCCGTGAACGACGTCGGGCCGCAACTCGCGGAGCTTGCGGCGCACGGCGCGGACGCAGCCCTGATAGCCGGTGCGCAGCCAGCCAAGCTTCGGCACGTGGAGCGAATGGAACCAGAGGTTGTCCGCGAGTTTTTCCGGCGAGCCGGCCATCGGACGCTGCGCGCAGGTCACGACGTGAACCTTCACCCCGGGCAGCGCGGCGAAACCCTGAAGCAACGCCTCGGGCGCGGTGCCGAACCACGGGGTGACCTTGTGGTATTCGCGAAAGGGCTCGCGGTTGTCGGTCGTGAGCTGAACGACGGTGAGGGCGTTCTTCATGACGTCTCCGCCGTTCAGCGGTGCAGGAAGAACGAAACCACCGACTCCTCCTCGACCGTGAAGCCGGCGTCGCGCAGGCGTTGGAGAAAATTCTCCCGCGACATTTTCCCGGCGGGATCGTCGTGCAGCTCGAGCGCGACCGCGCCGATCTTGCGCCACACTTCCGGCGGCGTCCCGGCGAGCAACTCGAACTCCGCGCCCTCGATGTCAATCTTCGCCAGCGCCACCGGCCCCGGCAGCGCCGCGACCACGTCGGCGAACGCCGCGATGTGCACGGGGAACTTGCTCCCGTTCGTCCCGTAGAGGCTGGAGCCGCCGGGATTCGCGTCGTCGAAAAACCACTCGGTCTCCCGCGCGTGTCCGCCCACGGCCTCCTTGCGCAGGTGGATGCGCGCGCCGAGCGAAGGATTGGCCAGCGCGTTGATCTCGAAGAGGCGGAAGTTCGGCGGGCCCGGCTCGTAGGCGAAAATTTCCGCGTTTGGATTCGCGCGCGCGGCGAGCAGGCTGAACAGGCCGAGGTTGCCGCCGAGATCAAGCACGAGCGGACGGCCGGAGAGTCCGCGCAGATATTCCAGCGCGCGCCCGTAGCCGCCGGCGTAGATCAACTCGTGCGCCACGTCCCAGTCGCGCGTGCCGCCGCGCACGACGAGGTTGAGGCCGTCGCGGAAGTTGAGCATCCGCAAACCGGGGCGATGCCGGCGGAGGCGGAGGTCGAAGCCGGTGGGCCAGTTTTCCACGCCGCGGAAAATTTGCAGCGCGGTCCGGAATTTGTTGCGGCGGTATGATTGCATGAGTCGCGACGGGCGAAGGTATAAACGCGCCGCGCGCGCCGACCAAGCAATTCCGCGCGGCGCACCCGGTTTGCACTCGCCATCGGCGCGGCGCTCCCCTATTTAACCCGCCGTGCCGATTTTCCACTCCACTCGCTCCACTCGCTCCTCCGCCCGGCCGCGCGTCGCCGCATGAAACTCGCGCTGTGCCTGGAATATCCCATCGCGCAGACCGGCGGCGTGGAGGTGCTGGTGCAGGAATTGGTGCGCGGCCTCGCCGGGAAGCACGAGCTGATCCTCGTCTCGGGCGACACGCCGGAATCCTTCGCCGCGTCGGGCTTCGCGCCGCTCGTCGCGCAGCACCACACGTGGAATCCGGCCGACCCGAGCCGCGAGCGCGGGCGGCGGTTGGCGGAACAACTCGCGGCCGCCGGCGTGCAACTGGCGCATTTCCATTTCGGCGGCAACTACGGCTGGGGCAACCGCGCGTTCGGGCGTTGCCCGATCGTCCACACGAAGCGGCGCGGCATCGCGTGCGTGTCCACGAACCACGGGGCGTTCTCGATCCTCGACGGCTACTGCGGGGCGCAGCGTTCGCTCGCGGTGAAACTCGCGCTGCTGCCGGCGGCGTGGCTGAGCAAGCAGTTCGTGACGGCGCACTGCTTTTGCGAGGTGGCCGTTTCGCAGAACGACCTCGCCAACCTCCGCCGCTGGTATCCGCCGGCGCGCGGACGCTTCCGGCAGATTTACCACTCGCGGCTGCACGGCGCGCCGCCGCCGGGAGCGCCCGTGCGCTCGCACCAGATTCTCTGCCTCGGCTCCATCGGCGCGCGCAAGGGGCAGACGTATCTGGTCGAATCCTTCGCCCGGATCGCCCGGCAACATTCGGACTGGAAACTCATCGTGGCCGGCCGGCACGCCGATGCCGGGCTGACCGCAAAAATCAAAAGTCTGATCGCGACGCACCAACTCGGCGGGCGCGTGCTGCTCCAGGAGTGCGTTTCCAACGCCGAGGCGGAAGAGCTGCTCCGAAGCTCCGCGATTTTCGCGATGCCGTCATTGATGGAGGGGCTGGGCCTCGCGCTGCAAGAGGCGCTTTTCCACGGCTGCGCGTGTGTCGCCAGTCGCGCGGGGGGAATGCGCGACCTGATCCAGCATGACGACAACGGCCTGCTTGCGGAGCCCGCAAACGTCGGGCAACTCGCCGCCGCGCTCGACCGGCTCATCGGCGACGAGGCCTTGCGGCGGAGGTTTGCCGCGCGCGGACCCAAATCCGTCTTGGAAAAGGAAATGACGGCTGAAAGAATGGTCGGGAAGTATGCGGCACTGTATGAACAAATCCTCGCGCCCGGCCGGGCGTGAACCCGCCGGCACTCCGTCCCCCTGATTTCATGTCCATCAAACTCAAGGCTCTGGCCCGTCGCCTCCTGCCGGATGCGGTGCGCAAACCGCTCGGCAGCGCGGTGGGCATTTTCGGCGAGCGCTGCGTGCAGCCCGTCCAGGGATTGCTCTTCGATCTCGGCGGCGGACGCTTCCACGCAGACGGCTGCGTCTTTGAGATTCCCCGCGCGCTCACGACGCGCGCCTATCGCGCGTGCTTCTGGAAGGGCGATTACGAAACGGAGGAACGCGAACTCGTCCGCCGGCTCATCCGCCCCGAGGATCGCGTGCTGGAACTCGGCGGCTGTCTCGGCATCGTGTCGTGCGTGACCAACCGGCTGCTCGCCGACAAATCGAAGCACCTCGTCGTCGAGGGCAACCCGAAGTTGATTTCCATCATCGAGCGCAACCGCGAACTCAACCACGCCGGCTTCGCCATCGAAGGCTGCGCCGTCAGCCAGGAACGCACCGTGACCTTCTACCTTCACCCGCGCTTCATTGTCGGCGGCACCACGCAGCGCCAGACCGCCGAGGCGGTGACGGTGCCGGGGCGGACCCTGCGCGAACTGCACGAGCGCCACGGGCCGTTCAACGTGATGATCATGGACATCGAGGGCAGCGAGGTGGAGGCGCTGCCCGCCGCCGGCGACCTGTTGCGCGAGTATCGCCTCGTGATCGTGGAGCAGCACGAGTGGGCCGTGGGGGCCGCGCGGGCGGACGTTTGCCGCGCGGCGCTCCGACACGCGGGGTTGCAACTCGTCGGCACCGCGGGCACCACCGAGGCCTGGGCGCGTGGCCACGCCGATCAACCCGCCGCCAACTGACCTCCCATGTGCGGCATCTTCGGCGCGGTCGAATGGCGGCAGATGGAAACGCAGCGCGTCCTGCGCGCGACTGACCAACTGCGCCATCGCGGGCCGGATGCAAGCGGGTTCATGTTCGACAACGTGGCGACCGCCACCGTGCCCGGACGCGCGTGCGAATTTCTCCCCGGCCGCGCCGGAGCTCCGTGGCAGCTCGGCTTCGGTCACCGCCGGCTTTCCATCCTCGACCTCGCCACCGGTGGACAGCCGATGAGCGACGCCACGGGAAGCTGGTGGATCATCTTCAACGGCGAGATCTACAACCACGCCGAGTTGCGTGCCCGACTGGCGGCGGAGGGCGCGACCTTTCGAACCGACCACTCGGACACCGAGACGCTCCTGCTCGGCTTCGCGAAATGGGGGCCGGCCGTGCTGCCGCAACTCAACGGCATGTTCGCCGCCGCGATCTATCACCGCGACTCGGGCCGGCTCTGGCTGATCCGCGACCGCTTCGGCAAGAAGCCGATTTACCTGCACCACCAAAACGGCCGGCTGGTCTTCGCGTCCGAACTCAAGGCCATCGTGGATTACCTCGGCGCGGCTCCGGCGCTGGATCAC
>JACQFS010000056.1 GCA_016199935.1 Verrucomicrobiota bacterium
GACCCCCGGGATCTTCGGAGAGACGAGCTACGCGAGTCCCACTTTGATTCTCTGGCGGTTTTGATTGGGGACTCGCGTAGCTCGTCCCTCCGAACGATGTCCGCTCCGAAAGCTGCGCGAGTTCCAGCACCACGTCCGCCCCCGCGCCATTCTTCGTCGGAAACGAATTCCAAATCAGGATGCGGTCGTTGTCCGTGTCCGTGACGGCGATGCGTTTCCCATCCGGCGTGATGGCGACGTTGCCGGGCCAGTTCATCTGATGTTTGCCCGCGCCGGAATTGTTCTGCGTGAAATCCGGCTGGCCAAGCACGAGGTCGGGCGGCGTGTTTTTCGCGGGCGCGGATTTCCAGATGAGCACGCGGTTGTTCCAGCGGTCGGTCATGAGCAGCGCCTTGCCGTCGGTCGCGAGTCCGGTGGGATGATTGAAGTGCAGCGCGCCGCCGGAGTTGTTGAAGCCGAAACCGGCGAGCATCAAGTCCGCGTCCTGTCCGGTGACGAACGAGCCGGGCTTGGCCCCGGGTGCGGCTTTGTATTTTGAATCAACCTTCTCCACGCGAACCTGACCGCCCGGCCCGCGCTGGCCGGACTGCTCGCGGCGCGGCTGGAGCGCGGGCGGCCCGCCCGCAGCGGCGAAATCGCGCTGCGGTGCGTCGTTGAAGGATTCGGCGGGCGGGCCGCCCGCGCTCCTCGGCGTCACGCTCCTCACCGACTCGCCCGTGATGACCACGAGCAATCCGCCATCGCGCGTCTTCACTGCGCCGGGATCGCCGCCGCCGATGGGCGGATTGGCAATCTGTTTCCAATCCTTTCCGTCCGTGCTCGTGGCCATCCAGAAGCCGCCGCGTGGACGACCACCCGTCGTCGCGCCGGTGCTCATGCCCTCGCCGGTTCCGTAGAACGTGATGAGCTTGCCGTCGGACTGCGCGTTGCCGAGCCAGCTTCGGCGGCCGTCCATTTTCACATCGTCCACGCGCGTGAAGTTCAGCCCATCCTTGCTCGTGGCGTGATAGCCGACGCCTTGCCGCGGGCGGTCCGCCGCGGGTTCATCGCCGGGACGCTGCCCCGGATTTTGCCCGGCGCCATTGTCCGGTGCGAAGAGATGGAACACGCCAGCGTGCAAGACCACCGCGCAATCAATCACCGCGCGCCCCTCGACGGCGAAGCGCGCGCCCGGTTCGTAAGTGTAGTTCACCCCGTCGGGAGAGATGGCCGAGTGAATCGCAGGCGTGCTCGCGGCGCGCCGCAGATTGCCGGTGAAATATAGCCGCACGCGCCCGTCGGGCAGCGGCACGAGCGTCGGGTCGAACGGAAAGCGCATCCTCTCCGGCAATCCCACCACTTGGATGACTTGCGCCGCGCCCCATGTCTTGCCGTCGTCGCTGGAGAAATGCACCGCCACCTTGTCGAAGCTCGCCGCGTCGTTCTCCGGGAAATGCTGGTGCGCGACGATGAGCCGGCCGTCCTTGAGCCGCGCGATGGTCGGCACACCCGCGCGCTCGAAAGTTGCGGCCTTCTCGACCGCGCCGCTCGCGCTCACGCGCCAGACGATGACGTCGCGGTTCCACGGGCCGTCGGCGTTGAAGTTTGGAGTCCCGCCTTCAGGCGGTCTGGGTTCGTTGCGCGGATTGGGTTGCTGAATGCCCGCCCCCCGACCGGCTGGAGCCGGGACTCCGAACTCACTGCGCCGCGCGGGCGAGTGTTTGAAATACATCTTGTAGCCGCCGCGCCACGGAATGACGAATGGGTCGGTGATTTGCTCGTCGGCATTTGCTTTCAGGCGGTCACCGGATTCGGTGGTCCAGTTGAGTCCGTCCGTTGAAATGAAACTGCGGACGGTGTTGCCAATGGGCGTGCGCTGGTCGAAGGCGTAGAGGCGCAGGCGGCCGTCCGCGAGCGCGAGCGGGGCAACGGTGCCCCATCCCGTCGGCGACATCGGCTTAACGTAGGAGAATTTTTTCCCGTCGGCAGAGGTGGCGATGAGCGTGCCGCCTTTGCCGAAGACATACATGAACCACTGGCCTTTGAAGCGGAACACGTCTGGATCCACGAGGTCGGCGTAAGTAAAGGCCGTGCCCGCTTCGCGAAAGCGGATGCCGTCGTCGGAGAGCGCGTAGTTGATCTTGTGCGGATTCTCGCCGGCAGCGGGATCGCCGCGATGATTCGAGGCGAGATAGTAGAGGCGGAATTTTCCATCGCCCTCCTTCACGATGGACGGGTCGGCGGCGGTGAGCGTGCTCAAGCCCTCGATGCGGAAGGCGGACTCGATCTTGAAATTCGTTCCGTCGGTCGAAATCGCGCACGACACGCCGCCGACGCCACCGGGTTCGTCCGGTGGACGCACGACGTAAAGCAGGATGCGCTTGTCGCCGTCGTTGATGACGCACGGCACCGATGCGCTCGTGAGGCGGATGCCGGCGTCGCGCATCCACGTCAGGCCGTCCTTGCTCGTGGCGCTGTGGACTTCGTGCTCACGCGGCGTGCTGCCGCCGCCGGGAGGTTGGAGGTTCCGGGGGCGCGTGCCTGCGGCGGTGACGTTAGGAGTCCCGCCTTCAGGCGGTCTGGCTTGGGTGCGAGTTGGGCGCTGCGGCTCGTCCGAATCCCGACCGGCTGAAGCCGGGACACCGAACGAACCTGCCGGCGGGACGCCGGCGGTCCCAGCGAACTGCGGAGCGTTCGGCTGCCGCCCGCCCACCTTGTAATACATCCGCCACGAGCCGTCTTTCATCCGCACCACGCTCGGGTCGGCGCCGCCGCGGGCGCGCACGCCTTCCTCGTCCGTCCAGTTCACGCCGTCCTTCGAGAAGGCGCTGCGGATGCCGTTGAGCGTGGAGTAAAATGCGCGGAAGCCGCCCTCGAACGCGACGACATCCGGCTGGCCCCAGCGGCCGGTCGTCATTTGAATCGGCTGAAAAGTTTTCCCGCCATCGTCCGAGCGACCCGCGCCGCCGCCGAGGATGAACCAGTGTTTTGCGTCGCGATACACCGCCGGGTCCGCGCCGCCGTGTGGGCCGGTCCACGCGACGCCTTGTTGTGTCCAGTGAATGAGGTCGTGCGAGGTGGCGAGGAAAAACTTGTGCGGGCCGGGCGCGCGCGCCGGGTCGGCCGTGTCGGCGGCAAGTTCGTTCGCGGGCACGCCGAGGTAGTAGAGGTGATAGGTGCCGTCCGCGGCGACGACGATGTCCGGGTCCACGTTCTTGCCGGCGTTGACGTTTTTGATTTCCATCTCCACGCGCTCGAAGTGGATGCCGTCTGCTGACTTTGCCGCGCCCAGGCTCATCAGCCCCGTCTTGAACGGCCCGCCCGCCTCGACGCGCTCGACCCATTTGTCCAAATCACCGTCCACGAAGAACAGCCACACGTTCCCCTGCGCGTCCACGACGGCTTCGGGCACCGAGGCTTTTTCGAGCACGGTCACGTCGAGGTCGGTGAAGTTCAGGCCGTCCTTCGATTCGGCAACACGCACGCGGTCCCACCACGGGCCGCGGCCGGATTCCTTGAGTGCGATAGCGAGTTTTTTGAACTCGGCCTTGTCGTCCACCGTCGCCTTGCCGCCGACGATGTGCGCGGCGAGTTCGTTGAACGGCGTGGCGATGGGCCAGCGCGGCGCGGCATTTTCCTGCGGGCGAAGTTCGCGGCGTGGTTCCGCGGCGGACACGCTGGCGCCGAAGTTGATGAGAAGCGCGGCAGTGAGGAGAAGTTTTGTCTTCATGGCGTGTGGGCGGTTGAGGTCGTCCGCAAAATCATCGGGGTGCGTAAAGCTCGTATGAACCCGCGCGCGGAAAATGTAAAGCGGGTGTAAAACCGCCGGGGAATTTGTGTCAAGCGAATGGGGTCACGCGAATGAAGAATCGGTATTCGTCTGACCCCATTCGTTTGACCCTTTCAGTTCTACGGACTCTCTGCCGCGATCTTCCGGTAGATTTCCTTCGCCGCCTCGAACGCTTGCTTCGCCTCGTCACGCTCGGCGGGGGCGATGCGTTGCTGGCGAGAAGCCCAGAGTTGGTCAATACACGCGATGCACCAGAGCGCGCTCTGGCGCGACGCGCGGATCGGTTTTCCAGCGACGAGCACATTGACGGGATTGGAGTGGAGCTGCGGGAATTGGCGCACCGCGACCCAACTGCTGCGCGCGATGTCGGCGGTGAAGGTGACCTCGTGCAACTGATCGTCCGCGGACACTTCGCGCGCGGCCACCGGGCGGCCGTTGACGATCAACTCGATCTTGCGTTTGCCGCCAGCGTAGGGCCGCGCGCCGGTGGTGTCGTGGAGGTTCACGGTGTCGCCGGCGAGCCGCGCGCCCGTGACGGGCACCGCGCCACCGTAGGCGATTTCCAGTGGCGTCTCGGAACTGAATGCCACCTTCACTTGCACCTTCACGCGGCCGGGTTGCGCGAGGCGGACTTCTTCGCCCGCAGGTTTGCCCTCGACGGTGAAGTCCGGGGCGTGCGCGTAGCCATCGCTCACGTAGCTGCGCCCGCGCGCGAGTCCTTCGCACCACGTCGCATAGTCGAGTTTCTCGACCCGTCCGAGCTTCACGTAGGTGCGCCCCTGGCCGACGCGCGTGCCGCTCATGCACGGGAAATCCGTCTCGCCGGCGACCTTGAGCGGGAAGCCGCAGTTCATCAGGTGATACCACGCGTTCCATTCGAGCAGCCGCGCGGTGTCCATGGCGCTGATGAAATCGCACGCGCCGAGCGCGGTGCTGACAAAAATCTCGTGTCCACCCGTGTCGGGGATCGCGACGTTCGGCAGTTGGTCCACCACGCGCTCGAGGCTTGCGGTCAGCTCGGCTTCGTTCAGTCCGCCATCCATGTCCGCGTCAATTCTCTCGAACGGCTCGGGCAACAGCACGTTCGTTGTTTCGTCGCGCGTGAGCCGCGCGTCCTGGTTCGCGTCGGCCTGCGCGAGGAGTCGCTTCGCCGCGGTGGCGGGCGTCACCTGCATGCCGCTGCCGGAATGCGGGTAGCCGGTGAAGCCGCCCTGTTGCTTGGTCCAGCGCAGCGCGGGCGTCGTCCACGTCGGCCAGTTCTTGATGCCTTCCGCGCCAGGATAGACAAGGTCACGCAAGTTCAGCAGGCAGATGTGGCCGAGCGCCGCCGAGCCGAAGCCGCTCACTTCCACGTCGTATTTCATCAGCGTGAGCGGCTCGCTCAGGTGATCCACCTGCGCGCGGAAAAAACTCCGCTGATGATCGAACCCATAACCCCACAGCAGCGCCGAGCCGACGTTCAACCCTTCGCCCTTCACCTGCTGGAACATGTGCTCCGGCGGCATTCCCTCGTCGGGAGACGTGTAGTGCGCGCAACCGGCGGCGTGAATGTGATGGTCGCCGCTGTAGTAGCCGTGATCCGCCGCGTTGAACCAGCGCTTGAGCTGCACCGAGAGCCGCGCCTCTTTGGCTTCGGCGATCTTCACCGTGCGTTTCACCGTGTGGTATTCCGGCCCGCGCGATGCCTCCATTGTGAATTCACCCGGCGGCAGCAGCACCGTGCCGCCGTCGGCGCGGTAGATGTGCTTCTGGAAAAAGAAATCAGGCGAGAGCCGTCGCGCCTGCGGCGGAAAGACGTGACCGCGCGAATCGGAGAACGTCAGCCTCGCGGTCGTCGGCGCGCCGTCGAAGTCCTTGATGTCGAGTTTCACCTCGACCGCAGCGCGCACGTCAAGGAGCACCGGCACCTCCGCACGGAAGCCGAGGTCCTGCGTCCCCTGGCCGATGTCGAACGCGAGCGTCGCCTCGCGCTTGCCCGCCTCGCTCGAATAAATCAGCGCGATGGCGTATTCGACTTCGAGGCCGCTGAGGTTTGGCGTCATCGGCGGCGCGCTGAACATTTCGATTTCGAGGAAGCGGTGCGTCTGATTGGTGTTCTCGTTCTCTCCGAGATGCAGTTGCTGCTCGCGCCCCAGGCTGCCCTTGGACGCGCCCGCATACGACGGCCCGGCCTGCGGACTCGAGATGCGCAGCCGCGCGATGCTCTCGCCGTGATTGATGATCTTGACGAGCACCGGCGTGTAGCCCGCCTGCTGCACCAGCGCCTTCGCCGGCCCCCGCTGCGCCTTCACGCGGGCTTCGGGGTTGATGTCCACGACGCACAGCACGAGCGGATCGAGCAGTTGCTGAAGTTTCGCTGCGTCACGCGCGGTGACCGCCGCCTGCAACTTCGTCCGCACTTCCTCCGGCAGCGGTGCGCCGAGAAAATCCAGCGCCTGCACGAGCCGTTGCGCGTTCGCCGCGAGTGGCTGGCCTTCCGCAGCGACGGGAGTCAGCGATTGCGCGACCAGCGAAAAGGCCGGCAGCAGCCATAGCAGGCTGATGGCGAAGCGGGACATGGGGTCATTGTGAACCGGGCACGCGGGCAATCAAGTCCGACTAAGGTTGAAGCATCACGCGATAAAGGCGCACCGGTTTCTGTGCCGACTGCGCGTCTTGCACGGGGTAGGAGTTCGTGGTGAGGGTGAAATTGGTCAGCGTGGTCCACGGGGAAACCGCGGCGAGATTTGTGGCGACTTGCACCAGGAAGTTGGCGCCGACGGGAGCATCGAGACGCACGCCGCCGAGCAATTCGGCGGTGGTGAAAAGTTGCGGCAGGACAAACCACAACGCGGCCGATCCGCTGAGGGCGGAGCCGACGGCGTTGCTGACCACGACCGAATAGTAGCCGGCCTGCGCGGCCTGCACGCCACTGATGGAGTAAGTCTGGTTCGTCGCGTCCGCGATGTTCGTGCCGTTGAATCGCCACTGGTAGCTTAACGGCCCGCTGCCGGTGGCCGTCGCGGCAAACGTCACTTCATTGCCCGCCGTGGCGTTGATGCTGACGGGTTGGTTCGTGATGCCCGGCGGAAAGAGCACGGTCACCGTCGCCACCGCGCTCGTGACGATGCCCGCGAGGTTGTCGGCAATGACCCGATAATTGCCGCCCTGATTCGTGGTGATACCCGGCCGGGCGAGGGTTGAGTTCGTTTCGTTCGCGAGATCGCCGCTGTTGAACTGCCACTGGAATCCGGCGGGCACCGCACTGGTGACGGCGGCGTTGAGCAGGACGTTTGAACCCACGGCTACAGTCTGGCTCGCGGGAAGAACTGACACGACGGGCGGAACCACCACGGTGAGTTGCGCCGGGACGCTCGAGGTCGCGCCGTAGAAATTGCTGATGACGGCCTGATACGGCCCGGCGGCGTTCGTGGAAAGGGCGTTGAGCGCGAGCGTGCGGTTGGTCGCGCCCGCGATCGGCGTGGCGTTGGAGTTCCACTGAATCCACTGCGGCTCGAAGCCGGTGGTAGCCACCGTGAGCAGCGCGCCGCCGCCGGCCGGGATCGCCTGCGACTCGGGCTGAGTCGTGATGATCGGTGGGCTCCCCGCGCAGAAGAACGCCGCGTTGGTCGCCACGCCGGTGCAGTTCGAGAGGATGATCGGCGTCGTGCCCGCGAGAAGCGTGCAGACCTGGTTGCTCATCACCGTGAGGTTGTCGCTGTATTGAAACTCCACGATCCGCAGTCCGGGCGACGGCGTGGCGAAGTTCGTCTTGGGCACCCCGAACACGTTGCCGGACACCTCCACGCCATCGCCGTTCATCACGCGGATGGCCGCGCGCCGCCAAAGGTCGAACGTGTTTCCGATGATCCGAATGTCGCGATACTCGCGGTCGCCGGTGACGAAGTAAACATTGGTGAGCCTGGCTTTGAAGATACTGATCGTCGCGTAGGCGGGAACGTTGCTGATGGACGCGGTCGTGATGGAATCGTAGTCGTTGCCCGCCTCGGAAAAGGCATTGCGCGTGATCAGCACGTTGGTCGGAAATCCGCCCTCAATGAACGTGGCGTGGTCGTTCCGGATCGCGATCGCGCTTTCAAACTGGCCGGTGAACGTGTTGCCGGCGATCAGCGAGTTGTTGATCCGGCAGAGGACGCCGTAGCGCCGCGACCCAAGGAACTGGTTGCTCACCACCACGGCGGACGAATTGAGGGTGTCATTGTAGATGCACGTCGCCGAAAGCGTGGCGCCGGTGACGACTCCGAAGATGCCCCGGTCGAACGTCACCGTCTGGTTGGTCGTGTTGTAACTCGTGATGAAAGCGTTGGTGGATACGATGCCGTTGCTCGGGTCGAAGAAACTCAGCCGGTTGCCGGCGTAGAAATCAAACGACGTGAAGGCGGATGTGACCGCGCCGCCGAAGCGCGCCATCTGCAGAACGTTGGACAGGCCACCGACGTTGGTTTGCAGAATGGCGTAGGGCGCGGCGCGTAAGTTCATCACGTCGTCGCCCACCCCCTCGAAGACGCAGCCCTCGATCCACGGCGCCATGCCGCGGAAGCCGGGCGGGGTCACGCCGTCGGCGTTGCTGCTCTTGGAGCGGCCCGGCTTGATGCGCACCTGGCAATTGATCACGCCCAGGTCGGAGTTGAGCTGGCCGGCAATGCTTCCCGCCGATGCCGCGTAGTGGGTGAGCCCCTTGAACGTCAGCCGCGTGCACTCGATGGGTTGGAAAAGCGGCGAACCGTTGTAGCGCGCGTATTGAATCCACAGATCATTCGTGTGAATCGTGGCGATCCGGCCGGAATCAGTCTGAATCTGGAAGCGGTTCGTGAAGCCGCCCACCAACGTGGCGACGCCGGTGTTGTAGATTATGTAACTGTTTTCCCGCCAGCGGCCGGGAATGTTCGTTTCGATGAGCGTTCCGTAGCGCTGGCTGGCGTTGGCGACGTAGTCGTTGGTTGGCGCGGGAAAGCCGGGGCGCACATCAATGACGATGTTCGTCCCGGATGCGTTGCTGTTGATCTGAATGACGTCGCCCTCGACCCAAGTGAGCGGATCGTAATCAATCGTGAACCCCTCGATGACGCAGTTGGTCCAGCGCCGCAGGAGGAGGAAACCGATGGACGGATTGGTGACGCGGATTTGCGCGCCGTTGCCGTTGACCCAGAGGTTCTGCACGTTGGTGACACCCAAAGCCAGTGCGTTCGTGCCGGGCGCGGCGATGGTGTATTCGCCCGGCTCAAATCGAAGCTCGACAAATTTCCCCGGCGTTTGCGCCAGCGTCTTCGCGGCGTTGAGCGCGTTTTGAATGCCGACCGTGTCGTCCAGATTGTCGTTCGTGACCGCGCCGTAGGAGGAGACCAGCAGCACATCCGTGATCGGCAGCGACAACAGCGGCCGTGGTCGCGGCATCCAGTCCACGAGCACGTCATGAACGGCGAACCCAGCGGTGCCCGTCGCGCCATCCGAGAACTGGACGATGACGAATTCGCGCGCCGGCGTGCCGAGGCTGTGGCTGACCGGCACGGCGTTGAACAAGGTCTGCCCGTTCACGAGCAGCGTCGCGTTGGAATTCGCCGAGTCGTAAATGAACTCCAGCGTCAGCAACCGTGCGTCGTTGGTCACGGTGTAGAGTGTGCTGGCACCGAGGCCCGATCCCGCGAAGAGTCTTGCCTGCCCTGCGCCGTTCAACTGGATCGTCGGGCCCGATTGATTGCTTTGCAGCGCATGCACGCCATCGCCGAATCCGAGCGCGATCCAGTTGGTGTTGCCCCGGCCGACCTCGACGTTCGCCCGGATGGAAATCACCGCCTGTGGCCCGACGGGAAGCAGGTTGATGGCGGCGAAGTGATCATTCGTCGCGGCGGGACTGACCATTGTTCCGTCGCCTGAAAGCGAGGGCGCATTCGTGCCGCCGGCGACCAGCCAGCCTTTGCGAAGCAGGTCAATCTCCGGCGCGCTGTTGGTGATACTTCCCGCCGGACCGGTGAACGTGTCCTGAAACACGACCTCCGCGCGTGCCGCTCCGGACGCAAGCATCAGGAGCATCCAGACCCCGATGAACGCTGCGAAACTCGGAAGCCGGGAAATCATCGCCGCCGAGTATCCGCCGCGGCTACGGACTGGCAAGCAGGAAGGCGATCAAGTCCGCCATCTGCTCGACGCTCACCGCGGCTTCCACGCCCTCGGGCATCAGCGAGAGGCCGGAGCCGGTGAGGCTTGCGATGTCGCGGCGGAGGATGGTGTCGGTCAATCCTTCGGCGCGCTTGAGCGTGAGGCTCGCGGCGCTTTCCTCGGCGATGAGTCCGTCGAGCGTGCGGCCGTCCTTCGTCTCGACGGTGTAGCTCATGAAGTTCGGCGCGACCTCGCGGTTCGGGTCGAGGATGTTGATGAGCACCTGGTCGGGATTCCACGCGCGGATGGTCGCGAGATTTGGGCCGACGTCCTTGCCGATGTCCCCGGCGCGATGACAGGTTGCGCACGTGGCCTCGAAGATTTTCTTTCCGCGCGCGGCATCGCCTTTCATCGAGAGCGCGGGCTGATACTTCGCGACGATTTCCTTGCGTGAGCCGGGGGCGGAGTCGCTGAACAGTTTGGTGGCAAGTTCCTTCACCTTCGCGTCCGTGCTGCGGAGGAGCGTGGCGCGTTTGGCGAAGGGAATCTGGTTCGCGGGAATCTCGCCGCGCTCGATGGCTTGCAGCAGCGGCAGCACACGCGCGCGCCCGCCGAGCATCGCGAGCACGACCTCCGAGCGGAGCGCGGGCGTCTGCGCGCGCCAATGCTTGAGCAGCATCGGCGCGGTGTCGGGCGCGGTGAAGCTGCCGGTGGTGGCGATGGCGGCGCGCTGGATTTCCTGCGGCTGCTTCGGGTTGAGCAGGAGTGCGAGCGCGTCGCGCACGTTTTGGAAATCATCATAGGCGAGGAACTGAATCGCGGCGGCGCGTGCCGAGGGCGATTGCGTTTCGGACATCGCGTCCTGCTCGGTCTGCATGAGGAGCGCGTTGATGCGCTGGCGGCTCTCCGGCTCGGTCGTGGCGCGGCGGAGGCTTTTGCCGGAACGCTTGAGTCCGTCGGCGATGGCGGCGAGCACTGTGCGCTCGCCTTGTTTTGACTGCGGAGTTGTCCCGCCGAGCGCGGCGAACACGCGCTGGAGTTCCTCCGGCTTGCCGCGCGCGCCAATCATCTGCGCGAGTTCGATGAGGAATGGCTCGTGGCGTTTGCTGCGGTTGAAGTTTCCTTTCAGCAGGCGGACCAAAAGCTCGTCGCCGGTGTTCGCGACGGAACTCAGCACGGCCGTGCGCAGCCACGGGTCTTCGGCGTGTCTGCGAATCATGCCTTCGAGCGCCGGCAGCGCGCGCGGGTCGGAAAGTTCGCCGAGTGTGAAGGCGACTTGAAGCCGGACGCGTGGGTCGGATTCGTTGGCGAGTTGGAGGATCCGGTCGAGCAGGGGATTCTTTTGCGAACGGGAAGGCTTCGTCTTGGCGGAGGTAGCAGCCGACGTAAGGAGGCTCACTTTTTCAGGTGGAGAAGTTAGAGCCTCCTCACGTCGGCTGCTACCAGCTAAGAGGACGAGCCGCGGCTCGGCGAGGCGTAGCGCGTTCTCGCGCACGCCGGGGGCTTTGTCTTTCAGCCCGGTAAGCGCGTCGTCGTCCGTGAGTTCGTTCAGGCCATCGAGTGTCCACAGCGCGTGGAGGCGGGTTTGGGGTGATTTGCTTTTCTTCACCAAGTTGTGCAACGCGGGGGCGGCGGACTTGTCCTGCCGCTCGAAGAGGAGACGTTGCGCAGTCTCGCGCCACCACGAGTTCGGGTTCTCCAGCGTCGCGACGAGTTCGGCGGTGCTCGCGCTGCCGAGGCGTGGTGGCTTCGATGGTTTGAAATCCAGCGGCGTCAATCGCCAGAGGCGGCCCAGGTCGCGGCCGGCTTCGAGGTCCACTGCGGCGTGGATGTCGTCGGGGATGCTCCACGGGTGCTCGATGTTTTCGCGATACATGTCCAGCACGTGCAGCGTGCCGTCAGGCGCGTTGACGAAGTTCACGGGGCGAAACCAATTGTCCGTCGAGGCGACCATCTCGGTTTTGCCGTCCACGCGTTTGGCCTTGAAGGTCGGGCCGTCGGGCGTGAGTGCGAGGCGGTAGAAAAGATTTCCGGCGCACTCACAGACGAACACATTGCCGCGATATTTTTCCGGATACGCCGCGCCGCGGTAGCTGGTAACGCCGCTCGACGCGGTGACGACGCCCGCGCCGACAAGTTCGCTGCGGGGCATCACGATGTCGCGCTCGCCGGCCCAGCGCTTCGCGCGCAGCACGCGCCACGGCTCGGGTTGCGAAATCGCATACACCGGCAACTGGTCGCCGGACTCGGCCATGTCGTTGAGCGGGCTGTGCGCGGCGAGGTAGGGATTGCGCGCGAGATAACGCTGCGGCAGGACGATGTGCTGCGCGGGATTGCGGATGTTGCAGAGGAAACGGTTGCCCCAATCGTCGAACGAGCCACCGAAGCGTGCGCCGCCAGAGAGCAACTCCATTTGTTCGGTCACGGGGTCGAAGCGAAAATCATTGCGCGTCATCACGAACGGCTTCGCGTCGGGCTTTTCGCCGGGGCGGATTTGTCCGCCGTTGCTGCCGCCGGCGCCGTGGATGTGGTTGTCGAGCGCCCAGACGAGGTTGTTCATCACGGCCTGCACGTTGAGCTTGCGGAAGCCGGTGAAGACCTTGATGCGCACGTCGGCCTTGCCATCGCCGTCGGTGTCCTTGAGATACCAGATGTCCGGCGTGGCCGCGACGAACACGCCGCCCTTCCAGCACGCGACCCCGGTGGGCCACGAGAGTCCTTCGGCGAATACGGTGGACTTGTCGAACTTCCCGTCGCCATTGGTGTCTTCGATGAGACGAATGCGACCGATGGGACTGTCTGTCGGATTCTCCTGATTGGGTTTGTGGTGCGCCTTGTCGGTGTAAGGGTAATCGCGCATCTCGCAGACGTAGGCGCGACCGTTCTCGTCGTAGGTCATCGCCACCGGACTCGCGACGAGCGGCTCGGCGGCGAGCAGGTCCATGCGGAAGCCATCGAGCGCGCGGAAGGTCTTCGCTTCCTCCGCGGCGGACTTGGAAGGAATGCGGGGGAGCTTTTCCGTGAGCGGCTTCGCGGGCGCGGCGGTGGGTTCGGCGGCGAGTGAACTGGTAGCAGCCGAAGTGAGGAGGCTCACTATGAAAGCGAGGAAAGTCAGAGCCTCCTTACGTCGGCTGCTACCGGGTGAAGAAAGGGCGCCCATTTTCATCGGCCGAGTTTGAGCAACAGGATGTCGTTGCTGCCTTTGCTGGTGAGTTTTGTTTTGCCGTAGGTGGCGGAGCCATCGAACGCGCCCGAGATGAAAATGTTTCCGCGCCGGTCGAGCGCCACGCAGTAGGCAAGGCTGCCGCGATCGCCGCCGGCAGTGCGCAGCCAGCGCAGCGCGCCTGAGTCATCGAACTTCGCGACATAGAGATCGCGCGTGCCGACGGCGGTGACAGGCGTGCCGGCGATTTCTGCGGCGCCGGTGAACTCCCCGGTGGCGTAGCAGTTGCCCGCGGCATCGGCGGCAATGCACAGCGCGTAATCGATGCCCTTGCCGCCGCCCGTGTGGAACCAGCGCAGCTTTCCGTGCGCGTCGAGCTTGGCGACGAGCAGGTCATTCATCCCGTGGCTCTCGACGGTTTTGCCGCCGAGCTTGAGTGTGCCTTGGAACATTCCAGAGAGGCAAACGTCGCCACGACCGTCGAACGCGACTGAAGCAAACATCGCGTTCGTCGAGCCATCTCCCTTGAAGGCCCACAAAACTTTTCCGGTCGTGTCGTATTTCACCGCACACACTTCACGGCCGCCCTTGTTGGTCAATGTGATGTCGCCAAACGTCTCGATGCTCGCGATGGTGCCGGCGACGACGCTGTTGCCGTCGGCATCCACGCCGAGATGGCCACCGGTGCTGCTGCCGGGACCGTGTGGCACGCGAAGCCACGCGAGGTCGCCGGCGGGTGTGAGTTTTCCGAGCAGCGCGTGTCCACCGCGAGTGTTCGTGAGCGTAGTGCCGGCGAACTCGCAGTTGCCGATGAACGAGCCGGTGAAGTAGCAGTTGCCCGTCTTGTCCACGCCGATGCTGTGGCCGAAATCGTAGCCCGCGCCTCCGCCAGAGCGCAGCCAGAGCAGCTTGCCGTTCGCGTCATACTTCACGACGAAAAGGTCGTAGTCGCCGTGGTTCGGCATCGTCGTGCCGTCGAATGTCGCGTTCGTGCTCTGGCAATGGCCGGTGGCAAAAACATTTCCCTGCGCGTCCACGGCGACGCCGTAACCGCGGTCAATCTTCGTGCCGCCGCCGGTGCGAACCCAGAGGCACTTGCCCGCGGGCGAATACTTCGCAACAAAAAAATCCAAATCGCCTGTCGTATCCACGGTGAACTCGCCGAACGTCGCCGTCGCGCCATACTCGCCGGTCATGTAGATGTTTCCGGCTGCATCGGTGCAAAGTCCGCGCGTCTTGTCGTGCTTCGCGCCACCGGCCTGGACGGCCCACGAAATTTCGGGTGCGGTCTCGCCGCGGGTGGAAGCCGACGTGAGGAGGCTCACGAAGCCGATGAGGAAGAAAGTCAGAGCCTTCTGACGTCTGCTGCTACACGGTGAGGAGCTTGCGGGCGTTGTCATGCGAGAGGGCGGCGAGTTGGGCGGGGGTGAGATCGGACTCCTGAAGTTTCAACTTTGCGGATTCAAAATAGTAAAACGGCGCGTGCGAGCCGAAGCAAAGGCGGTCGGGCGGAATCTGTTTCAGTAACTCGCCGACGCCCGCGACGATCTCAAGCGTCGCGATTTCAAACCGCGCGCCGACCGCGGCGAGGTCGAGCACGGGTTTGCCTCGCAAGGTGCGGAAGGCGTTGAGCACCTGCACGCGGGCCTTCGGGAATTGCTTCAAGATGGCGGCCAGCGGCGCGGCATCGGCGGAGGGCGCCTTGGCGAGCGCCGATTGCGTGCGGTCATCTTCCTCGCCGAGCGAAATCTGCACGAGCAGCCGGCGCTCCGTCGCGGCGACGAGCGCGCGCTCGAAGAGCGGGTCGTCGAGTTTGTAGCCGTGAAAATTCGGGTGCAGCCGGACGCCGGGCATCTTGTGCTGCTCAGCGCAGCGGCGGAGGTCTTCCTCCCAGTTGGGCAGAGTGGGATTGAGCGCGCCGATGGGAACGAGAATGCCTTTGCCGTGGCGGCGGCATTCGTCGGCAAGGCGGGCGTTGGCGGAGGAAAGGTCTTTGTGCAGCAGCGCGTCGAAGGTGCCGGCCCACGCCTGCGTGACGTTGTGCCCGCGAAGTTTCGCGACGAGCGATGGCGTATCGTCGAGCGGGCAGCGGCGGAACGGCCAGCGGGAGAGCGAGACATTGGTGTCGATGAGCGCGGGGGATTTGGTCTCGGCGGCGTCCGTCGTGATTGACGACGCAACTGCGACCGCGGCCGTTGCGGCGATAAACTCACGGCGGTTCAGGCGAGCGAGGGCCGTCGTCGGTCCGCCCAAGCGAAAACTTGCGGCTACAGCGTTCGGCTGGTTCATGCCTTGATCCCTTTCGCTTTGAGAATAGGCATCATGAGGCGCTTGAGGTTTTCGCCGAGGATGAGCTTCTTGGCGGACTCGGGAATGTTCGCGCCAAAAACTTTCGCGAGTTGCGAGGAGAAGCTGCGGCCGCCGGCGTCGCTGCCGTAGCTGACCCGCTCGGCGCCGAGTTCGCGCACAGCCATTTCGGTGTAGCCGGCGACCGGTTCGGAGCCTGCGAGGTCGGCGTAGAGATTTTTCTGACCGCGGATCGCGCGGATGCCGAGTTCCCAATCGCCGCCCGTGTGGCCGCAGATCAGCGGCACGGTCGGATGTCGGCGGGCGAGTTCGACAATATCGAGCGGCGTGGATTCGCCGGGCTTGTTGCCGGTGGCGTTGAACCACGTGTGTTGAAAGATGACGGCCTTTAGTTCGGCGGCGCGCTTGATGATAGGGTCGAGTTCCGGCACGGAGCAATGTTGCGCGACCCACAGTTTCACTCCGACCATCGGACCGCGGGCGACGCAGCGATCGAGTTCGGCGAGCGAGGCCTCGATGTGTTTCGGGTTCAGATAAACGAAACCAAAGGTGCGCTTCGGAAATTTGCCGATGGCCTGGAGCACCTGGTCGTTTTCCTTCCGCAAGGTTTCCGGCGACGGATCGAGCGACCACGGCATACCCATGTAAACGCACAGCCGCTCGATGCCCATGCGGTCGGCGATGGCGATGAGCTGGCCCATGCGTTCCTCGGGAGTTTTCCCGTCAACGCCGGACAAATGGCAGTGGAGGTCCCAAATCATGGCGGCGACGGAAGCTTAGGCAAACCCGCCGGGCACGCCAGTGGAAATGCCTGCCTTGTCAGCGGCGTCGCAGAAACCTAGCTTCTGCGTGTGCAGAAACTCGGACGCAATCACGGCCGCTACCAGGGCGAGCCGCTCGACGTGGAGAAGTTTTTCCGCGAACTGGACTCCGCCGCTCACGCGCGCGGCTGGCGTGAGGAGCGCTTTCTCGACGCGGACGGACTTCACCTGATCGCGTTGCGCCAGACTTTCGGGACGGCGCGACGGCGCATATATATTTCCACCGGCATCCACGGCGACGAGCCCGCCGGGCCGCTCGCCGTTCTCCAACTCCTTCTGGACCATCGTTGATCCGCCGGCCTCGATGTTTGGCTTTGCCCGTGCTTGAACCCGACCGGCCTCGCGCGCAACACCCGCGAGAATCGCGACGGTGTGGACCTCAACCGCCAGTATCTCCATCGTGAGGCGGTCGAGACGCGTGCGCACATCGAGTGGCTCGACCGCCAGCCGTCATTCGAAGTCGCGCTGTGCCTGCACGAGGACTGGGAGTCGCACGGGTTCTACCTTTACGAGCTGAATCCCGACGGCTTGCCTTCGCACGCGGCGCGAATGATTTCGGCCGTGGAAAAAATCTGCCCGATTGATCGCGCGGAAATCATCGAGGGGCGTCCGGCGAGCGGCGGCATCATTCATCCGAGTTCCGATCCGCGCTCGCGCCCACAATGGCCGGAGGCATTCTACCTTTTCACCCATAAGACGAGGCTGAGCTACACGCTGGAGGCGCCGTCCGATTTTCCGATGGCAACCCGGGTAAACTCGTTGATCGCGGCGGTGCGGGTCGTGGCGGAGGAATCGTGAGACCCCGTCGGTGCCCCGCGTTTCCGAGCCGCGTCACGACCGTTTTTTACGCAGCCGGAAGATGCCGGCGCCAACAAGGATCGCGAGGATCAGGCCGCCGGCGATCATGAGGTTGTTCAGCTTGAGATGGGCTGAAGTCCGCCCCGGACCGTTGCTCTCCCCGCCGGAGACGGTCACCGTGACAGGCTTTGACTTGGTCAGGTCCGCCATCGTCGGCAGGTCGGGGATGCCGCCGGACTGGGCCTTGATCAGGCCCTTCCAATCCGCGGCGAGGAGGAGATCGATGCCGGGGTTTTGTTCCTTCACCTGGCACGAACATTTGCCGATGAGGAACATCGCCGCCTGATCAATCGTCTCGCGCTTGATGCCTTCACCGACGAGTGCGTAGAGCGCGCGGCCCTGGCCGAAGACGGGAAAGACGATGGGTGACTTCGTGTTCGCGAGGTCGGCCTCGGCACCGAGCAGCATCCGAACGAAGGCGCTCTCCCGCGGGTCGTCGCGCGAAATGCGGAGCTGGGAAAATTCGAGCCGCAGACCCTCCTGGCCGACGGAGACGAGTCCATTGGCGATGTCCTGCGCTTCGAGTTTCGGAAGCTGAAGGTTGGCCGCGAGATATTTCAGCCGCTCGTTGAGCAGCGCGGCGGCGGCCGAGTCTTTCGCGTCATCACCGCTTTCGAGCAACAGCCACACGGCGCTCTGGCCGTCGCCGAGGCACTGGACGATTTCCTTGCGCGCCGGCGAGTCGAGAAGCAGTCCGACGCTCTCTGCGCTAAGCGGTCCGGACCACACGGCGCTCTTGAGGCGCGAGCTGGCGGGAAATTTCACCACGAGCCACGGGAGTGCACCGATCTCCACTGTTCGCGAGAGTTCGGATAACTCCGGCGGTGGGTTCCGGTTGAGATCAACGGTGCGGACGGAAAGGTTCGCGCGCACTTTGCCGGCTAAGCCGTCGGGGCCGAGGTCGCGGGCAGTGGCCTGTTGCGACTCGGTGAGCGGGCCGCGATGAAAAACGAAGGCTTGGAACGGATCGCCCGTCCAATGCTCCAATGCATAACGGAACACCGGCACTGAGCACGCCCACACCGACACGGCGCACAGCACAGCACCGAGGCTCAGGAGCCAGCGTGCGAGTGATGTGCGGCGGAACATGGCGTGAGCTTATCGGATGAGTGCCGCGTGGAAAGTATTCGATTGCTGGTCCGCTGCTTTCTTGGGACAACAACACATCGCCCATCACCGTCGGACACCGTCGCTGTCAAACTTGGCCATGAACTCCATCAAACAATTTTTCCTTCCAGTCGCGCTGCTTTGCTTCGCCGCCGCCGCCGCTCGCGCCGACTGGCCGACGTATCTGCACGATTCCACCCGCGTCGGCTACACGCCGGAGACGCTCGCCGCGCCGCTCGTGAAGCGCTGGACCTACGAGTCGCCCACCGCGCCGCAGATGGCTTGGGCCGGCGAGGACGGAAAACTTTTCGAGGGCAAGGAACTCCGCAACCGCATCCGTTTCGACGACGTGTTTCACGTGGCGATCGCCGGTGAGCGCGTCTTCTTCGGCTCGTCGGTGGATGGCCGCGTCTATTGCCGCAACCTCCTGACGGGCCGCGACGAGTGGACGTTCTTCACTGACGCACCCATTCGCCTCGCGCCGATGGTTGCCGATGGGAAATTGTTCGTCGGCTCGGACGACGGCTACGCGTATTGCCTCGACGCGGCGAGCGGCAAGCTGGTGTGGAAACTCCGCGCCGGTCCGAACGACGAGCGCATCCTCGCGCGCGGCCGGATGATCTCGCGCTGGCCCGTGCGCACGGGCGTGCTCGTGGATGGCGGCATCGCGTATTTCGGCGCGGGAGTTTTTCCTCACGAAAATATTTTCCTCTACGCCGTCGAGGCCGCGACCGGGAAAGTGATTTGGAAGAACGACGCCATCAGCCAGACGGATGCCGGACGCGATGACCTTTCGCCACAGGGCTACCTGCTCGCGACCAAGGAAATTTTGTTCGTGCCGTCGGGCCGTTCCTTGGCCGCGTCGTTCAATCGCGCCACCGGCGAATACTTCAACAAGCCCGCGCCCGGCTGGCGGGCCGATGCGGGCGGGCAGATCGGCGGCACGCAGGCGCTGCTGGCGGACGACCAGATTTACGCCGTGGGCGAGCATCACATCCTCGCGATGGATCAGCAGAAGGGCAAAACCGGCTTCGGCTGGTTCGCGGGCCGGCAGATGACGCTCGCGGGCGACATGGGCTACCTCGCCAACGGCAAGGAGATCGTCGCCGTGGATCGCCTCCGTCACGCCGAGGGCACTCGCGCGCGGCACAAGGTCGAGATGGAAATGTCGAAGCTCAGTGCCGACCTCAAGAAGCACGCGGCGCTGACGGAATTGAAAAAGGTGCAGGCCGCCGAGTCGGAACTGAAGGACGCGCAGAGCGGACTCAAGGCCCTGGAGACCGCGGGCAAAACCGGAACGTCCGAATACAAGTCGGCTCAGTCCTCCGTGGCACTGGCCGAGAAGGCACTCACCAAGGCTGGTGGGCGCTATGAGCCGAATCGCGCGGACTATCAGAAGAAGAAGGACAAACTCGACGCGTTGCAAAAGGACCTGGCTGCCGATTCCGCCATCGGCGTGAAGTGGCGCGCGCCGTCGCCGCATGAATCGGCGTTGATTCTCGCGGGCAAGACGCTCGTCGCCGGCGGGCAGGGCGAGGTGGTTTGCTTTGACGCGGAGTCGGGCAAGCCGGTTTGGAAGGCGACGGTCGAGGGCGACGCGCGCGGTCTCGCGGTGGCCAATGGCCATCTCGTCGTCAGCACGACAGCGGGAAAAGTTTACACGTTCGCCGATTCGAGCCGCACGTCGCTGCCCGCGGTCACGAGCACGACGCCTGCGCCAGTTGATCCGTATCCCAAGGACAAACTTTCCGAGCTCTATGCTTCCGCAGCGGAATCAATTCTCAAGCAGACCGGCATCAAGCGCGGCTTCTGCCTCGTGATCGGCAGCGAGCAGGGCCGGCTCGCCTACGAACTGGCGAAGCGCAGCGAGTTGATCATCTTCGGGGTCGAGTCGGACGCGCAGAAGGTGAAGTCGTCGCGCGAGGCGTTGCTCAAGAGCGGGCTCTACGGCGCGCGCGTCACGATGGATCACCTCGACCTCTCGGTGGTCCCTTACGCGAGTTACTTCGCGAACCTCATCGTGTCGGACAGCGTGCTGTTAACGGGCGAGGTTCCCGGCATTCCCGCCGAAGTCGCGCGCAATCTCAAACCCATCGGCGGCACGATTTGCTTCGGTGTGCCGGACGGCGCTCCGGATTCCGTGAAGTCGAAGGCGAGGCAGTCCATTCCCGCGTGGCTCGCCGCGACGAAACTCACGGACGAAAAAGCGAAGATCGAAACCTCCGGCAATTGGTCGCGCCTGATTCGCGCCAAGCTGCCCGGCGCGGGCGATTGGTCGCATCAATACGGCAACGCCGCGAACACTTCGAGCAACGAGGACGAGCGCATAAAGGGCGGCTTGAGCGTGCTGTGGTATGGCGACCCCGGCCCCGGCAAGATGGTCAATCGCCACGCCGGTGCCGTGGGCCCGATCTCGGTGAACGGCCGCCTCTTCATCCAGGGCGACACGAGCGTGATGGCTTACGACGCCTACAACGGCCAGTTTCTCTGGGAGTTGGAAAATCCGGGCGCGATCCGCGACGGCCTCAAGGCCGCGCACGAACCGGGCAACATGGCCGCGAACGACGACAGCCTCTTCATGGTCGTCGAAGAAAAGTGCGTTCACATTGACGCGGCCAGCGGTCAGGTGCGCCGCACCTACGTCGTGCCCGGTTCGGACACGGAGAAGCGCCAGTGGAGTTACATCGCCTACATTGATGGCATTGTCTTCGGCACCGCCACCGAGCGTCCGGAGGTCGTCGCGGAAAAAAAACGTCGCGGGAAAATTACGACTATGTCAACCGACCGCGTCTTCGCTTACGACGTGAACAACGGCAAGCTGCTCTGGACCTACCAGGGCAAAAGCATTTCGCACGTCTCGATGGCGGTCGGCGATGGCCGCATTTTCTTCATTGATAGCTCGCTCACGACGGAGCAGCGCGAGGAAATGCTCCGGCAGGACAAGACCGAGTTGAAGAAGCTGACTGGCGAAGCGCTCCAGTTTGCCGAGGCGCGCCAGAAAAAGCTCGACCTGCGCCTCGCCGTGTCGCTTAACGCCCGCACCGGCGCGCAACAGTGGGCCAAGCCCGTGGACGTGACCGATTGCAGCGAGATCGGCATCGGCGGCGGCAGCCTCACGATGATTTATCACAACAATCACCTCGTCCTCGGCGGCGCGAATGCCAACGGCCACTACTGGACGCAGTTCCTCGAAGGCGAGTTCAAGCGCCGCCGCCTCGTGGTGCTCGATGCGATCGCCGGTGAGAAGCTTTGGGCGAAGGACGCGAACTACCGTCATCGCCCGATCATCATTGACAACGAAATCATCGCCGAGCCGTGGAGCTACGATCTCTACACCGGCAACCAGAAGATGCGCACGCACCCGCTCACCGGCGAGCAGACGCCGTGGATGTTCGCGCGGCCCGGCCACCATTGCGGCGCGATCTCGGCCACGCCGAACATGATGTTCTTCCGCTCGAAGTTCACCGCCTACTACAACCGCGACCAGGACGAGGGCACCGAACATTTCGCCGGACACCGCCTCGGCTGCTGGATCAACACCATTCCCGCCAACGGCCTCGTGATGATCCCCGAGGCGAGCGCCGGTTGCGTGTGCCTCTTCTCCATCGCGGTGACTGTCGTCTTCGAGCCGCGCGATCATCGGATGGAATGGGGCGTCTATAGTGCGAGCGGCGCGACGCTGCCCGTGCAGCACATGGCGCTGAACCTCGGCGCGCCCGGCGACCGTCGCGATGCGCACGGCAAGCTCTGGCTCAGCTACCCGCGCCCGTCGTCGCGGCCGGGCATTGACCTCCCGCTCGATCTCAAAACGAACTTCGCGGCGGGTGGAAGCTTTTACAGCTTCAATGAAAAATCCTTCCCGGTCGCCAACACCGACGCCCCGTGGGTTTTCTCCTCCGGCGCACGCGGGTTGACGCGCACCGAGATTCCACTCATTGGCAAGGGCCAGGCTCCGGCGACCTACACCGTGCGCCTTTACTTCGCCTCGTTGGAAAAGGACCAACCCGGCCAGCGTGTTTTCGACATCCTGCTCCAGGGCAAAACGGTGGCGAAACGTTTTGACCTCGTCGCGAAAGCCGGCGGCGCACAGCGCGCCCACATGGTCGAATTCCACGACATCGCCGTCACCGACAATCTCCTGCTCGAACTCGCCTCGGCGAACGTAGCCGACGCCGCGCACCAACCGCTCCTTTGCGGCCTGGAGGTGTTGCGCACCAACGCGAAGGAAATCACCGAGCGCGTCGCGTCGCGGTAAGCGCTGCGTTCTTTTCCAAAGGTCATGCTCTCGCTTCGCTCAAATCGAAATCGAAACGCAATTGCCTGGCTTGCTTTCGTATTCATGACCGGCTGGCTCGGCGTTTCAGCCGGACTGGCGGCGGACGCCAAGGTCGCCACGAAGATTCGCGTCGCGCTCGCGGGCGACTCGACGGTGACGACGAACTCCGGTTGGGGCGCGGCGTTCGAGAAGTTGCTCGGTCCGCGCGCCGAGTGCCTCCAGTTCGCGCGCGGCGGGCAAAGCTCGAAAAGTTTTCGTGACAGTGGCAACTGGGCGAAGGTGCTCGCCGCCAAGCCGGACTACGTCCTGATTCAGTTTGGTCACAACGACATGCCCGGCAAAGGCGCGAACCGCGAGACCGATCCGAACACGACCTACCGCGAGAACCTCGCGCGCTTCGTGGACGAGGCGCGGGCGATTGGCGCGACTCCGATCCTCGTCACCTCGATGGCGCGGCGGACTTTCGACAAGGGCAGAATCCGCGGCGAACTCGCGCCGTGGGCCGAGGCGGCGCGAAAGGTGGCGGCCGAGAAAAAAGTTCCGCTCGTGGATTTGTTCGCGCGCAGCATCGAACTGCTGGAGAAGGTCGGGCCCGAAGGAAGCGCGCCGTTTGATCCCAAAACCAAGGACGGCAAGCCGGACCACACGCACCTCTCGCCCAAGGGCGCCGAGGTCATGGCCGGACTCATCGCGGCGGAGTTGCGCAAGTCGGAGCCGAAGCTGGCGAAGCTGCTCGGCGAATGAAGGCGCGGCCCGTGGCAGCCGCCATGCCGCCGTCAATCTGGTGTCGCCGAAAATCCGCGGCGAAACTTTCTCCGATCCGCCGTGTTTCAATTCCATTGAAGCACAACGGGGACACGCTCGGAGCCACCACGCTTGGCATTTGACCAGGAATCGGCTCTGCTTCGCGCACCAACCATGACCAACGAACTCGCCCTCGCCCGTGACGTCTTCCACCGGATCGCGGCCAACGTCGAACTCGTGATGCGCGGGCAGCACGCGTCCGTGCGCAAGCTGCTCGCGGCATTCGCCAGCGGCGGCCATGTGCTGCTGGAGGATTTTCCCGGCACGGGCAAGACCACGCTCGCCAAGGCGGTGGCGCGCTCGATTGATGCGCAGTTCAAGCGCGTGCAGTTTACTCCTGATTTGCTGCCGTCGGACATTTTGGGCGTGTCAGTCTTCAACCAAAGAGATCAGGCGTTTCACTTTCACGCGGGCCCGGTGTTCGCGAACATCCTGCTCGCCGACGAAATCAACCGCGCCTCGCCGCGCACGCAGTCGGCGCTGCTCGAAGCGATGGGCGAAGGGCAGGTGAGCGTGGACGGCGAGCGGCGCGAGCTGACCGAGCCGTTCTTCGTCATCGCGACGCAGAACCCCGTCGAGTTTCGCGGCACGTATCCGCTGCCGGAAGCGCAGATGGACCGGTTCGCGGTGCAGTTCACGCTCGGTTACGTGGCGGCCGCCGAAGAGGTTGCCATCCTGACCGCGCAGGCGCAGGAGCATCCGCTCGAGCGGATCAAGCCGTGCGCCTCGCTCGCCGAGGCGCTCACGCTCAAGCACGCGGTGAAGCAGGTGCGGGTGAGCGAGGAGTTGAAACGCTACATGGTGGACCTCGCGGCGGCCACGCGCACCGCCAAGGGCGTGCAACTTGGCGCCAGTCCGCGCGCGTCCCTCGCGCTGATGAAGATGGCGCAGGCGCTCGCGCTGTTCGACGGCCAGGAGTTCGCTGGTCCCGAGCAGGTGCAGGAAATGGCGGTGCCCGTCATCGCGCACCGGCTGGTGATGGAACCGCAGGCGCGCTTCAGCGGTCTGACGGCGCGGGGAGTGGTGGAGGAGATCCTGAAACAGACGCCCGTGCCGGCGTGAGCGTCATGCTGCTGCTGCACAAACTTTTCTACCGCTCCTACCGGTTCGCGACCGGCGTCGAACATTGGTTCCGCCGGCGCTTCACCACGGCGGGCATTGCGGTCGCGGCGGGTTTGCTCGTGAGCATGATCCTCGGCAGTGATGTCACGCAGACGATGGCGTTCCAGGTGTTCACACTGCTCGCGGCGCTGCTGCTGGTGGCGCTGCTTGCGAGCCTGCGGTTTCGCGGACGGTTCGAGATCGAGCGCTCGCTGCCGCGCCTCGGGACGGCCGGTGTGCCGCTTCGTTACCGCATCAGCATCCGCAACCGGACCGACCGGCCGCAGGCCGGGTTGGAATTGATCGAGGAACTCGCGGACCCGCGACCCACGCAGGCGGAGTTCATCGCGGCGGAGATCGCCACGCGAAACCCGCCGCGCGCGGACCTGCTGGTCCGCACGCGTTGGCTGACGATCTCGAAGCGTTCACCCGCCCGCACACGCCGAATCGTGGACAAAGTTTCCGCGTGTGCAATTCCGCCGCTCCGGGCGGGCAGTGCGGCGGGCGTAATGGTGGAGATGCTTCCGCTGCGGCGCGGCGTGTTGCGCTTTCACGGCGTCGTGGTCGCACGGTGCGATCCGTTTGGATTGTTCCGCTCTTTTCTCCGCGTGCGTCTGCCGCAGACGGTCTTGATCCTACCCACGCGCTACCCGCTTCCGCCGCAAGTCTTGCCGGGCGCGCGGCGGTATCAGCCGGGCGGCGTGGCGCTGGCCGGTTCGGTCGGGCGATCGGAGGAGTTCATGTCGTTGCGCGACTACCGGCACGGCGATCCGGTGCGGCACATCCACTGGCGAAGCTGGGCGAAAACGGGACGGGCCATCGTGAAGGAATTCCAGGACGAGTTTTTCGTGCGGCACGCGCTGGTGCTCGACACGTTCACCGATCCAACGCGCGCGGACAATTTTGAGGAGGCCGTCTCCGTGGCGGCGTCGTTTGCCTGCACAGTGCTGACGCAGGAATCATTGCTGGACCTCATGTTCGTTGGCGTGCAGGCGTATTGCTTTACCGTGGGCCGGGGCGTGGCGCACCTGGATCAGATGCTGGAAATCCTCGCGGCGGTCCAGCTTTGCCCCGAGGCAAAATTCGAAATGCTGAGCCAGAAGGTGCTCGACCATGCGGCGAGCTTGAGCGGGTGCATCTGCGTGCTGCTCGCGTGGGACGAACCGCGGCGGAAATTCGTCGAGCAACTGCGCGCCCTCGGCCTGCCGTTGCGGGTGGTGGTGATCACCGACGCGGGCGAGGCCGGGCAACTCGACCCCGGCCCGTTGCGCGACGAACCGGAGAGCCTGCTCGCGCTCGAGACTTCGCGCGTGGCGGAGGGCCTCGCCCGGCTATGAACGCGCCGCCGCTGCTCGTGGGTCTGGCCGTGCTCTTCTGGGGCTGGCAGGCGGACCTGCTGGCGTTTGCCGCGCCGCTCGCGGCGCTGCTCGAAGGCGCGCGGCTCGTCAAGGCGCGGTGGGATTTTTCCGACGCCGATTACGGCCGGATCTGGACGCTCTGCGTGGTGTTGTTCGCAGGCGTGGCCGTTTACGCCTTCACCTCGAACGACGGCGCGGGCGCCGTCGGCAGTTTCTTCAACACGAACAACCCCGCCGTGCGCAACAACGCGATGACCCAGGGCACGCGGGCCGTGCTCGTGTTCATCCGGTGGCTGCCGTTTGTCTTCGTGCCGATGATCGTCGCGCAGGCCTACGGACGGCGGGAAAGGATCGACCTCGCCGTTTTCTCCGGCCTCGTCCGGCGTTTGCGCCGGCTTCGCCCGTCCGCCGAGCGCTCGCCCGGCGTGAATGTGGCGATGCCGTTCTTTTCGATCTGCCTCACCGGCGCGGCGGCAGCCAACTCGCGAGGGCCGGGCTTTTTCATCGGGCTGAGCGTTTTGCTTTGCTGGGCGCTATGGCCCCGGCGATCGAAACGCTATCCGGTTCCGGTCTGGCTCGGACTTGCGGCCGTGGTGATCGCGATGGGCTTCTTCGCCGCGCGCGGGATGCTTCAGTTGCATCGCGTGGTGGAAATGCTGCAAGCGGAGTGGATGGCGGGAATGTTCAACGCGCGCGGGAGGGAAGGCTCCGAGTCGGTGACCTCGATCGGCAAACACGGCCGCCTGAACCTCTCCGGCCGGGTCGTGATGCGCGTCGATCCCGGCCCCGGCGTGCATGAACCGCCGTTGCTGCGCACTTCGAGCTTCGACGTGTTCCGCAGTCCGGTGTGGTCGGCCAACCGACGGACCTTTGCCGAGGTGCTCGGCGGAACGGAGGTCACGACGTGGACCTTGCTGCCGGGAAAAGCACCCGGCAACGAACTGACCGTGCACGTCAGTCTTGCGAAAAGTTCCGACGCGCTCTCGCTTCCGCCGGGGACGGGTGAGTTGCGAAACCTGCCCGTGGCCGAAGTGCGCACCAATCGTTTCGGCAGCGTCATCGTGGTCGAGACGCCGGGTTTCGTGAGCTACGTCGCCCGCTACGGTCCGGGCGCGACGCTCGACGGGCCGACGAATGAATCCGATCTCGTCGTCCCGCCCGCCGAGCGAATGGCGATCGGCGGGATCGCGGAGGAACTCAACCTTGCCTCGTTCACTCCGGCGGAGAAACTAAAGGCGGTCGCGCAGTTTTTCGCGCGACATTTCAGCTACACGCAGAATCTGGAAACCGACCGCAGCGCGCCCGCGGGTGAGACGCCGCTCGCCACCTTTCTGATGCGGCAGCGCGCGGGACATTGCGAATACTTCGCCACGGCGACGGTGCTGCTGCTACGTCAGGCCGGCGTGCCCGCGCGCTACGCGACCGGCTACTCGGTGGATGAAAAGGATCGGGGCCGCGGGAAAGGCTACGTCGTGCGGGAACGTCACGGTCATGCGTGGTGCCTCGCGTATGTGGGCGACCGCTGGGTGGACTTCGACACCACGCCAGGAATCTGGCGCGCGGGGGAATATCAGCGGGGATCGTCGTGGGAGCCGGTTCGCGACTGGCTTTCGCGGATGTGGTTCGAGTTCTCGCGCTGGCGCACGCAACAGTCCGGCATCCGTCCGTATCTCATCGGCATGGTCGCCGTGTCCGCGGCGATCATCATCATCCGGCTCGTGCAAAAACGTCAGTGGCGCCGCGCGGGAACGACAGCCGAAACACCCGGCCGCGCCACGATGCGGCTCGGTGAGGACTCGGAGTTTTTTGAAATCGAGCGGCGTCTCGGAACCTTGGGTCACGTTCGCGATCCGGGGGAAACACACATCGCGTGGCTCGCTCGTCTGGAGAGCGCGGAGCTGGACACCCGCGGGTTGTGCGAACTGCACGCGCTGCACAGCCGCTATCGGTTTGATCCCGCCGGACTCGACACTGCGGAGCGCGCGCAACTCCGGTCACGGGCCGCCGCCTGGCTTTCAACTCAGTCGGCTACCTCGAAGTCCGGCACGTCGGAAACCACGGCGCGCGCGTGAGGGCGAGGTCTTCGTCGGAACGACGTCAAGGCCGACGGGCGACGGTGCGCGCACTCTCCCGCCGGTGGACCTCTGCCATGATGTAGAACATCTCGCGGGCAATTTCGCGGCAGCGTTCGTTGTAGGCGGTGGTCTCGGTCGGCGTGTCGTCGCACAGCCGGGGGTCGGCGTAGTGAATGGCGTGACGGGCGATGGCACCCTTGACGATCGGGCAGGATTTGTCCGCCACGCTGCACGTCATCAGGGCGATGAAATCCTGCTTCGGATTCGCGTCGGCGGAATACAATTTGGAATACGCGCGAATCGGCGGCCGGTCGTCCGCGTAACGAACCAGATAGACGGGGTTGTCGCCGGTGGTCGCGTCCTCGATGGAAAAGCCGGCGCGCCGCATGGCCGTCACGGTTCGGCAATTGCACTCGGTCACGTCGGTGCCTCCGGAAAAAGCGGAGACCCTTTCGAGGCCGTAGTAGCAGGCGGCCGTCTGCGCCCAGATCTGCGACATGTGGCTGCGCCGCGAATTGTGCGTGCAGATGAAGGTCAACTCCGCCGACTTGCCCGCGGCGAGCCGGGCGGTGATGTCGGCGGCGATGGCGTCCAGCACGGCTCTCCGTTCCGCGTGAACGCGGTCGAGTTCCCGGGCGACTCCGTTCACATACGGGCGAAGCGGCGGGAGGAGATTCGCGTCGGCGCGCGACGCGCGAAAGTGCGAGCATCCGGTTCCGGCGAGCGCGAGAAGGAGAATGGTTGCGAAAAGTTTCACGACAAGAAAATGGCTCAGTCCGGTCGCAGGTCAACGCAGACGACACTCGACCCGCCGCGCGCATACAGCCGCGTGC
>JACQFS010000043.1 GCA_016199935.1 Verrucomicrobiota bacterium
ACGGCGGATGGCGGCCTCCTCGCGCTCCACCTGGTTGAGCGAATGCGCGACAAGCAGGTCGTAGCCGTGCTGGTGCGCCTGTTCTTCGAGGCCCAGGAGAATGCGGGAGAAGATCGGATTGGTGCTCGCGGAGATGACGAGCCCGAGCAGTTTGGTGGTGCGGCTGCGGAGACTTTGGGCCATCGAGTCCGGCACGTAGCCCATCTGCTGGGCCAGCAGCTTGAGGCGCGCCTTCGTGTCGACCGAGATGTCCTTCGCGTCGCGCAACGCCTTGGAGACGGTCATCACCGAGCAGCCAGCGTGTGCCGCGATGTCTTTCAAGCGAACCATGCGCGGAGTGTGCAAGGCGGCCGGGAGCTTGTCGAGGTTCGGGGCCAAACCATTTCCCTTCGACATCCCCCGCCCCGCCGCCTACGCTCGCGGCCCATGAAGATTTTGTTCCTCAACGGTCCCAATCTGAATCTCCTGGGCACGCGCGAGCCGGGAGTTTATGGCCAGACCACGCTGGCGCAGATCGAAGCCCTTGTCCGCGACCGGGCGGCCAAGCTGGGCGTGACCGTCGAGTTCACCCAGAGCAATCACGAGGGCGAACTGGTCACCCTCATTCAGCAGGCCCGCGGCAAATACGACGTCATCGTTCTGAACTCCGGCGCCTACACGCACACGAGCGTCGCGATTCGTGACGCCATCGCGGCGACCGGGGTGCCGACCATCGAGATTCATCTTTCAAACATCCATGCGCGCGAGGAATTCCGTCAGCACAGCTTCATGGCGGCGGTTTGTGTCGGACAAATCTGCGGCTTTGGTCCGAACTCATACCTTTTGGGATTGGAGGCGGCCGTTAGCCTTAACGGGAAGTGAGATTCGACGATCAGTGCGGATTTGAGCCCGCTTTTTGGGCGCAGGAGGAAATGTCACAAATCAGAAACAATCCTTGACGCTCATCTCAAGGGCCAGATACGTTATCGGCAACTTAATTACAAACAAGCTGTGTCCGCGGTAGGAACACGGCTTTTTTGTTAAAATGCAGTGAAGAACCTCAGCCCAAGCTTTCTGTGGATATAAAAGAGATCAAAGCCATCATTGACCTGATGAAGAAGAACTCGATCACCGAGTTCGAGTTGGAGCAGCAAGAATTCAAAGTCCGTCTCAAACGCGGCGGCCCCGGAGTCGCCGGCGGTGAGGAAGGCGTGGTCTATATGCCGGCGCAGCAGATGATGGCTGCCCCGACCGGTGCCCCCCAACTCGCCGCGCCGGCTGCCGCCCCGGCCGTTTCGAGCGACGCCGAGATCAAGTCGCCCATGATCGGCACCTTCTACCGCGCCCCCTCGCCCGAGTCCGGCCCCTACGTCGAGATCGGCACCGAGGTCGGCCCGGACACCGTTGTGTGCCTGATCGAGGCGATGAAAGTGATGAACGAAATCAAGGCCGAGACCCGCGGCGTCATCACCCAAATCCTGCTCGACAACGCCAAGCCCGTCGAGTTCGGCCAGGCGCTGTTCAAGATCAAGCCGGTCTGAGACGTGATGAGTCAGGAGTAATGCGTAACCACCGACGCTGCCGCTCCCGAAATCAGAATTACGGATCACTCGTTACCCGTCACTTTTCGCCCCATGTTTGAAAAAATCCTAGTCGCCAACCGCGGGGAGATCGCCGTGCGTGTCATTCGCGCCGCCAAGGAACTCAACATCCGCACCGTCGCCGTGTATTCCGAGGCCGACGCCAACTCAATGCATGTCCAGATGGCCGACGAGGCGATCTGCATCGGCAAGGGGCCCAGCAGCGAGAGCTACCTGCGCATTGACCGCATCATCAGCGCCGCCGAGATCGCCGACGTGGACGCCGTGCATCCCGGCTACGGCTTCCTCAGCGAGAACGCCCACTTCGCCGACGTTTGCGAGAACTGCAACATCCGCTTCATCGGCCCCAGCAGCCGCGCGATGAACGCCCTCGAAGACAAGGCCTCCAGCCGCCTGCTCGCCAAAAAGGCCGGCGTCCCCATCCCGCCCGGCAGCGACGGATTGGTCGAGAAGGAACAGGATGCCCTCACCACGGCCAAGAAGATCGGCTACCCCGTCATGATCAAAGCCGTCGCTGGCGGCGGCGGACGCGGCATGCGCCCGGCGCACAACGACGTCTCCCTCGTCAAGGGCTACCACACCGCGCGACAGGAGGCGGAGAAGGCCTTCGGCAATTCCGGCGTTTACATCGAGAAGCTCATCGAGAACCCCCGGCACATCGAGTTCCAGATCCTCGGCGACAACAAGGGCAACATCATCCATCTCGGCGAGCGCGACTGCTCCATCCAGCGCCGCAACCAGAAGGTCATCGAGGAGACGCCCTCGCCCTTCATCGAGAATCACTTCAAGGGCCTGCGCAAGGAGATGGGCAAGGCCGCCATCAAGATCGCCGAGACCGCCGGCTACACCAACGCCGGCACCGTCGAGTTCATCGTGGACGACAAGGGCAAGTTCTACTTCCTCGAAGTCAACAAACGCATCCAGGTCGAGCACCCCATCACCGAGGAGGCCACCGGCATTGACCTCGTGAAACTCCAGATCCTCATCGCCATGGGCGAACCGCTGAAGATGTCCCAAAGCGACGTGACCTTCCGCGGCCACGCCATGGAGTGCCGCATCAACGCCGAGGACCCCTTCGACGATTTCCGGCCCAGCCCCGGCCGCATCGAGATGTATTACGCCCCCGGCGGACGCGGCGTGCGCATTGATTCCCATGCCTACGCCGGCTACACCATCCCGCCCTATTACGACTCCATGATCGGCAAGCTCATCACCTACGGCAAGGACCGTCGCGAGGCGATGGACAAGATGGCCCGCGCCCTGAGCGAATACATGATCACCGGCATCAAGACCACCATCCCCTTCGAGCAGGCGATCCTCAGCGACCCGAACTTCCGGCGCGGCGTTTACACCACCGGCTTCATCGAGCAGCTCATGAGCGGCGGCGGGCGCGGGCTGATCGAAGAGCGCGCGTGAGCCGGGCCGTGAACCGCTCCAGTCTGGACTTGCGTTCACCCGCCTTGAGCGTTTCCTTACTCCCATGAGCGCACAGCAAGTCATCGCGGAAATTGAATCCCTGGCCAAAGAAGAACAGTTGCTCGTGCTCGACTACGTGCAACGCAAGGCGCTGGCCGAAGTTCCCGAATCCTTTCGTCGCGGCATGATGCAGGCGCTGTCCGGCGAGGGCGTGGAAATGGAAACCGCCCTGCGCGAAACTCCGCCGTCCCGCCGATGAACTACCGCTTCCGCGCCACGGAAGTGTTTTGGGAACGGTTCTACGACCTGCCCGCCGCCCAGAAGGAATCCGTCCGCCGCGCCTGGGCCATCTTCAAGGCCAATCCCTTCGATCCCCGCCTGCGCACCCACAAGATTCACAAACTCTCCGCCCTCTACCAGCGCACCATCCACGCCGTCGTCATCGAGGGCGACCTGCGCGCCGCCTTCTACATTGATGGCGACACCGTCTGGACCGTGGACCTCGGCACGCACGACATTTACAAGGGTTGACCCGCCATGAAACCCCTCGCCGACTGCCGCCTCTACACCTTCGTTGACTCGGCGTATCTCCACGGACGCGATCCCGTGGAGCTGGCGCGCCAGCTTTGCGCCGGCGGCTCCGACCTCCTCCAACTCCGCGCCAAGGACTCCGCGCCCGACGACATCAAACGCCTTGCGGAAAAAATCCTGCCCGTCTGCGCGGCGGCGGGCGTCGCCCTCGTCATCAACGACCACCCCGCCCTCGCGCGGGAAGTGGGCGCGCCCTACTGCCACCTCGGCCAGGAAGACTTCTTCGACGCCGGCCACCTCCGCTGCGCGGAATTGCCGATGGCCGATGGCAAATGGCAGATTGAAGAGCGCACCCCAACCGCCACCACATCGGCCATCGGCCATCGGCCATCGGCCATCCGCCTCGGCCTCAGCACCCGCTCCCCCGCCCAGGCCCTGCGCGCGATTGCCGCCGGGCCGGACTACCTCGCCATCGGGCCGGTGTTTGCCACGCCCACCAAGCCGGGGCGGCCGGCGGTGACGCTCGACTACGTGCGCTGGGCGGCGGCAAACGTGGCCCTCCCGTGGTTTGCGATTGGGGGCATCACGCTGGGAAATGTGGACGCGGTGCTGGCGGCGGGTGCGCGGCGGATTTGCGTCGTCTCCGCCATCCTCGACGCGCCCGACGTGGCGAAGGCCTGCGGGGAGTTCCGCGCCCGGCTGGAAGCCAACAGCTAGGCCGCCGCAAAAATTCGCCGGCCCAACCTGGGCCCGAAGCGTGTCTTCAGTCTTCCGGCCTTCAGCAGGATTGTCCTCTCCGCGTCAAAAAAGGCCCAGCCTTCGACAACCAGGGATAAGCGTCCTCGCCGTGGCCAACGTATATACCTATACGGTGAATTCCGATTCACCCGAACAACAAAAAACAAAACCAAAAAGAAAGGCACTCGTATGAAGACCATCATTCCAAACACCTGGAAGGCTCTGGCGCTCACCGCCGGCCTCGCGCTGGCCGTGGCGGCGTCGCTTCCCGGCGCACTCGCGGCCGACAAACCCATGAAGGGCGGCCAGCACCAACTCATGCTCAGCGGCATCGACACCGAGGCGCAGGCCCAGGCGTTGAAAGCGGGCGATTCCATCGCGATGGCTTGCGCCAAGTGCAAGTCCGTCATCGTGGAACGCGTGACCGTCGAGAAAGGCCATGTGCAGACCCTCGGCGCGATGGAGAAACACCTCTGCCCCGGCTGCGGCGGCTCCATCGAGGCGGTCGGCCACGGCAAGGCCAAGACCGACGTGGTCAAGCACACCTGCTCGAAATGCGGGGATGACTCCGCGTTCTGCTGCGGCCCCAAGGCCGGCATGGACAAGAAGTAACCCGCGAAGATGAGGGGCGGATTCCGGTCCGCCCCTCATTCCGAAGCGGCCGGTGCCACAGTCCATCCCCAGCGAGCGCGACCCTTTCGGGCGGGCCGGCTTGAACGCTCCCGGCGAGCGGCGGCGTGTGGCCTTTCTCGCTCCGTCGCAAAGCAGGCCCGCCTTTTTCTGCGACCGCCTCGGCGTCGGCTCCGCCCTCCTCAACGCGCCCGACGTGGCGCAGGCCTGCGGGGAGTTCCGCGCGAAGTTGGACCGTGCGGGTTGAGAGTGATTTTACTCCGGCACGATTTCCGGCCGGCCGCGCGCGCCGTGCCAGAAGCGCGAGACAATCACCAGCCGCCGTTCCGCATCCACGCGATAGACGATGCGGTAGGAGCGGAAGATGCGTTCGCGAATCGCCGGATCGCGAAACTCCGGCACCGCCCGTCCCATGAGCGGGTGCGGACCGATGGCCCCGGCCTCCGCAATGAGTTCATGACCGAAACGCTCGGCTGCCGGCGAGTTGTCGGCCGCGATGAAGGACACCACCTCCTCCAGGTCCTGGAGTGAGCGCGGGGAAAGGATTACTTGGTAGCGGACTTCGCCCATGCGGTGACGCGCGCCCTGGCTTCCTTCGTCGTCACGCCGCCTTCGCGTTCGTAGGAGGCGAAGCCCTCGCGCACGCCGGCGACGAATTCCAGCTCGCGGGCGATGTCCAGCAGCGACACGTCCTCGGGCAGACGGTTGATCACGTCAAGGGCGGTTTCTTTCGCGCTCACGGGCGGACCATACGACGGCGGTTCCGGTGCGGCAAGTGCGCGTTGGCCCGGCTCCGCCATCCTCAACGCGCCCGACGTGGCGAAGGCCTGCGGGGAGTTCCGCGCAAGGTTGCGCTGATTCCTCAACTTTTACCCGAGTCCTCGCAGTTCGAGTTTCGCAAGCTGCGAAGGTGCAAACACTCGTAAACGGAATACACCGACGTTCCAAGAAACATCACGGCACCAGTGAAACACGGGATGGCCAGCAATGTGAACGCCTCTGGTTGGTTGGCTCTGTCGGCGAGGAAGCAGGGCAAAAAACACAAAGCCTGAAGACTCGTGAAAATGACCAGCGCCCAAATGTTCCTGCGGAAATGCAACGCCGATGCCCTCTTGAAGATCAAGGTCGTGAGCAACGGAAAGAACGGGCCGGAATACACCAGCGCCGCCAAGATGGTGATGAAAACATCCGTCGCATTCATGATGCTTTCCGCAAGTGCGGGGCGGGGCCGTGGATCATCGGAGAATGGCGGAGAGGATGCAAACCACGGCGACCGCGTTGAACAGCACGAACACCCAGAACAGGAGCGCGTGTCTTCCCGCCGGACAACTCCTAACATCCAGAAACCGGTGCCGGTGCGCCAGGCGTGGATTAGCAAGCCGCCGAAAAGCGCGGCCCCAAGCAGGAGCATGATTTTGGATTCCACCGAAGAGGATTTCTCCCTCGACCAGCCGAACTCGCTGAGGTGCAGAATGACCGGCTGCAAAATGAGCCCGACGCCGATCAGGCCGATCACCTTCGAGGCGTTGCGAGTCTCCTGCGTTTGCGGAAAATCCCGGGGAGCAAAAGTCCCCGGTATCATCCAGCCCCGGTTGCCATAGAAAGAAGCAAACGCGCCAACTGGGAGCGACACTCCCAAAACAACCCAAGGCCGCTGGCCGAATCCGATGAGCTGGAAACTTTTCAATACCCGGGCAATGATGAAGCCGACTCCGAAGCCCGCGAGGAGACCGACTGCCAGTTGAAGCGACCAAGCAAGCCAGTCCGCAGGCGGCTTTGGCGCTGGGTTATGTCCGCTCATTTTGAAACCTTTGCCACGCGCCTCCAACCTTTTCCCTCGAAGCTGTCCAGCCTGGCAACAGGTCGGCGACTGTTCGCAGTGTTGAATCGAGGGTCAATGCCTCGCCCATACCAATGACTCTCCCGTCTTCTGTTTTATCCGTGGTGCCGCAGACAATAGCCCAAGAGTCATCGTCGGCATAGTGCGTTGCCCGAAGAATTGGCAGCCCACCCGTTAAGACCTGCCGCGTCGTAACCGCAGCTACATTGGGCGCTTGGTCGAACGGCCAGTCGTCAGGCATGGCGGCAGTTTATTGCCGCGCCCGGGCCTGTCGAGCGGGTTCCCTTCGCGGCCGTGGCCGAATCCCCCAGCGCCGGAGGCGCTCCGCAGGAGATTAGCCGGGGGCAAGTCCGCGCGAGCGGACGCGGCCCCCGGTTCGCGTTCGCTCCGCAGGCCCGCCCCGGAGGGGTGCCGCAGGAAATCTCCATGCGCCGGCTTTTCTCCGATGCCCCTCCGGGGCACGCCCGGTCTGCCGCCGAACCGGGGGCCGCGCCTCGTGGGACTCGGCTTGCCCCCGGCTAATTTCCTTCGGCGGCCCTTCGGGCCGGGCGGCGGCCGTGCTCGTGAGAGCACGGGTTGAATGGCAAACGATCACCCGCGCGCTCACGAGCGCGGCCACCCTGACATCAGGCCGAACGAGGATTTGCCTTTCCCCCGCTCGCGCGCCTCCGCTAACTTCCGCGCCGCGCATCGCATCCGATCACTGATCACGGATTACTGTTTACTCCTTAAAACCATGAGCGTCCTCATCGTCGGTTCCACCGCCCTCGATTCCATCAAGACCCCCAAGGCCGAAAACCTGCGGCTGCTCGGCGGCTCGGCCAGCCACGCGGCGGTGGCGGCGAGTTTCTTCGCGCCCGTGAAGCTCGTCGGCGTGGTGGGCGTGGATTTTCCGCGGAAATATGTCGCGCTCTACAAGAAGCACCGCATTGACCTGATGGGCCTCCAGATCAAGGAGGGCAAAACGTTTCACTGGAGCGGCGAGTATGAGGCGAACATGAACAATCGCCGCACGCTGCTGACGGAGCTGGGCGTCTTCGAGACGTTCACGCCGCATCTGCCCGCGGCGCACAAGGCGAGCGAGTATGTGCTGCTCGCGAACATCGCGCCCGCGCTCCAGCACCACGTGCTCGACCAGGTGAACCGCCCGAAGTTCGTCGTGGCCGACACGATGGACCTGTGGCTGAACATCGCGCTCGCCGATTTGGTGCGCCTGATCAAGCGCGTGGACCTCTTCGTCCTCAACGACAGCGAGGCGCACCAGCTCACGAAGGAGGACAACGTCTTCGCCGCGCTGCGGAAGATTCACAAGCTGGGGCCGAAGCACGTGATCATCAAAAAATGTTCGCACGGCGCGATCCTGAGCGGCCCGGAGGGATTCTTCATCGCGCCGGCGTATCCGTTGCACAAGGTGGTGGACCCGACGGGCGCGGGGGATTCGTTTGTCGGCGGAATGATCGGCTACCTCGCCACGGCGAAGGGCGGCGTGGAGAAAAATCTGCGGCGCGCCATCATCCACGGCACGGTGGTGGCGAGCTTCTGCTGCGAGGGCTTCGGACTGACGCGCACGACGAAGGTGACGCGCAAGGAGATCAACGCGCGGGTGAAGGAACTGGAGCAGCTCGCGCGGTTTTGAGCGGCGGGGAAAAGTCTGGTTGACTCATTTTGGTCCTTTGCTAGCGTGCGCTCGCAGCGCGAAAAATTCGGTGCTGGTGTCAAACAGACAGAATGTCCGGAAGCAAAACCTTCGTCACACTCAGCGCTTCTGCCGGTGCGGAAGCTCCTCACTGAATCACCCCCGCCACCCCGTTAACATCATGAATGCAAACCGCCTCTTTGTTGGCAACCTCTCCTACCAGACGATGGACAGCGACCTCTCGGCCCACTTCTCGCAGGCCGGGGTCGTCACCTCGTGCAACGTCATGCTCGACAAGTTCACCGGCAAGTCCCGCGGCTTCGCCTTCATCGAGTTCGCCACCGCGGAAGAGGCGGGCAAGGCGGTGGAAATGTTTCACGCGAAGGATTTTCAGGGCCGCGCCCTCACCGTGAACATCGCGCAGCCGCGCGAAGAGCGCGCCCCGCGCCGGGACGGCGGCGGTGGTGGCGGCTGGCGCGGCGACCGCGGCGGCGGCGGCGGGGATCGCCCGCGCGGCGACTACGGCGAACGCCGCGAGCGCTACTGAGCGGCCGGAAAATATTTTCGGAACGAAAACTGCGGCCGTGATTGGCCGCAGTTTGTTTTTAAAGCGTTTGACACCCCGGCGCACGAAACTTAGTTTGCGCGGAGAATCTTATGGCCGAAAATAATCCCAACATCCCCGGTGGCGCGGTGCCCCCGAAGCCCGGCGAAGCCGCGAAGGTCCAGCCGAAAAAAGAGACCGTCCGCATCACGCTCCCGCCCAAGCCCACCGCCGCGCCGACCGTCCGCCTGCCGTCCGTGCCGCCGCCCGGTTCGAAGTCCGCGAACGCGCCGACCGTGGCGTTGCCGCCGAGTGCCGATGCGCTCCGCGCGCCGACCGATGCGCTCCCGGCCGCGCCGGTTTCGCTGACCGCGCCGACCTCGCCCCTGCCCGACGCAAGCGCCACCGCGCTTCCGCCGACTCCGCCACCCGCCTCGACGACCGCCGCCCGCGTCGCTCCCGCGCCGTCCAAGCCGGCCTCCGCCGCCCCGGCCCCGGCGCCCGCGCGCGCGGCCGCTCCGGCCCAGGCACCCGCCGCGAAGAGCAGCGCGGTGGACACCCTCCTCGCGATCGCCGCGGCACTCGTCGCCCTGGGCGTCGCCGGCTGGCTGTTCAAGATCGCGCAGACGCCGATCTGAGCGACGGCTCCGTCATATTTCGTCCCGTTGTAACCCAAGAACCAAGCTGCCGTTATGTCCGAAAACATCCTCACTTTGACCGCCACCAACTTTGGTGACGAAGTCGTCAAGTCCACCGTGCCCGTGCTCGTGGACTTCTGGGCCGAATGGTGCGGCCCCTGCAAAATGATCGCGCCCGTGCTCGAGGAACTCGCCGGCGAGTTCGACGACCGCATCAAGATCGGCAAGGTCAACATTGACGACCACCAGGCGCTCGCCACCGAATACGGCATCCGCGCCATCCCCACGCTGCTCCTCTTCAAAGACGGCCAGGTCGTCGAGCAGATGGTCGGCCTGCGCAGCAAGCGCGACCTCAAGCTGAGCCTCGACAAAGTCATCGTCTGACGCCCCGGGGCGGCGCGCATCATGTTCACGCCCGCCCGCCTCGGTCATCGCGCCGAGTTCTACCGCCAGTTCGCCTCTTACGCGGAGGCCGGCGTGCCCGTGCTTCCGGCGCTCGATCTCCTCGCCGAACGTCCCCCCGCCCGCTGGCTCGCCGCGGAGATTGCGCGCCTGCGCGTCGGCGTGACGCAGGGACGCACGCTCGCCGAATCGCTCCGCCTCGCCGGCGCGAACGTCCCGGTGTTCGACATCGCGCTGATCGAGGCGGGCGAGCAGAGCGGCCGGCTCGACACGACCTTCAAGCTGCTCGCGAGTTATTATCAGGACCGGGCTGCGCTCATTCGCGGCGTCATCTTCGGCGTCGCGTATCCGGCGGTGGTGGCGCACGTCGCGGTGCTCATCTTTCCGCTGAGCCAGTTGATCGCGCTCGTCACCCAGGGCGCGGTGGGGTTGTTCATTTTCAAAAAACTGTGCGTGCTGCTGCCGGTTTACTTCGCCATCTTCTTCGTGAGCTGGCTGTGTCAGGGAACGCGCGGCGCGCCGCTGCGGGCGACGCTCGAAGTCATTTTCGGAATGGTTCCGCTGCTCGGCACCGCGCGCCGGCAGTTCGCGCTCTCGCGGCTGGCCGCGGCGCTCGAGGCGCTCATCAACGCCGGCGTGCTCATCATCCCCGCGTGGACGATGGCCGCGGCGGCGACCGGTTCGCCCGCGCTCGAACGCGCCGTGAAGTCGTGGCAGCCCTCGCTCCAGAACAGCTCCACGCCCGCCGAGTTGCTTCGCCGCACGCACGCCTTTCCCGAGTATTTCGTCAGCCTCTACACTTCGGGCGAAGTGAGCGGCAAACTCGACGAGTCGCTCCGCCGCCTCCAGGCGCACTATCAGGAGGAAGGTTCTCGCAAACTGAAAATCTTCTGCGCGCTCTGCGCCGGCCTCGCCTACGGCCTGGTCGCGCTGGCCGTCGCGTGGCAGGTCATCTCGTTCTACGTCGGCTACTTCAACCAGATCTCCGACGTCACCGACATGAGCAAGTGAGCGCTTCCGGCGTTTTCACTTTGCTTTCGTCATTCGTCATTCGTCATTCTGGTTTCCGTGACCGTCGCTGAAATCCTGAACAACGAAGACCTGCGCCGCGAGGAATTCCCCGTCGCGTGCAGCAAAGCGTTCCTCGCGCACGCCGGCGTTTGCCCCCTGCCCCGCCGTGTCGCCGAAGCCGTCGCGCACGCCGCGCTCAACTCCGCCGCGGACGATCAGGAGGCGGTCATCGGCCTCGATCACCTGCGCACCACGCGCGCACTCGCGGCGAAACTCATTCATGCGCAGCCGGAGGAAATCGCGCTCGTCGCGCCCACCTCACTCGGACTGAGCATGGTCGCCAATGGCCTTAAGTTCCGCCGCACCGACCATGTGCTCGTGTATCACGACGATTTTCCCGCGAACGTCCACCCGTGGATGGCGCTCGCGAATCGCGGCGTCGAGGTGCGTTTCCTCAACGTCAAGGAGCTCGGCCGCATCCGCGCGCGCGACGTGACCGGCCAGGTGGACGAGTGCACGCGGCTCGTCGCGCTGGCCTCGTGCCATTTCGTCGCCGGCTGGCGCGTGGACCTCGCGGCCGTCGGAAAATATCTCCGCGAGCGCAAAATTCTTTTCTGCGTGGACGGCATCCAGACGCTCGGCGCGTTTCCGACGACGGTCGAGCACGTGGATTTCCTCGCCGCCGACGCGCACAAGTGGCTGCTCGGCCCGCTGGCCTCCGGCATCCTCTACGTGCGCAAGGAGCTTCAGGACAAGCTCGCGCCCACCGTGTTCGGCTGGCACAACATCCGTTGCCCCGACTACATCGCGGCGGATGAACTCGTCTTCCGCTCCGACGCCCGACGCTACGAGGCCGGCTCGGCGAACCTGCTCGGCCTCGCCGGCCTGCGCGCCGCGCTCGAACTCATCCACGAGCTCGGCGTGGAAAACATCGCCGCCGAGTTGATGCGCAAGCGTGCGTGGCTCGTGCCCGCGCTGCTGGCGAAAGGCTGGAACGTGCTCCAGGCCGACGCGCCGCCGGAATCTGCCAGCGCCATCCTCGCGTTGTGGCGTGACGATGCAGACCTGCCCGCGCTGCACCAGCGGCTCGCGGACCATCAGATCGTCACCTCGCTGCGTCGCGACCGCAGCGGCCGACGCTACCTCCGGCTCTCGCCGCATTTCTACAACACCGACGCGGAGCTGCGCCGCGCGCTCGAGCTGCTCTGAAATAGTTTTTCACAATCGCGGGGTTTGCTTGACCGCACGGCGGACAATCTGTTCTAACTTCCGGCGGCAAACCAAAAACCCACCTCGTGGCCATCTCGATTAAATCCATTTCCTCGCTCGCGGTCTTCAGCGGCGAGCTGCTCTCCAACGCCGGCTCGGTGGGCGCGGCGGTTCCCAGCTCGCGGGCGCTGGCGCGGCGCATCGCCTCATTCCTCCCGCGCGATCCCACCGGACTGGTCATCGAACTCGGCGCAGGCACGGGCGCGGTGACCGAGGCGTTGATCGAACACGGCCTGCCGCTGGAAAAAATCGTGCCGGTGGAACTGAACGCCAACATGGCCCGGCACCTCCGCAAACGCTTTCCCGGACTCAACGTGCTCGGCGGTGATGCCTCGAAACTCGGCCGCCTCCTCGCGCAACACCTGCCCGACGGCCGTCCCGCTGTCAGCCACATCGTGTCGAGCCTGCCGCTGCGCTCCCTGCCCGTGACGGTCGTCGCGCGCATCATCCGCGAGGTGAAGCGCCTGCTCCCGCCCGACGGCACCTTCATCCAATACACCTACCACATCGGCTGCCGACGCTATCGTCCGCTGGATGATTTCCAGCGCCACGCCACTTCGCTGGTGTGGATGAACCTCCCGCCCGCGCGCGTGGATGTGTTCCGCGTGCGCCGCTAGGAGCGCAGAGCTCCAGCTCTGCGCGAAAGAAATTGCCACCCGCCAGGCTGGAGCCCCGCGCTCCGTCGCTCGAATTCCTGCCCGCCTCCTTCCGTCATTCAACAGCATGAACCCGCTCCGCCTCGTCCTCGTCCTCGTCCTCGTCCTCGACTTTTCCACGCGCGCCGCCGAGGTGAAAAAATCCGCGCCCACCGCTCCGCCCGCGCCCGTGTTCAAGGCCGGTTTCGCCGAGCGCGACATCACGCCGGACATCGGCATGGAGGCGCCGGGCGGCTACGGCAAATCATATCACCGCTCGTTTCACGACGCGTGCAAGGCGCGCGCCGCGGTCTTCGATGACGGCAAGCAGCGCGTCGCGCTCGTGGGCCTCGATCTCCTGTTCATCACGCGCGCGCTGACCAAGGAAGTGCGCGCCGACATCCAGCAGCGCTGCGGCATCAAGGCGGAAAACATTTTGCTCGGCGCGTCGCACTCGCATTCCTCCGGCCCCATCGGCATGGCCGAGCCGGGCGACTACGATCAGGCCCCGCCGTTCGTGCAGGATTTGTATTTCAAAAACTCGACCATCTCGAATCCCGGCTTCACGCAGTTGCTGCGCAAACAAATCGTGGACGCCGTCGTGGCCGCAAACGACGCGCGCGCTGACGCGAAGCTCGCCGTCGGCTTTGGCCACGAGGACCAGGTGTCCTTCAACCGCCGCCTGCACATGAAGGGCGGCCTCTCGTTCTCGCATCCCGGCGCGGGCAACCCCGACATTCTCGACTACGCCGGGCCGATCGATCCGCAGGTCGGCGTCGTGGGCGTATGGGATTTGAAATCGAACCTGCTCGGCGTGGTCGTGAATTTTTCCTGTCACGCGACCACGAGTCCCGGCGGCATCTCGGCGAACTGGCCCTCCGCGATGGAGCAGACCCTGCGCGGTGCGACCGGCAACGCAGCCCTGCCCGTCGTCTTCATGCAGGGCGCGTGCGGCGACGTGACGCAGGTGGATAATTTGACCAAGTTCACGAACCCCGGCGCCGAGGAATGGTGGCAGCTCGTCGGCGGACGCGTGGGCGCGGAAGCGTTCAAGACGCTGCTGCTCATCCGCCGCGGCGCGAACAGCGACATTCCGGTGGACGCGCGGCAAAAAATCTGGATGGTCAAGCGCCGCCTCCCGACGCCGGAGAAAGTGAAGCAGGCCACGGCCCTGGTGCAGCAGGATCCGAAGGTCGTCGGCACGACCGAGTGGACCTTCGCGAAGGAAATCGTGATGCTCGACGCCGTCGCCAAGGTGCGGCCCGAAGTGGAGGTCGAGGTGCAGGCGATCCAGGTCGGCCCCGCAGTGTTCGTGTCGGACCCGGCGGAGTATTTCGTGCAATACGGCCTCGACATCAAAATGGGCAGCCACTTTCCGTTCACGTTCCCGGTCGAGCTGGCCAACGGCTGCACCGGCTACGTGCCGACCGAGGAAGCGCTCGGCCCGAACGGCGGCGGTTACGAGACGCGCCTCACGTCCTACAGCAATCTCGAAGTCTCGGCCGGCCGGCAGTTCGCCAACACCGGCATCGCGCTCGCGAACCAGATGACGCCGGGGAAAATCCCGCAGCCGCCCCCTGCCCCGCCGTTCCGCGCGGCATGGGCCTACGGAAATCTGCCGGCGGAATTGAAATAGCCCGCGACAGATTCGTTGCCGAGGGTCGCGGCTCGCGTTATCAAAGGCCCATGCCAATCCATCTGCCTCCACTTTCCCGGCGGGACTTTCTCGTCCGCTCCCTGCTCGCTGGTGCCGGGCTTGCCACCAGCCGCGCGCTGTTCGCCGCTGACCGGCTCAAGCCCATTGACCCGCACTCCTTCGCGCTGCTCTCGGACACGCACATCAGCGCGGACCCCAAGGGCGCCCTTCGCAACGTGGTCATGGCGGACAATCTGCGGGCCGTCACCGCCGAGGTGAACCTGCTCGCGCAACGCCCGGCGCACGCGCTGGTGAACGGCGATTGCGCGCTGCTGCGCGGTGAGCCGGGAGATTACGTGACGTTCGTGGACGGAGTGAAGCCGCTGCGCGAGGCCGGAATGCCGCTGCACCTCACGCTCGGCAATCACGACGACCGCGAGCATTTCTGGTCGGGAATCACCGAGGCCGGCGGGGCGAAACGGCCGATGAAGGACCGGCACGTGAGCATGGTCGCGACCCCGCGCGCGAACTGGTTTCTGCTCGACTCACTCGACAAGGTGAACTTCACCCCCGGCCTGCTCGGTGAAAACCAACTCGCGTGGCTCACCGACTCGTTGGAGAAAAATGCCGACAAGCCCGCGATCATCGTCGGGCATCACAACCCCGCCGAGGCCGACCACAAGGGCGGGCTGACGGATTCGGACGCGCTCTTCGCCGTGCTCGCGCCGCGCCGGCAGGTGAAGGCGTTCATCTTCGGCCACACACACGACTGGCGGGTGATGAAGCACGACAGCGGCATCCACCTCATCAACCTCCCGCCCGTGGCCTACGTCTTCAACGCGTCGCGCCCCAACGGCTGGGTCCACGCCGAGGTGCTGGAGCACGGACTGCGGTTGAAACTGAGCGCGCTCGACAAGGCGCACGCCGAGCACGGGCAGGTGAAGGAACTGGAATGGCGGGCTTGACCTGCTGCCGGTGAGACGCCGGCAACACCTTATTCCACCTTGCGCATCTGCACCGCGTCCACGCGCTGGTCGCCGGAGAGCAGCGCGCCGACGATGACCGTGGTGCCGCCCGTTTTCAGCAGGCCGTTCCCGACCAGCAGCTTGAGCGCAGCGGAAAAGTTTTTCTCAGGGTTCGCGTGGTCGAGCGGGAGCACGAAGCTGCGCACGCCCCAGTTGAGCGTGACCGACTGCGCGATTTCCGCCGTCTCGCAAAACGCGTAGAGCGGCGACAGGCGCGGGCGCATCCACGCCGCGCAACGCGGCATCGAGCCAGTGCGGGTGAAGGTGATGAGCGCATCGGCGCGCAGTTCGTCGGCCATGACCACGGCGCTCTTCACGAGCTTGTGGCGGGGCGTGGTCAGCTCGGCTTCCTTCGAGTAGTTCGCGCCGCCGCTGCGCTCGATGCGCTCGGCCACGCGGTTGAACACGGTCAGGCATTCGAGCGGATATTTTCCCACGGTCGTCTCGCCGCTGAGCATGATGGCGTCGGCCTGCTCGAAGACGGCGTTGGCCACGTCGGTGATCTCGGCGCGCGTAGGCATGGGGTTTTGAATCATGCTTTCCAGCATGTGCGTGGCGACGATGACCGGCCGACCGAGACGCAGGCATTGCTTCACGATTTTGCGCTGCACGATGGGCAATTCCTCGTAGGGAATCTCGATGCCGAGGTCGCCGCGCGCGACCATCACGGCGTCGGCCTCGCGAATGATCTCGTCGAGGTTCTTGATGGCCTCTTGGTCCTCGATCTTGGCGATGATGAGCGGGATGTGCTTCGCCGGGGCGATGACGGCGCGGAGCTGGCGGAGATCCTTCGCCTCGCGGCAAAACGAGAGCGCGATGAAATCCACGCCGCACTCCAGCCCGACCGCGATGTCCGCGAGGTCCTTGGCCGTCAGCGCGGGGAGGCTGACCTTCACGCCGGGGAGGTTGATGTGACGCCGGCTACCGAGCGTGCCGGGCGTCAGGACTTCGCACTCGATGTGGTTACCGCTTTTCGCCAGCACCTTCATGTGGATGGCGCCGTTGTCGAGCAGCACCGTATCGCCGACGCTGATGTCGTTGATGAAGTTCTCGTAGTTCACGTCCACCGAGTGCAGTTCCTCGCTCCGTTCGCCGCGGACGGTGAAGGTGAATTTCTCGCCCGGCTTCAGCTCCAGCTTCGCCGGCAAATCGCCCGTGCGGATGGCCGGCCCCTGTGTGTCCATCAGGATGCCGATGCTCACGCCGCGCGCGGTGGCGGCGGCGCGGATGTCCTTCACCACGCGGCGGACCCAGTCGTGCGGCGCGTGGCTCATGTTGAGGCGGGCGATGTTCATGCCGCCGTCAATCATTTTGCCGAGCATCTCCGGCGAATCGGTGGCGGGGCCGAGGGTGGCGATGATTTTGGTCTTCCTCATTCGAATTGCGCGAGATGGTAGGCCGCGACGGGCCAATGTGAAGGATTTGTTGCGCGCCCCGGCAACTTTGCACTTTGAACTTCCGCGCTTGCTCCTAGATTTCCGCGCATGGACAAGCACAAGGTCGCCGAGATTCTCGTCGAGATCGGAACGCTGCTAGAACTGAAGGGCGAGAACCCGTTCAAGACGCGCGCCTACCAGAACGGCGCGCGAGCCCTGGAGGCGTTGAGCGAGCCGCTCGAAAAGATCGTCGCCGAGGACCGGCTCGGCGAAGTGAAAGGCATCGGCGAGGGCATCCAGAAGAAAGTCACCGAACTCGTCACCACCGGGAAGCTGGCCTATTACGAGGAGCTCAAAGCCTCGATGCCGGCGGGCTTGGTCGAACTGCTCGGCATCCCCGGCGTCGGACCGAAAAAGGTGAAGCGGCTCCATGACGAATTGGGCATCAAGTCCGTGGCCGATCTCGAAGCGTCCTGCAAGGCGGGCAAAGTGGCCAAGCTCGAAGGTTTTGGCGAGAAGACGCAAAGCAAGATTCTTGAAGGCATCGAGTTCAAACGCAAATACGCCTCGCGACATCACCTGCACGAGGCGTGGGCCGTGGCGGAGCCGATTCTGGAAAGCTTACGCGGACATCCGGATGTGGTGCGATGCAGCGTGGGCGGAAGTTTGCGCCGCTACCGCGAGACGATTGGCGACGTGGATTTTCTGGTGTCGTCGAAGCGACCGGCGAAAGTCATCGAGTTTTTCACCACGCAGCCCGGCATCCTCAGCGTGAGCGCGAAGGGCGACACGAAGGCGAGTGTGGTGGTGGAGGGCGGCATCCAGGCGGACCTGCGCGTGGTGGAGGATGTGGAGTTTCCGTTCGCGCTCGCCTATTTCACCGGCGGCAAGGAGCACAACATCGCCATGCGCCAGCGAGCGATCGCGCGCGGGCTGCGGCTCAACGAATACGGCTTGTTCAAATCGAAGGAGGAAACGCGCGACCCGAAGCTGCGCGTGCCGTGCAAGTCGGAGGAGGATATTTTTTCCGAGCTGGGCCTCGCCTACGTCCCGCCGGAGATGCGCGAGGATCAGGGCGAGTTCGCCGCGGCGGAGAAAAACAAAGTGCCCAAGCTCGTTGAGTGGACCGAGCTGCGCGGGACCTTGCACAACCACTCCACCGCCAGCGACGGGCACAACACGCTCGATGAGATCGTCGCCTACATGATAGAGCTGGGCTTGGAGTATTGGGCGATCACCGATCACTCGAAGGCGAGCTTCCAAGCCAACGGCCTCGACGCCGCACGCGTGCGGGCGCAGGGGAAGGAGATTCAGAAGATCAACAAGCGCCTCGAAGACGAGGAGAGCGACTTCCGCCTGCTCACTGGCATCGAGGTGGACATCCTCAAGGACGGACTGGATTTCAACGACGATGTGCTTTCGGAACTGGAAGTCGTGGTCGCGAGCATGCACGTGGCGGGCGGCAACGAGGCGGACAACACCAAGCGGCTTATCCGCGCGGCGGAGAACCCGTTCGTCCACATGCTCGGGCATCTCACGGGCCGGCTGCTGCTGGAGCGCGAGCCGTATCCGGTGAACCAGCACGCGGTGATTGACGCGTGCGCCGAGACGGGCACTTGGATCGAACTCAACTCGAACCCGTGGCGCTTCGACATGGACTGGCGCCTCTGGCAATACGCCAAATCGAAGGGCGTGAAATGCGTCATCAACGTGGACGCGCACCGCAACGAGCACGCGGGCTTCATGCGCCTCGGTGCGGGCGTCGCGCGCAAGGGCTGGCTCACGAAGGCGGACGTGATCAACACGCTGCCGCTGGCGAAACTGCGGAAGGAACTGGCGAAGAAGCGGGCTCGGTGAAAGGTAGCAGCCGACGTGAGGAGGCTCTGATCTCTTTCCGGAAACTCTTCCCGATTAAGTTAGAGCCTCCTTACGTCGGCTGCTACCGGCGTCACTTCGCGGTCGCCACCACGTAGTTCTTCTTTCCTTTGCGGATGAGGACATGTTTGCCGAAGAGGAGGTCTTGGCTCGTGACGGCGCGCGCGGCCTCGGCGATGCGGACGTTGTTCACGTAAACGCCGCCGCCTTCGAGGTCTTTTCGCGCCTGGCCTTTGCTGGGGCAGAGGCCGGAGTGGACGAGCAACTCGACGAGCGGCGTGCCGGCACCGTCGAGTTTGGCTTTTTCAAAATCCTTCGTCGGGATTTCGCCGACGATGTCGTTGAAGAGGGTTTCGGAAATGTCGCCGAGTTCGCCGCCGAAGAGAATGGCGCTCGCGTGCTGCGCCTCGCGGGTGGCGTTCTCGCCGTGGATGAGGTTGGTGGCGGCGACGGCAAGCGACTTGTGCGCCTCGCGCGCGCCGGGGTTGGCGGTGTGCTGCTGCTCCAGCGCGGAGATTTCCCCGTGGCTGAGGAAGGTGAAGTATTTCAGGTAGCGGATGACGTCGCGGTCGTCGGTGTTGATCCAGAACTGGTAGAAGCGATAGACGCT
>JACQFS010000050.1 GCA_016199935.1 Verrucomicrobiota bacterium
AGCGCGTTCTGCACGCGATGTATCCGGCGACGACGGGCCGCCCGCTGCATCCGCCGCTGGTGCTTTTCAAAATGAGCCTGCTGAAACACAGCTACGATCTGTCCGACCCCCAGTGCGAGGAACAAGTGCGCGACCGGCTCTTGTGGCGCGCTTAGTCGGCCTGGGGTTGCAGCTCGCGGTGCCCGACGAGACGGGGTTGGTGCGCTTCCGGTAGCGGTTGGTGTAACACGGTCTGTAGGAAAAGCTCATCCGACTGGTCAACGGGCAACTCGCGGCGCAGGGTTTGATTCTCAAACGCGTGACCTTGGTGGACGCGACGCTGGTGTAGGCTTCCCGGCGGGCATCCGCCAAGCATCACCCGGAGGGCGACGATGAGGACGCGGGCTTCACCGTCAAGCGGGGCACGCCCCACTACGGCGACAAGGCGCACGTGAGCATGGTAAGCGTCACGTGAGAGATTTATGCTCTGACGTTTATGCTGCGGCCTGCCGTGGCAGCGAACGCTGCGTTTTGCTCCAAGCCGTGGGGGTGACTTCCGGGATTTGCCGGTTGGTCATGTGCGGGAGGCGGGTAAGGACTTGGCGCAGGTAGGTGTAGGGATCGAGGCCGCGCCGACGGCAGCTTTCGATGACGGTGTAAGTGATCGCGCTGCGTTCACCGGCTCCAGCTTCGCCGATGAACAACCAGTTTTTCTTGCCGATGGCCGTGGGGCGAATGGCGTTTTCCACAAGATTGTTGTCGATCTCCACCCGACCATTGGTGAGATACACTCCCAACGTGCGCCATTGGCCCAGTGCATAATCAATGGCGCCGCCGAGCAGGCTCTGCGGCAGGTGTCGGCCGCTGGTCTTGAGTGTTACAAGCACCCGCTCCAACCGTTCGACGAGGGGCCGGCTTTGCCACGCCCGCCGGGCGGCGCGCAGTTGCGGTCCGGCCCGGTGTTCGCGCAGACCCGCCTCGATGCGGTAGAGGTGCTGGATTTGCCGCACGATCCAGCCGGCGGGCCGGAGCGAGGATTCGATGGCTTCGTAGAACTTCCGCCGCACGTGGGCCCAGCAACCGGCCAGTTCAATCGCTTCGCCGCGGCCGTTGGCAAACGCACGATAGGCGCCGTAACCATCGCATTGCAGTGTGCCGGCGAAGTTCACCGGAATGATCCGGTCCAAGCACGCCGCCGCCCGGCTGGTTTCCCAACGGAAAAACACATCGCCGCCGGGACGGCTGCCCGTCCAGAGATAACCTTGCCGTGCCCGGCCGTGACCCGGCTCCAGATAATTGACCGGCGTTTCATCCACCTGCACGTAGCCGCCGGCCATGACGCCCGTGCGGATGTTTTCATAGATGGGCTTCAACCAATCAGCCGCCAGGGCCACCCATCTGGCCAAGGTTTGGCGCGGCAGATGAACTTGGTGGCGGCGCAGGAAAATCTGTTCCTGCCGATACAGCGGCAGATGGTCGCAGTATTTGCCGACCAGAATGTGCGCCAGCAGTCCGGGCGCGGGCAGGCTGCGATCCTGCAACCGCCCGGGCAACGGCGCGATCACGGGGGCGCGGTCGAGGTCAACGCGGTGAACGTATTTGCGGCGGATGAGGCGGCGACGCAGAAAGCGGGCGGGTTCATAATCCAGTTGCTCGCTGACTTCCTGGCCGATGCAGCGCCAGCTTTGCGGGGCCGCCTTCACCGGCTCGGGATCAATCACCTCCTCGACCACCGGCAGGCCCTCCGGCAGACGCAGGCTGCGTTCCTTGCGCGAACGGAAAACGAAACGATCCGGGTCCGCCACCGCCACCGGCGCTTCCACCGCGACCGCGGAACGGTCCGGCAGTTGCAGGAGCAGTTCCAGTTGCGCCGGGTCGAGTTGTTCGCTGCTCGCACCAAAAACGCGCCGCACCAGCAGGTCAATCTTCTGCCGCAACAACGCATTCTCCCGGCGGGACTCCACCAGCGCCTGCTGGCACTACTCCAGCTGGCGGGTGAGTTCGGTTTCGCGCAGCGTCATCGGTTGCGGTGTCTGATGCTCACTCGCACCAGACGTTCAAACTCCGCGGAAAATATTTTGCGCGCGATTTTTTCAGCTCTCACGTTCATACCACGCCCGCAATTTGGCCCCGCGCAAATCCACGCCATCGGTCAACATCGCCAGCGCCTGCGGCGTCAGGCACAGCTTGGTGGTTTGCGGCGGCACGTGCTTCGGCCAGGAAAATGTTCCCTGCTCCAACCGCTTGGTCAGCACCCACAACCCCGTCCCGTCCCAGCAGAGGATTTTCAGGCGGGTGCGCCGCCGGTTGGTGAACACGAACAAGGCACCCGCACGCGGGTCTTCGCCCAGGCGTTCGGTCACCAGTGCATGCAAACCATTGAAGCCTTTGCGCATGTCGCACGCCTCCAGTGCCAGGAAGACCTTCAGACTGCCGGCGAAGCTCAACATGGTGTCGGCGGCTGAGCCAGCGCCCGCAACAGCACGGCCGCCCAAGCGGCCTGTTGGGTGCCGGCCACTGCCAAACGCGCCCCGCCCGGCAGATGCACGATCAGCGCCGAATCTTCGGAACCCGCCGGCCCCGCAGAGCGATCGAGGACGGCTTCCAGCCAGCGCACGCTGGCGGCGGGGTCTTTCGCAACCGTGGCCTCACCTGTTCCACCCCGACGCCGGCGGCGCGCTTGCGCCCAGGCAGCGAACGTCGGGTATTTGAGGCCGGCCAGCGCGGCAAACTTGGCCCCCGAGAGCCCGCTGCGCTCGAACTCGTCGAGCAACTGCTCGCGCCGCGCCCGCGGCGTGCAGACCCGGCCGAGCGTATCCGCTTTCAGTAGTTGTGAACCTTCCTGCGTATTCGTCATAGCCCCTACGCTATGACGCTTATCATCCGCTTATCCAGTGGTGCTCCGCGTGACGCTTACTGAGCATGGACGAAGAACACACGCTCATCCGCCGGACCACGCCCACCGCGGCCAGCGTGCATGACGGCCTGGAGTTTGCGAGCGTGGTGCGCGGGGACGAAGAGATGGTGGTCGCCGACAAAGCCTACGCCAGCGGCGAGCGCAATGCGTGGCGGGCGCGGCGCGGCATCCACGCCGGCATTTTGAGCCGGGCCAGTCGCGGTCATCCCTTGGGCGAACCCGCGGAGCGGATCAACCGGTTTCTGAGCGGCGTGCGCAGCCAGATCGAAAAGATTTTCGGCCACTGGAAGCGGAGCCTGGGCTACCGGCGGGTGCGGCATGTCGCCCGGGAACCCAGCCGGTTGGAACTGGAGGTCAAATGCGTCGTGTGAAACCTAAAGCTCTGGGTCAACGTGAGCACCGCGTGAAAACTCCGCCGAACGAACCCGTAGCCGAAGAGCGCGAACGCAAAACGCGAACGCAAAACGCGAACGCAAGACGACGCAGGAACGGGTTTACCGAGCACCGCTGAACGGGTGAACTGAACGACTGAGGTCATTTTGAATCGCGGAAAACCAAATCAAACGACGGCTGCGCCGTTTCGCAGGGGTCTCCATTTGTCCTTCATCGTCTGATCGCGTCTTGCGTCCCAGACGCACACGCCAATCGGCGCGAAAAAGCGAAACCACGGTCCCGGCGCTTGCGCGCGCCGAGTCAATGCGCTCATCGCGCCAGATGTGTGAAAACCCGGGTGCCTTGGGTGCGACGGCTATTTCTTCTCCGCCTCTTTCTTTTTGCCTTTGGCGGGCGCGTCGGTTTTGGGTCCGAGGCGGAGCGATTGGGCGACGTATTTGCCGTCGGCCTCGTGGCCGTAGGCGGAGGCTTCCTCGCCCACGACGGCGTCGTCCAACGTCGCGGGTTTGCCCGCCTTGTTGATCTTGGTTTCGGCGGTGACCTGGTAGGTGCGCGACTTTTCCTTTGTCGCGAGCGTGACGGTCTTGGCGACCTTGTCCACGGCGGAGACCTTGCCCGTGTAGGGGACGCTCTTCGCCTTGCCTTCTTTTTCGGCGGCGGGAACCGCGGGTTGGATGAATGCAACGGCCAGCACCGTGCCGGCTGTCAGGAGTGTGGTGATGAATGTCTTCATTCTATTCTGGGGGTTTAGTTTTGAAACCAGTCGAGCCCTATTGATGTTTCAGGGAACGCCGATTTGCTATCAGGGAGGGGGCCGGCTGCCAAGCGATTTTTTTTCCCCGCGCACCGGCGGCAGCGCAAGTTCACCGCGGAAGCACGGGCTGGCGCCGCGCCGCCCGGCGTGCGCTCGCAAACCGCCTAGCTTTCCGCCCTCGCCGTTGCGCTGAAATGGTTCGCGTCATCCGACCGCCTTCAGCGCGTTCTCCACATCCGTCTTCCGTCCGGCATCGTTGAGGATTTTCCCCAGCGCGCCCAGCACGGTGCGGACGTTCGCCTTGCTCGAAGTCTCGCCCATCAGGCCGATGCGCCAGATTTTTCCCTTGAGCGGCCCGAGGCCCGCGCCCACCTCGATGTTGAAATCCGTGAGCAACGCCTTGCGCACCGCCGCCTCGTCCACGCCCTCGGGCACGCCCACCGGGTTGAGCTGCCAGAGCTGGTGGCCCTCCTGCGAGGTGAGCGCGAGGCCCATCGCCGCGAGGCCGCGCTTGAGCGCGAGGTGATTTTGCTCATGGCGCCGCCAGCGATTCTCCAAGCCCTCGACGAGCACGAGCCGGAGCGCCTCGTGCAGCGCGTAGTTCATCGAGATGGGCGCGGTGTGGTGATACACGCGGTCCTGGCCCCAGTAACTGGCGATGAGGTTCACGTCCAGATACCAGCTCTGCACCTTGCTCTTGCGCTTGGTCGCTGCGTCCATCGCGCGCGGGCTGAGTGACACGGGCGAAAGTCCCGGCGGGCAGCTCAGGCATTTCTGTGTGCCGCTGTAAACCGCATCAATGCCCCACTCATCCAGCCGCACCGGGCAGCCGCCGAGCGAGGTGACGGTGTCGAGCACCATCAACGCGCCCGCGCCGTGCGCGAGCTTGGCAATTTCCTCCACCGGCGTGAGCGCGCCGGTCGAGGTCTCGGCGTGGACGATGGCGACGAACTTGGGCTTGAGCGTTTTCTTGAGCGCCTCGGCCACCTGCTGCGGCTCGATGATGCGGCCCCACGGCGACTCGACCTTCGTGACCTTCGCGCCGCAACGCTCCGCCACATCCACCATGCGCGTGCCGAACACGCCGTTGACGCCGATGATGACCTCGTCGCCCGGCTCGATGAGGTTCACGCAGCAGAACTCCATGCCCGCGCTGCCGGTGCCGCTGATGGGGAAGGTCATGTCGTTCTTCGTGAGCATCACGGCGCGGAGCATCGTCTTGATTTCCTCCATCATCTTCACGAACACCGGGTCAAGGTGCCCGAGCAACGGCTGCGACATGGCCTTGAGCACGGAGGGCGCGACATCACTGGGGCCGGGGCCCATCAGCAGACGCGGCGGGGCGGAGAACTGGTTCGGAATTTGCATGGCGCGGAGCGTAGCCAAGCCGGCGCGGCCGGGGCAACGAAGAGTTTTTTCATCCGCGAGTCGGCGCGAATTGACGCGAATGAATCCCGCGCGTCTCGTCTCGCGGCGCGTTGAGGACAACGCGCCCTACCGACGCCGGGTGTTTTCGCGACGCAGCGCGTAGGTCCACGGTCGGCGGCGGAGGGTCATTTGGAGAAATAAAGTCCGCACACCACCCAGATGACCGTGCCGATGCCGAGCAGCATCAGCAGCGCGTAGAGAACCCAGAAGGACCCGCGCTCGCGCCGCGTTTCCTTCGGCCGCCACTTTCGCGGAATGATCGCGTGGGCCGCGGCTTCGATGGCCACGCCGATGGCTTGAACAATTCCGAACGGGTTCATGCGGATGGACGCACGGTCACGCCGTCTCCTTGGCCGCGCCGTCTTTGCCCGCGTCCTTGGCGATTTTGCTGATGAAGTTCGGCACCAGCCCCTCGGAGAAGCCGGCGATGAACGCCCACAGCAGCGCCTTGGCGCAGTCCACATTCGTCGCCGGATCGGTGAAGGCGGCGAAATCGGCGAAGCTGGTGAAGGGATCGTTCACGTCCTGAAAGCTCGGGAAGAGCGAGCCTTGCACGAAGCCGCACATGAACATCGTGTAGAGCACCATCGCAAACACGCCACCGACGAAGGGCGAGACGTAAATCTGAATCGTCACGAGGCGCTCGACCATCACGCTGGGTTTGCGGATGGTGGCGGTGGGGAGTTTCTGGATGCGGTTGAAGTTGTTGACCACGCCGCCCACGGTGCCGGCGACGAACAGCACGGTGATCCACGGCACCATTTCATACTTGGCCATCAACGTCGCCGCCACCATCGCGAGGACGACGATGACGATGGCGATGGCGATGTGCGTGGCCTGGCGCTGGCGGGAGTGGGGATCGGGTTCGTGGGTATTCATGGGAGTGGTGCGTGTCGGAGTGCGGCGGTGTTCCCGTGGGTTGATGACCGGCGCAGGAAAGCAGGCCGGGGAAGGCTTGGGAAGGAATTTTCCCGCGAAGCACGCGAACCACGCCAAGGGAATTCCCTTTCGCGTCCTTCGCGTGTTTGGCGGGCCAGCCGGTTCCGCTTCAGGCGCGGTGGGGGCGTCCCACTCGGCGGAGCGCGGGCCGTCCCGTCCCGCAGCGCGTGAGAAGCGAGAGGGTCTTGGGATCATCCGAACCATTCCTTGCCGTCGTAGCCGCTGCGGGCCGGGACGGCCCGCGCTCCGTGTCCGCGCCGCGTCGTCACGAAATTGTGCCTTTGCGTCTCAGCGGCTTTGCGGTATTTCTTCGCTTCCGCGGGCGGCGGTTGCGTGTCACGCGCGGGGCGCCCCTCGCGGGGCGCGGACGAGCCGGCGGCTCGTCCCTACCTGATTATGAAACCCACTTTGCTCATCGTGGATGACGAGAAGGCGCAGCGCGAAGGTCTTCGCGCCGCGCTCGAAGACCGCTTCGATGTGTATCTGGCGGAGGACGCGAAGTCGGCCACGGACCTCCTGGAGCGCGAGAGCTTCGACGTGATGCTCACGGATTTCCGGATGCCGAACGAGGACGGCCTCGCGCTCATCAAGCGCGCGAAGTCATTGGCCAAGCCGCCCGTGTGCATCCTGATGACGGCCTACGGCTCGGAGGAAGTGGCCGTGCAGGCGATGAAGCAGGGCGCGGATGATTACATCCCCAAGGGCCGGATGCAGATTGACGAGCTGGAGATGCGCATCGCGAAGTCGCTGAAGTCGCAGAAGCTCGAAGTGGAAAACCAGACGCTGCACGAGCGGCTCGACAAGAAGTTCGGCTTCGAAAACATCGTCGGCGAATCGCCGCAGATGAAGGAGTTGCTGGAAACCGTCCGGCAAATCGCACCGACGCGCACGACGGTGCTGGTCACGGGCGAGAGCGGCACGGGCAAGGAAGTCATCGCGAAGGCGATTCATCAGCTCAGTCCGCGCGCGCGCGCGGCGATGGTGACGGTCCACGTGGGCGGATTGCCAGCGACGCTGGTGGAGGCGGAGCTGTTCGGGCACGAGAAGGGGGCGTTCACCGGCGCGCACGAGCGGCGCATCGGGCGCATCGAGCAGGCGCAGGGCGGGACATTATTCCTGGACGAGATCGGGGAGATTGACGCGACGACGCAGATCAAGCTGCTGCGCTTCCTCGGCGAGCGGACGTTCGAGCGCATCGGCTCGAACAAGACGCTGACGGCGGACGTGCGCGTGATCACGGCGACGAACAAGGATTTGCTGCAACTCGTGCGCGCGGGGAAATTCCGCGAGGATCTTTATTTCCGGCTGCGCGTGGTGGAGTTGCATCTGCCGCCGTTGCGCGAGCGCAAGAACGACATCGCGCCACTGGCGCAGACGTTTCTCAAGGAGTTCGCCGCGGAGAACAAAAAGGACGTGCGCGACTTCACGGTCGAGGCGATGGAGCGGCTCATCAAGCATCCGTGGCCGGGGAACGTGCGCGAGCTGCGCTCGGCCATCGAGCACGCGGTGGCCTTCTGTCGCGGCGACCGGGTGACGCCGAAGGATCTGCCCGCAGACGTGCGCGAGCCGTCGGCGGCGCTGCTCACGCCGGGCGATCCGATCCTTGGCGCGACGACGCCGACAGTGAAGGAGGCGGAGAAACATCTGGTGATTCGGGCATTGAAAGAGGCGAACGGCAACCGCACGCTCGCCGCGAAGAAACTCGGCGTGAGCCGGCGGACGCTGCACCGCAAACTGCACGAGTATCATCTGGACGGTTTTTGAATCATGCGTTCGATACAGGAATACATTCACGCGTTCGAGGAGGGTTCCTCCAAATGGATCGTCACGGGCATCTTCGTGGTGATCCTTTTCCTCGGCACCGCCGTCGCCTACGACCTGCGCGTGGCGCGCAACTTTGCGTCGAGCGAACCGATGGATGCGGCGCAACTCGGGCGCAACATCGCGGAGGGAAAGGGCTTCGTGACGGAGAACGTGCGGCCGCTGAGCATGTGGCTGCTGAAGCAGAAGGCGACGGCGGACGGCAAGGCCAAGGTGGCGCCCGGCCAGCTCCCGCCGGACCTGACGCGGATCCAAGGCGTGCATCCGGATGTGGCGAACGCGCCGTTTTATCCGCTGGTGCTCGCCGGCTACATGAACGCGACGAAGGCGCTGGCGGCGGTGAAAAAAAGCACGGCTACGATCAAGGGCGTGAGCTTCGTCACGCAGTATCTGCCGTCGTTCGAATACGACATCGATCCGAAGCAGCAGTTCATGCGCTACCAGCCGGATTTTCTGATCCACATATTCAACCAGGCGCTCTTCGCCCTGGCGGCGGTGCTGGTGTTCCGAATCGGTCGGCGGATGTTCGAGCCGGGCGTGGGCTGGCTGTCCGCGATCGTGTTCCTCGGCTCGGACCTGATGTGGCGCTTCAGCACGTCGGGCCTGTCCACGATGCTGCTGATCGTGATTTTTCTGATGCTGGTGCTGGTGCTGCTGGGCGTGGAATCACAAGGGCGGGTGGACGGGGCCCAGGCGGTGGCGGCGCTCGTGCTGGCGGCGATGGCGGGCACGCTGCTGGGACTGGGCGCGTTGACGCGGTATTCGTTTGGGTGGCTGGCGATTCCGGCGGTGCTGTTCGTGGCGCTGTTCGGCGGGCCGCGGCGGCTGGTGGTGATCGGCGTGATGCTGGCGGTGATGCTGGCGTTGCTCACGCCGTGGCTGGCGCGCAACTACCAGTTGAGCGGAACGTTGTTCGGCACCTCGGGCTTCGCGCTGGTGGAAGGCAGCGGCGCGGCGGGATTGAAGATGGAGCGCTCGCTCGATCCGAAGGAGGAATTGGACAAGGTGAACTTCAACGGATACCGGAACAAACTGTTGAGCAACATCATCCCGGTGTTCCAGGAGGAACTGCCCAAGGTGGGCGGCAGCATGGTCAGCGCATTTTTTCTCGTGGGGTTGTTGTTGCACTTTCGCAACCCGGCGCTGGGCCGGCTGCGGATTTTTTTGCTGATGGCACTGGCGGTGTTCATCGTGGTGCAGGCGCTGGGGCGCACGCATCTCTCGGAGGAATCGCCGGAGGTGAATTCGGAAAACCTCCTGGTGCTGCTGGCGCCGCTGGTGTTCGTGTATGGCGTGGGAATGTTTTACCTGCTGCTCGATCAGACCCGCCTGCCGGTCGCGGAGGCGAAGGTGGTCGCGCTCGGCGCGTTCGCGGTGGTCGTGTCGCTCCCGCTGTTGTTCGGGCTGGCGCGCTCGCGGACCTCGCCGATCGCCTACCCGCCGTATTACCCGCCCTACATCCAGTTGCGGGTCGGCAACCTGATGGAGCCGGGGGAACTGGTGATGAGCGACATCCCGGCGGGCATGGCGTGGTATGGCCGGCGGCAATGCGTGGGTTTCACCTTCGACATGGAGCGGGATTTTTTTGGGATTCATGATTACCTGAAGCCGGTCAAGGCGTTGTATCTGACCCCGGTGACGATCGACGGGAAGTTCCACACGCAATTCGTCGGTCCGGACATGCGGTTGTGGGGCATTTTCTTCCTGCAAAGCATCATCCAGCGCGAGGTGCCCGCCCGTTTCCCGCTGCGGGCGGTGGCTCCGGGTTTCTTCCCCGCCCAACTGGCAGATCAATTGCTCATCACCGACCGTGAACGATGGAAAAAGTAGGCGCTGGCGGGCCAGCGCGGCCAAAAGTGGCGGCCACCGCACATTGAGCCTTGCAGGCAAGTTGTTTGTGTTTGACAACCCCCATGCTCAACCATAGAAAGGCGCTGAAGCATTAGGGAAGCACTCCCGAAGAATCCGATTTCACTCTTTATGAAAAAAGTCACAGCTGCCGCTGGGTTGGCCGCGTTGGGCGCATTGGGCGCGAGCACGGCCATGGCACAGCCCCACTTCTACTCGCTGGCCCCAACCCTGTCGCCGCAGGAGCTGTCGAAGATGTGGAGCATCGCGGCGAGCATGCGCGCATTCTACGACGACAATTACAACACCGCGCCGCGCGGCATGGCCAACGACAGCTTCGGCTTTGAAATTCAGCCGACCTTTTCACTGAACCTCCCGTTGGAGCAGACTTACATCGGTTTCAAGGTGGACTACTCGTATCGCTGGTATGAGGACTCGCGGGCGCCGAAGACCGATCACACCATCAATCTCACCACCACGGTCAACCACGCCTTCAGCGAGCGATACAAGGTGAGCCTCACCGACTCGCTGGCACTGGCGGAGGAGGATACCATCCTCGACACCTCTCCGGGAGTCGTGGCTCCGTTGCGCACCCAGGGCACCAATTTCCGCAATCGCATTGGATTGGATTTCACCGGCAACCTGACGGAGGCGCTTAGTGCGGTGCTCGGTTACGCCAACACGTTTTATGACTACCGGCAGGACGGTATCGCCAGCCGGTCCGCCCTGCTGGATCGGTTGGAGCATGAATTCACCGGAAGCCTTCGCTGGCAGGCCAAGCCCACGACCGTGGTGCTGGTCGGTTACACGTTTGACCTGACGGACTTCACGAGCACGGATTTGATTCAAGTGGGGGTGCCGGCAGCTATTCCACCGATTCCTCAAGTCACTCCCAGTTCACGCGACAGTCTTTCCCATTCCGGCTTTGTCGGGATTGATCACACTTTCTCCGCGCAGTTGAGCGGTTCAATCCGGGGTGGCTATCAGTATTCCAAGTTCCCCCATGCGTTGCCCGGTCAATCCGACAAGGCCTCCAATCCCTACGTGGATGCCTCCGGAACGTGGACTTACACCCGCGGCAGCTACGTCCAGGTGGGCGTCCGTCACTCGCGTCAAAAGACGGACATCGCGATTCAACCCGGGTCCGCCCTCCCGACCTTGGATCAGGAATCCACCGTCGCCTACGGATCCATCAATCACCAGTTTACCGGCCGGTTGGCGGGCGGCATCTTGGGTCAGGCGCAGTGGGGTGTGTTCAACCAAGGCGGGGCCAACAAGCTCACGGAAGATTACTACCTGCTCGGCGTGTCGCTGACCTATCGCATCAATCAGTATCTCGTGGCGGAATCCGGTTACAATTACGACCTGCTCCGGACCGACATCACGGGCCGTGGCTACCATCGGGACCGCATTTATCTTGGCTTGCGCGCTGCCTACTGAACGGATATTTGAACTTTTGACCCGGGAGGCTGGTCTGAAAAGCTAGCCTCTCTTTTTTTATCATGGACGCCATCGCTCACTCGCAGCCCGCCGAATCCAAGCTCCATTTCCTTGACTACTGGCGCGTCATCCGCATCCGCAAGACCGTGATCATCGCCGTGCTGCTCTTGGTGGTGATCACCGTCACGGTTGTCACCTTCCTGCTTCCGCCGACCTTCATGAGCACCGTCCGCATCGCCGTGGAAAAGGACGTGCCGGACGTCGGGCCACTGGGTGCATCGCAGGCCTCGGCCGGGTATGATCCTTACTTCATCCTCACGGAGTTCGAGCGCATCCAGTCCAAGTCGGTGCTGCACGTGGTCATCGATCGCCTCAAGCTCAACGATCTTTGGGCCAAGCGCTTCAATGGCGGCACGCCGTTGACGACCCCGGAGGCGTTCCAGATTCTCAAGAGCAAACTCGGCGTCCGCCAGTCGCGCAACACCAGTCTCATCGAAATCAGCGTCTACGGCGAGGACGCCAACGAGGCCTCGCACATCGCCAACACCGTCGCCGAGGTTTACAAGGAGACCCGGCTTCAGCAACGCTCCGCGACCTCGGCCGGCGGTATCGCAAAGCTTCAGGAGCGCCTCCAGCAGCAGGAAGTGCTCGTCAAGGATGCGCAGAAGAAAGTGGACGACCTGCGGCGCGAACTCGGCGTCACCGATCCCAGCGCCGACGTGATCGGGGGCATGACCCTCGAGCCGGAGACGCTCCGCCGTTTCCTTGTCATGAAGATCGAGGCCGAGGCCGCCTACGACGAGATCAACACCCTCTTCACCGAGCTGCAAAAGAAGAGCCGCCCCGAACTCAAGAAGGCGATCACGACCGCCGTTCCGGATGGTCAGCTCGTCAGTCTCCTGGATCAACTCGGCCAGACCGAGCAGAAGCTCACCACCCAGCTCAAGGATCTCGGCGTGCAGAACCCCGACGTCGAGCGGACTTCCGCGCTCCTCGCCAAGATCACCATCCAGGTGGATGACCGGCTCGACGGCATCATGGCCGGTCTCGCCACCCGCGTCGCCTCCGCCAAGGCCCGCTTCGACAAGCTGGAGAAGGAGGTGACCAAGTATAAGGAACTCGACATCGAGGCCGCCCAGAAGAACCGCCGTTACTTCGACACCAAGACGGACCTGGTGAAAATCCAGCAGATCCGCGACACGCTCAACCTCAAGGTCATCCAGGAGACCATTGACACCAGCCTCCCCAAAAGCTCCATCGTCGTGGTCACCGACATCGCCGAGCCCGGCCTCTTTCCCGTCCGGCCCAACAAGAAGCTGAACATCGGCCTCGGCATCGCCGTCGGCCTCGTGCTCGGCATCGGCCTCGCCTTCTTCATCGAGTATCTCGACACCAGCGTGAAGACGCTCGACGACGTGGAGAAATCGCTCCAGTCCCCGGTGCTCGGCGTCATCCCGCAAAACGTCGGCTCGCTGCTCGAGGAAGGCCAGGAGAGCCCGCACGCCGAGGCCTACCGCGTGCTCCGCTCGAACATGCTGTTCTCCAAAAAGGACGGCAAGTTCAACACCATCTGCGTCGTCAGCGCCGGCGCGGGCGAGGGCAAATCCACCACCATCTTCAACCTCGCCTGCACCTTTGCCCAGAGCGGCCAGCGCGTCATCATCGTGGACTCCGACCTCCGCCGGCCGAGCCTGCAAAAACATTTCAAGGTCTCCAATTCCATCGGCCTCACCAATTATCTCCAGCGCCAGAACACGCTCGAGGAAGTCATCCAGACCACCAGCTTGCCGACCTTGGACTTCCTGCCGTCCGGCAAACTGCCGAGCAGCTCGGTCGGCATCCTCAACTCTGTCCAGATGAAGGCGCTCATCCATGAGCTCAAGCGCCGTTACGACTTCGTGTTCTTCGACTCGCCGCCGATCCTCGGCGTGAGCGACGCCTCCATTCTCGCCAGCGAAGTGGACATGACGCTCCTCGTCGTGCAATACCGCAAGTATCCGCAGGCGATGACCATGCGCGCCAAGCAGATGGTCGAGAAAGTCGGCGGCAACCTCATCGGCGTCGTGCTCAACAACATCAACATGGCGCACGACAGCTACTACTACTACTACAGCGGCTTCTACTCGAACTACTACGCCCCGCTGGAGGAACCCAAGCGCCTGGCCTCCGCCGCCCCCGCGCCGGCCGCGGATTCCGATGACAAGGCCAAGGACAAAACGAAGGACAAGGACCAGCCGAAACTGGAGTCAAAGTATTGACTTGCAGCCGGAGCTTCCCGTTAGCTTTTTGCCCATGAAGTTTTTGAAACTGCTCGCCCGCTGCACACCTTGTGGTGCCTTGATTCTCATGGCGGCGCTGTTGTCCGGCTGCGCCGCTGACGTCTGGACCGCCGAAAAAGAGGCCCACTTCGGCGGGGCGGCCACGCCGGGGGGAAGCGTGAGCCCTCTCGACATCCTTCAGATCGGCCACCGGGTCACGATTTCCATTTCTGACATTCCGGATGGCCCCAAAATAATCGAAGAGGTGATCGGCAACGACGGCATGATCACACTGCCCTACACGCAGCGCGTCAAGGCGGAGGGCAAGACCCGCCGTCAGGTGCAGGACGAGATCGTGGCCATCCTCAAGCCCGCGATTTATCAGCGCCTGACCGTCCAGGTGAAGGCCGAGGACCGCTTCTTCACCGTCGGCGGCGAGGTGCGCTCGCCGTCCCGCCTGCTCTATCAGGGCGGCATGACCGTGCTTACCGCGATCACTTCCGTCGGCGGCTTCACTGAGTTCTCCGACAAGAGCGACGTGCGCCTCACCCGCGCCGGCAGCTCGAACAAGGTCTGGCGCGTGGACGCCAACCGCGCCCAGAAAAAGCCCGATCTCGATCCGCCCGTCTATCCCGGCGACCAGATTCACGTCGAGCGCCGCCTCTACTGATGGTTCAGCTTCAAGTTCTCACCGGCAGTCAGGCGGGCGCGACCGTCCCGGTGGAGAAACTTCCCTTCCGCATCGGCCGTGGGGCCGGCGTCTCGCTTTCGCTCAACGACGCCGGCGTCTGGGAAAAACATCTCGAGCTCGAAGTCAGTTCCGCCGAGGGTTTCGCGCTGCGCCTGCTTCCGCCCGCGCTCGCGACCGTCAACGGCCAGCCCTTCGAGCGCGTCGTCCTTCGCAATGGCGACCTGATCGCCGCGGGTGAAGTGAAGCTCCGTTTCTGGCTCTCGCCCACGCGGCAGTCCGGCGTGCATCTGCGCGAGACGCTGACGTGGCTCGGGATCGCCGCCCTCTGCGCGATCCAACTCGCCGTGGTTTACTGGCTCCTCTCCTGAACCGCTGCCGCCCGAGGCGAAAATCCGAAGCTCGAAATCCGAAGCTCGAAACAATTTCAAAATGCCAATGACCGAAACGGCCCGCGGCCCGTTTCGGTCATTTGACTTTCGATGATTTGGATTTGTTTCGGATTTCGAACTTCGGATTTCGGGTTTCCTTTTCAGTGCCGGAAGTGCCGCGCGCCCGTGAACACCATCGCCACCCCGCGTTCATCCGCCGCCGCAATCACCTCCGCGTCGCGCACCGAGCCGCCGGGTTGGATCGCCGCCGTCGCGCCCGCCTCCGCCGCGGCGATGAGGCCGTCGGGAAAGGGGAAGAACGCATCGCTGCACACTGCGCTGCCCGCGAGCGGCAGCTTCGCCTCGCCCGCCTTCCACACCGCGATGCGGCTCGAATCCACCCGGCTCATCTGCCCCGCGCCCACACCCAGCGTGCGGTCGCTGCCGCAGTAGAGGATCGCGTTCGATTTCAGATGCTTCACCACGCGCCAGCCGAACAGCATCGCGCGCCACTCGGCCTCGCTCGGCGCGCGCTTCGTCGCGACCTTGCAATCCCCGCGGCGCGTCACCTTCAGGTCGCGCTCCTGCATCAGGAACGACCCCGCGCCCACGCTCCGCACGTCCCACGGCTGCGCGCCGGCGGGATCCTTGAGCACGCGCAGCAGCCGCAGATTTTTTTTCTTCTGCAAAATCTCCAGCGCGTCCGCCGTGAAGTCAGGAGCCACGATGACTTCGGAAAAAATTTCGCTGATCGCCTCCGCGCACGCGGCGTCGAGCGGCTGGTTCACCGCGATGATGCCGCCGAAGGGCGCCTGCTTGTCGGTGGCGAACGCCTTGTCCCACGCCTCGCGCAGGCTCGCGCCCTGGCCGACGCCGCACGGATTCGTGTGCTTGAGGATCGCGAGCGTCGGCGCGTCGCCGGTAAACTCGCCGATGAGCGCGGCGGCGGCGGTGAGGTCGAGAATGTTGTTGTAGGAAAGTTCCTTCCCGTGGAGTTGTTTGAAAAACTCGTTGAACCCGCCGTAGAGCGCCGCCTTCTGGTGCGGGTTCTCGCCGTAGCGCAGCGGCTGCACGAGCGGCGCGGAAATGTTCAGCGCCGCCGGCAGCGCGCCCGGCGTTTCCGCGCTCACCGCTCCGTAAGCTTTTCCCAGATGCGCCGCGATGGCCCCGTCATACGCCGCCGTGCGCGCATACACCTTCACCGCCAGCTTGCGCCGAAACTCCAGCGTCGTCCCGCCCGTCGCCTTGATCTGCGCCGCCGCTTCCGCGTAATCCGCCGGGTCCGTGATCACCGTCACGCTCTCGTGGTTCTTCGCCGCGCTGCGCAGCATTGAGGGTCCGCCGATGTCAATGTTCTCGATCGCGTCGTGCAGGTTCACGTTCGGCTTCGCGACCGTTTCCTCGAACGGGTAGAGGTTCACCACCACGAGATCAATCGGCGCGATGCCGTGCGCGCGCGCCGTCTGCTCGTGCTCGGCGTTGCCGCGCAGAAAAAGCAGGCCGCCGTGAACTTTCGGATGCAGCGTCTTCACACGTCCGTCGAGCATCTCGGGAAAACCGGTGTGCTCGGAGATGTCCTTCACCGCGAGCCCCGCGTCACGGATGGCCTTGGCCGTGCCGCCGGTGGAGATCAGTTCCACGCCGGCGGCGGCGAGGGTCTTGGCGAATTCGACGAGACCGGACTTGTTGGAAACGGAAAGCAGCGCGCGTGTGATCTTCGACATAAAGAGGCGGTGAAAATCCCGAAGTCGCCCGCGTGAGTCAACGGGCAATTGCTCACAGGTAGCAGCCGACGTGAGGAGGCTCTGACTAAATCAGTTTCAAATGGAGCCTCCTCACGTCGGCTGCTACAGGCCCGAC
>JACQFS010000057.1 GCA_016199935.1 Verrucomicrobiota bacterium
CGCGCGGCAAACCGTCCGTGCGCCGCTGCGGGCCAAAACCCCAAAGCCGCACGAGCGGCTCCACCGTCACATCAAAACCTCCGCCGGTGATTTCGCTGATGCGCCAGGACTCGGCGGCGAGGGCGGCGAGTTCGTGTGGGACGGGGATCCAGTTCGTGCCATGCGCCGCGTTGAAGCGGGAGAGTTCCGACTGCGGGCGGTAGGTGGAAAAGATTTGCTCCAGCTCTTCGAGCCGCGCGGCGATGCGGAGCGTGACGGTGTTTGTATCGAGCGGCGGCGACGGTTGGAGAAATTTCACCGACCACGTCGTGCCCATCGCACGACCGGAAAGAAGAACGGCAGTGCCCTCGGATTTGTTCGCTCCTTTCCCCCTCACCCCGGCCCTCTCCCCTGGGGAGAGGGAGCGGCTTTCGACCGCGCTCTCTGATTCCGAGGCGCACTCGATTTGAGCTGTGCTGCCGGACGATTCTCCCTCTCCCGGAGGGAGAGGGCCGGGGTGAGGGGGAACGGCGCGTTCGACGTCATCCACGTTCCCATTTTCCACCGCGCTCACCGCGAGGCGCGCCAACAGAACCATTCCCAAAATCAGAATGCGCATTCTCATTGCAGCCCCATCAGCCACTGGTTCAGCGGGAGAAATTTCCAGTTCAACACGGCGGCTAGTGCGACGAAGGCGAGCGCGGCGGCATCGCGTCGCGTGAAATGGTCCGTCGGGCCGCGGGTGCGGATGAAGTTGAGCAGCGCGCCGGTCGGACAGCCGAAGCGGCAGTAGGCCTGCGGCACGAAGAGCGATACGACGAGGCCGACGATGGCGACGGCGATGGTCGCGAAGCCGGCGGAGCGGATGAGGTAGGCGTCGAACGCCTCGAAGCCCGCGAGGTCGAGCGGGATGACGAGCATCACCACGAGCAGCACGGCGAGCAGCAGCGCCGCCGGAAGATATTCGAGCCCGCGTGAGAGTGCGGCGGGAAGTTTCACGTGCCAGCGCGCGGGCGCGACGCGGCCGAGGAGTTCTTGCGCCGCGCCGTGCGGACATACGTGGTGGCAGTAGAGCGGCATTCGCGTCGCCCACGGGATGAGGAACGACGCGGCGGTGAGCAGCACGAGGCCGGGCGCGGTGGTCCACGGGATGCCGGACTTCGCCCAGCCGGCGAGGAGCGATTGCGCGAGCAGGTCGCCGCTGATGAAACCGACGTAGAGGATGAGCGCAAACTGATACGGACGCTTCCAGCGGTGGCGCCACGCGGGTTTGCCGAACGCCATCAGTCCCGCCGTCGCGAGCACGGCGCACATTCCCCAGTCGCGCCAGCCGAAGTGCAACGGCGGGCGCGCGGCGATTTCGTCCTTCGACATTTTCAACCGTGCCTTCACCGCGCGCGCGATGCCCATGCTCGTCATCGTCGCGCCGGACACGCCCTCGATGCCGGCCTTTTTCAAATCGAGGTCGGCGGCGGAGTCCCACTTCATGCCGTTCCACTTTTTCAAAAACTTCCGGTCCATCACCACGTCGCCGACGTGGGTGCGCGTGTCCTCGGAAGCGCGCACTTTCAGGCCGAGGATGGTCCAGTCCGGGTCGAGGGCGATGAGCGTGTCGGTCACGCCGCAGTAGCCGATGATGTCGCGGCAACGCGGCTGGGTGCGGACGACGTAGCCGAGTTCGCGGCCGTCGCGGTCGAGGACGAAGAGGCCGTCGCGCTCGGAATCATCGGGGCGAAGCGCGGCGGCGTTGGTGAAAAACTTCGTGACCTCGTCCACCTTCACCGGCGTGTCGCCCTGGATGCGCTGGCGCAGGGCGAGGTCGCGGATAAGCCACGCGATGAGTGCGAGGACGGCGAGGCGGTAGAGTTGGAGGGCGGCTCGTTTCATCGCGTGCGCGGCGCGATGCTTTCACAAATGGGGGGCGCTGGGCAAGCGGCCCTGTGCCGGTCTGCCATCGGGCGAAGCTGGACGGGCCAAGGCGCTGAGCTTACGGTGCGCCCAATGAAATTGGATAAGCTGCAAAGCTTGCGGCCAATCACGTGCTAGCCGGCTATGCGCGGTCTTCATCTAAGTCTTTGTTTTGCATCCGTGGTTCTGCTTCCGGCGATGTCCGTATTCGCGCACCGACCTTACGAACACGTGGCAGGCACTTTTCAGCGCCAAGATGGAACAGCCATATTCATCGTGCGCCATTATGTGGACGGCATCGTGCTCGCCGACCCGGTATCGGTTCAGTTCCGGTTACCCGACGGCACTCAAGTCGCTCAAACCCCTCATGTCTCTGACACGGTTGTGAGGTTTATTCCGTCTGGGGTTGAGGTTTATCAGTTCCGGACCACTTGGCTGCCGCTGGCCAGCAGCGTCGAGATATTCGACGGTTACACCCTGAAAGACATCACGTCTCGCAGACGCTCCGTTTCTCCTCTAATCCATTTCGAGAGTCACTGGCTTTGCTACCTGGTCGCTTTTGGTTTCGGTATCTGCTTCGTAGGATCGTGGCTCGCTCTTCGGGCCGTCCCAGAGCGAGGCTGGCGAGTTCCGCTGCGACGGGTTGGGTTTGCGTTCGTTACAATTGCAGGAGGACTTTTTGCTTATGACATGCTCGTATTCGAACCAGTTTCGCCATTGGTTCTTGCTGGTGGCGGCTTCATGTTTGGGGCAGCGATTGACTATGTCCGCAAACGAACACGACGTTCAATCGTCGGCTAACGCCCGGATGGCTGGAGCGCTCCCTTCACACGTTGCAGAATCTCCGTAAGCAAGAATCCGTCGCCTCTTTTCCCGGCCGCCGTGCTCACTCCGCCATCAGCACCTGGACGGCGTCAATGTGGACGTTGCCTTTGGCCTTCTCGGTCGTCACTTCCACCGCGCCGGTTTGCCGGACTCGAACTTTTTTTGCCGCCGGACTTCCGGACGGTGAAGCGGCGTGAACGCCGCGCGCCGCGCCCGGTGTTCATCGCCCGGCCAGGAACTGCCGGTAAAACATCACGGCCGAAATGGAGAAGCCCACGGCCGTGATGATGCGCCGCACGCCGGTCTGCGGGATGCGTTGCGAGAAATGCGCGCCGAGGTAGTAGCCCGCCACCGCGCCCGCGGTCATCACGGCGGCGCGCGGCCAGTCCACCAACCCGCTCCAGACGAACCACGCCGACGCGACGAGGTTGATGAGCGCGCTGAGCAACGTCTTGAGCGCATTCATTTCGTGAATGTTGGTCAGGCCGATGAAGCCCAGCGATGCCAGCATGAGGATGCCGATGCCCGCGCCGAAGTAGCCGCCGTAGAGCGCGACGCCAAATTGGAAAAACACCGCGGCCCAGACGGTGTGATGCTGCGGATGAACCTCACCACCCTGGTCGGCGAGGCCCGCGAAGCGACGGAACGCGCCCTGCGCGAGGAACAGCACCGTGGCGAAGAGCAGGAGGAACGGAATCAGTTTTCGGAACACCTCGTCGTCCGTGCGCGTGAGCAGCACGCTGCCGAGCCAGCCGCCGAGGATGCTCACGGGCACGAAGCGCGCGAGCCACGGCTTCACGGCGTCGAGTTGCTTGCGGTAGCCAAAGAGGCCACCCGCCGTGCCGAGCATCAGCGCGACCGTGCTCGTGGCGTTGGCGACGCGCGCCTCCGGGACGAACAGCAGCAGCGTGGGAAAGGTCAGCAACGTCCCACCGCCGGCGATGGCGTTCACGACCCCCGCGGCGGCGGCGGCGGCGGCGAGACTGGCGATCTCGGTCAGCTGCATCGAGCGGCGACTGTGGGGAAAAGCGGCGGCGCGCGCAAGCGGCGGTCACGCGCCGCGCTTGCGATCCGCGGGCCGCGGCGGGAGTTGCTCCGGCGCGAGCAGCGTGCAGTTCTTGAGGAGGCGGCAGAATTCCTTCTTGGTCTGCGTCTGGTGCGTGCCGTCGCACGACTCGGGATCGGGCAACGCCTTGAACTGCACGGCGAGCCGCTCCAGCACGACGATGCGGAAACACTCGTGTCCGTCGTTCCGTTTCCAGACCTGGCCCTGTTGCAGTTTCATCGGGCGGACTTTAGCGGCTCTTTCGCTTCGGGCGCGATGCGCGACGTCCGCACTTGAGTTCCGAGACGATGCCGTCAAGCACGGCGAGACCGAAGGAGATTTTTTTGAAGAACGACGCGTTGTGCGGGACAAGCACGAAGCGCGGATGCTTCGACCACAGCGCGCGCAGCCGGCGGTCGAGCGCGAGCGCCTCCTGCGTGGACTCGTTGCGGATCGGGTTGCCGCCCTCGATGCTCAGGTCGCCTGCGGCGGCGGTCTCGAAAAAAATCACGGCGTCGTAGCGCGCCAGCTCGTGCTCGAGCGAGGAACCGACGGCGTCAAAGAAATGGTGCGGCTCGTCCGGCCAGTAGGCCGCGCCGTCCACGGTGCCGCGGTCGCAGAGCAGGATGCGGCCGGGAAACTGCGCGGACTTCACGTCCTCGAGATTTCGCTGCACGTGGTAGATCGCGCGTTGCGCGGCGTGGATGGCGAGCGTCTCTCGCGCGCGCGGGAAGCCGCCGCTGAAGAGCAGCGTGGCGGCCTCGGGCACGAGCACCACGTGCTCGCCGATCTCGCGGCGGAACAAATCGGCGGCCGTCGTCTTGCCGCCGCCGGGCCCGCCGGTGAGGACGATGCGGCAACGGCTGTTGGGTTCGGGCAATTTCATGCGGAGTCCTCCGCGACGGCTCACTTCAACTCGAGGTCCGCCGGTTTCACGCCGCGCTTGAAGCCACGGAATCCATGCGGGTCATTCGGGTCGGCCGCGTCCTTGGTGCCATACATGAGCGGCTTGAATTCGCCGACGTAACTGACATCCGCCTTGGCCGGCACCTTCAGGCCGAGGCCCCAATACACTCCGTTGACCAGCAGCCGGCGCAAGCCTTCGCTCGTGAGGTCGGTGGCCGCGCCCATCGTCGTGCAGAGCACCTTGTTGTTTTTGCCCGCGGCATTTTTGACCTCGCGCGTCCAGACGATGGGCATCATCGGATCGTTCACGCCCTGTTCCACGCCGGCCTTGTTCTTCTTCCGATAATCCGCCGGCGCGTCGGTGGGGTTCATGCCCTTGAGCACCTGGCCGCGGACGAGGATGGTCGCGTCCGCGGGCGGCGCGGCTTCATAAACGTCCGTGGTGCCGAAGATGTCGGTCACACCATTCAGGATCGCGTTGGCTTTGGCGCTCGGCTCGATGATGCCCTTCGTCGCCTCGGAGCGATGCTTGCCCCAGTGGCTCACCCACGTTTCGCCGAGCACCATCCGTCCGAAGCCGCCTTCCTTGTTGTTGTAGGTCCACTCGTTGAAGGCGCTTTCCTTTTTCAAATTGAAGGCGTGCGTCGCCGTGCGCAGGCCGATGATGGGGATGCCGCGGTTGACGGCGTCGGCGAAATGTTTCATCGCGTCGTCGTCCCAATGGCGGAAGCGGATGAGCATCACGATGGCGTCCGCCGTATAGAGTGCCGCCGGATGGGTCAGGCTGCCGCCCGCGTTTGAGTCAATGTTGCCATCCTTGTCCACGGAGAAAAGCACGCTGCATTTGAAGCCGTGGCGCACGGCGAGGATTTTCGCGAGCTGCGGGAGGCCTTCCTCCGAGCGGTATTCCTCGTCGCCAGAAATGAAGACGACGTGCTTGCCGTGGCCGGGGCCGGACTTGCCTTCGTAAACGACCCAGTCGCCCGCGCGCGCGGCGGCGGCGCAGAGGCTGAGGCCGAGGAGAAAAGTAAGGAGGTGGCGGAGGAGTTTCATGTTGAGGTTAATGACGCGCGAAGTGGTAGCCGCTTCAACGGGGCGTGACAATCGCGGAAATGCTCCGCGGCCGACGGAAGTTTGACCCGGGTCAAACAGCAGCGACCTTTTGCCAAATTCAGCGAAGCCTGTGATTGCCGCCGCCGTCCATAGTTGCCTTAATGCACGCCGGAATTTCGATGAAGCCGACGAATCATCTGCCACGGCGCGCCGCCCTCTGCGCGGCGGGCGCGATGCTCGCGATGTCGTTCATCGCGGCGGCCGACGACTTCCAAGGCTCGACGCACAAGGTGCCCTACGACGAGGAGATCATTGATTACAGCAACAAGAAGGCGGACGGCCCCATCGAGAAACTCCAGGCGAAGATTGACCGCGGCGAGGCGAAGCTCAAATACGACGAGAAGTTCGGCTGGCTGCCCGCGCTGCTCGACGCGCTCGACGTGCCCAAGTCCTCGCAGATGCTCGTCTTCTCCAAGACCTCGCTCCAGCGCGCGTTCATCACGCCGCAGAATCCGCGCTCGCTCTTTTACAATGACGACGTCTATCTCGGCTTCATCCCCGGCGCGCCCGTGATGGAGGTTTCCGCCGTGGATCCGAAACTCGGCGGCGTCTTCTACACTTTTGCGCAGGAGGAATCGGAGAAGCCACGCTTCATTCGCGCCAACGACTGCACCTCCTGCCACGGCGCGGCCAAGACGCTCGGCGTGCCCGGCCATTTCGTCCGCTCGATCGCCACGGACGAGACGGGTGAAATGGATTCGCAGTCCGAGATCAGCTACATCAACCACCGCTCGCCGCTCGCCGACCGCTGGGCCGGCTGGTTCGTCACCGGCCAGAGCGGCAGCCAGGCGCACCGCGGCAATCTGATCGGCGCGAAGGAATTTGCCCGCTTCGAAAAGGAGCCCGGCTTCCGCGGCAACCTCACGGACCTCGGCCGGTTCTTCGACGAGGAAAAATATTTCGGCCGCGGCAGCGACCTCGTCGCGCTGATGGTGCTCGAACACCAGGGCCAGATGCACAACTACATCGCGCGCCTGAATTTCGAGACGCAGATCATGATGAAAACCTACGGCCACATCCGCTACCTCCGCACGCAGGTCGCCGCGTTTCTCCGCTACCTCCTGCTCACCGAGGAGCAACCGCTCACCGCGCCCGTGTCCGGCAATCCGCAGTTCGTGAAGGATTTCGAGGCGCACGGCCCGCGTGACGCGCAGGGCCGCTCGTTGCGCGACCTCGATCTCCAGACGCGCCTGTTCAAACACCCGTGCAGCTACCTCATTTACTCGGACGCCTTCGACGCGCTCCCCGCCATCATGCGCGACCATCTGCTGCAACGGCTCCATGACATCCTCACCGGCAAGGACACGAGCGAGGACTTCGCGGCGATGCGCGCGGAGGATCGGAAAAACATTTTGGAAATCCTCGTCGCGACCAAGCCCAGCCTCCCCGACTACTGGCGGAATCCAGCGCCCGTTTCCGCCGCCGGCGCTCCCAGCGGGAACTGACCGCCGCGCTCCAAGGTCGGAGCTTTGCGGTTCGACTTTTCGGCCGCGCCGCCTACTCTCCGCGGCCATGACTCATCGGTTTGGAAAGGCGGGCGGCCATGCCCGCTGAACCGCGCCCCGGCCCGGATTTTCGCGTGCGCGGCCGGCCGCTCAAGCTCGGCATCATCGCCAGCGAACTGTTCGACCCGAAGCTCACCGGCATCGGCGGCTTCGGCTGGGCGACGAAACAAGTCTCGCGCTGCTTCAGCGACGATCCCCAACTCGGCGTCGAGTCCGTTCTGCTGATGACGCGGCCCGTGAACAGCACCGAAGCGAGCGCCACGCTGCACGGCTCGCGCATCCTCTGGCGCGCGCCGAAATTTTCCGACCACCTCCACCGCCTGCGCGCGGAGCGTTTCGATCTGCTGCTCGCGATTGACAACCAGGCCGTCTTCCGCCTGTTCACCTGGGCGCTGCCGCGCACGCCGGTGATCTTCTGGATTCGCGATCCGTGGCCGCCCGCCGACAAGGCCGAGATGGCCACGCTCCGCATCCCCGGTGACGACACGCCGCCGCAGGGGTTGCACTCGCGCGACCTGCGGAACTTTCGCTTCGACTGGCGCGCGTCGCGCCTGCTCGGCCGCCGGATGCTCTTCGCCATGCCCGCGAAGCTCGTGGAGAAAAAAATCCCGGCCACCTACGGCTTCGCGCCGCCGCGCGTCACATATCTCCCAAACATCATCAACCTCGACGCCGACGGCATCGCGAAGACGCCCGCGCCCACCGTTGTCGTCGTCGGCCGGCTCGATCCGGTGAAGCGGCCGTGGATCGCGGTGGCCGTCGCGGAACGGATGCCGGGCGTGGAATTTCTTTTCCTCGGCCAGAATCATTTCACCGGCCCCGGCTCGTGGCAGCCGAAGAATCTTCCGCCCAACGTCAAGCTCCTCGGCCACACCGACGGCGCGCGCAAGACGCAGCTCCTGGCCTCCGCGTGGGCGCTGCTCAACACCTCCATCCACGAGGGCCTGCCCGTCACGTTTCAGGAATCGCTCGCGTGCGGCACGCCCATCGTGAGCTGCCTTGATCCCGACGACGTGGTGAAAAAATTCGGCCTCTTCACCGGCGCCGCGCTCGGCGACGGGATGGAGCTGGTGCCAAAATTCGTCGAGGCGCTCGGCAAACTTTTCGCCGACGCGCCGCTGCGCGAACGGCTCGCGCGCGACGGCCGCGCCTGGGTCCGCGCGACGCACAACCGGGAAAATTTCCTCGCCACTTTTCACCAGCTCTGCCGCGAGGCGGGCGTGCTCGCATGAACGCCGCGCCGCCGCTGGTCAGCGTCGTGATCTGCACGCGCAACCGCCGCGCGCTCCTCGCCGAGACCGTCGCGAGCGTCCGCGCGCAGACCGGCGTCGCGTGGGAACTCCTCGTGGTGGACGACGCCTCGACCGACGACACGTGGGACTTTCTGCAAACGCTCGACTCCGACGCCATCCGCTGCCTCCGCCAAACGCAGCACGGCGAACGCTCCGCCGCGCGCAACCGCGGCCTCGCCGAAGCGCGCGCGCAATTCGTGATGTTCCTCGACGACGACGACCTGCTCGTGCCGGACGCGCTGAAAAATCTCAGCGGGCCTTTGCTGCGAAGGTCCGGTCCCGTGGCGGCGGTGGGCGCGCGGTGGGATTGGTTTTGCGACGGACGCGGCGGCGGCCGGCGCGATTCGCACGTGCGCGTGCGGCGCGAGCGCGAAGTTTTTTTTGACCTGCTCTTCGGCTGGTCCGCCGTGTCGGGGCAGAATCTTTTCCGTGTCGAAACCGTCCGGCGCGCGGGCGGCTACGACCTCGCGCTCAATTTTTGCGAGGATCGCGACCTCTGGCTGCGCGTCGCACGCCTCGGCCCCGTCGCACTGCTGCCCGCGGTGGTGATGAAATACCGCGTGCATCCCGGCCAGTGGCGGCCGGACAATCTGCAGGGCATCCGTGAGAAAGTTTTTCGGCGCGCGATCCGGGCGCTGCCCGCGCGCGAACGGCGGCACGGCTTGCTGGTCCGGCACAGCGCGCGGCGGGTGCAACAGGCGGAGGATTTCTTCAGCACGGGAAATTTCTTCGCCGGATTCAGCACCGCGCTCCGCGCGTGGGCGGCGGCGCCGGGGCTGTTCCTCTCGCCGCTGGTCGGCCCGTGGGTGGCGCGGCGGCTGGCGCGGCGGGTGTGGCACCGGCTGCGGGGCCATTGACGGCCCGCCGATTGCTTGGTTTCAGGACAGACGGAACCCGTTGATGAAAATTTTGCTTCAACACCCACACCGCGCCGACGAGATCAGCGGGGTGATGACCTATTGCGAATCGGCCCGCGACGCGCTTCAGCCGCTCGGGGTCGAGGCGGTGATCATTTCCACGCACGGGCTGACGACCGGGGCCGCGTGGCGCGCTGTCCGGGAAGTGGACGTGGTGCATCTCAACTCGAACCACATCCGGCTGGCCCTGTTCGCCCGGCTGCAGCGCAAACCGGTGCTCATCAAATATCACTATCCGTTCTGGGACGAGATCGTCGAGGGCGAGCACGAGCCGCGCGGGCTGGGGTCGCGTTTCGTCCGCGACACGGGCTTCAACTGGCGGCTGGGGGCCGGCAAAGGTCTGCTCGCCCAACTGAAACACAGCGCCGAGCGCTTCGTCCGCGCCGTGCTCCGGGTCTTCGTCGCGCGCGTGGTCAACGCACGGCTCGCGTGCAGCCAGTTCATCGCGCGCTCGTCCGACCTGCCGTGGCGCGTGGAGCTCGACTACAATCCGTTTGCGTTTCCCGAGCTGCCGCCGCGCGAGGCGACCGCCGTGACGTCGCGGCCGGGATTCGTCTTCGCCGGCCGCCTTGACCGCACCAAAGGCGCGGACCTCCTGCTCGCCGCCGCCGCGCGCTTGCGCAATCGCGGCAACACGTTTCACCTCGATCTCATCGGCAAGGGCGACGACGAGGAAAATCTGCACGCGCAGGCGAAGCAGCTCGGCCTGGAGGGCATGGTGAAATTCTGGGGCCAGCTCCCGCGCGACGTGACGGTGGAACTGATGCGGCAGTCGCTCGCGGTCGTCGTGCCCTCGCGGTGGAACGATCCCGCGCCCTACGTCATCGTCGAGGCCGCGTCGGTCGGGCGTTGCGCGATCGGCGCGCGGCGCGGCGGCATTGCGGAACTCATCGGCCCGGCGGGCTTCCTGTTCGATTCGGAAAATGTGGACGGCCTGATGCACGCGATGGGCCGGCTGCTCACGCAGCCGGGCGAGTCGCGCCGGCGCGGCGCGGTGGCGTTTGACCACCTGCATCCGCTGTGCAACAGCGAGACGGCGGGCCGGCGGCTGCTCGGCATTTACGGACGGTTGCTGAGGCGGCCCGCGCGGCAGACCGTCTCCGCGCCGCCGGTGGCGAAAGTGCGGACCGCATCAACTCGCGGCGGCTCCCTTTGATTTTTTCTCCGCGCGTTCCGGCAGCTTGAATTGCACGAGCACGTTGGCCGCGAGGATGAGGCCGCCGCCGAGCAGTAAGTTTTTCGTCAGCGTTTCGTTCCCGTAATCCACCCCGGCCCACGCACTGAACCACGCCGGCACGAACAGCGCGAACGCGCTCGCGAACACCGGCTCCACGCAATAGATCAGCCCCGCGACGGTCGCGCCGACGTGGCGCTGCCAGCGGTTCATGAGCACATAGGAGCCGAGCGTGCAGAAGCCGACGAGGATCGCGAGGAAGCCGAGCGTCGGCGCGGTGGAGTAGGCGCGCAGCCAGTCGCCGGGCGCGCGCGCCGTCGCGAGCGCGGCGGGCAGGCCGGCGAGCGCCATCACCGCGAACATCACGAGCGAGGTGTGGTTCACGCGACACGCGGCGAAGCGCGGGCGTTCGAGCCAGAGGATTTGTCCGGTGAAAATGAACGAGGCCACGATGGTTTCCAGTTCGCCGCGGCCGAGCCGGAAATTTTCCCAGTCCATCCGCGCGAGCACCGCGACGCCGGCCACGACCAGCGCGCAGCCGGCGAGCACGCGCGCTCCGGGTGGACGCCGGTCACGCACCGCGACCCAGAGCGGGAGGACGAGCACGTAGCATTGCGTGAGGAAGGCCGAGGTGCTCGCGGCCGTGTGCGCGAGGCCGTCCATTTGAATCAGGATGCCCGCGCCACCGAACAGGCCCACGCCGAGGCCGTGGGCGAGTTCGTCACGCGTGAGCGAGCGCACCGTGCGCGCGGAGACGGCGAGCATCACGAGTGCGGCGAAACCGAAACGATACACGACGCACAGCGCCGCGATGAAGAGGCTCCCGCAACCCGGGAGCAGTTGCTCCTGGGCGAGCGCGAGCGCCTTCATCGCGGGAAAGCTGATGCCCCAGCCGGCGGTCGCGAGCAGGAGCATCTGCGCGGCCTTCAACCGTTGCGCCTCGCTGGAATTCGGAACGGCGGCGGTCACGCGAATGGCTTGAGGTTCCATTCGTCCACGAGCTCGCGCGGAATTTCGGCGAGGAAGCGCGAGGGCATCTGCATCGCGTCGCGTTGCGTTGGTTGGGGGCGTGTTTTCAAAATCTATGGATCCTGCTTTCCTCCCATTAGCACCGGGCTTTAGCCCGGTGGACGGATACGGCGAATTCTTTCAGCCGCTTTAGCGGCTTCTCATGATGGCGGGAAGCCGTTAAAACGGCTGGCGCCGCTTCATCGTGACCCGACACCCGGCTGAAGCCGGGTGCTAATGAGAGGGTCGCCGCGCTCGGTGGATTCAAGGGCACAGTCAGTAGAGTGAGCCGTAAGAAACTTTGATTTCTTCCACGAGCTCGTCGGGTATTTCGTTGAGGAAGCGCGACGGTAGCAGCATTTCGAATCCGGCCTGCCCGGTCATTCGGGATTCGGGTGCAATCAGGTAAAGCTCATCCTTCGCGCGCGTGATGGCGACGTAGAACAGCCGGCGCTCCTCCTCTTCGCCCTCGAGATCGCCGTCCTCGCCGAGCGCGCGCGCGGAGGGAAACAATCCGTCGCACAGCATGATCACGAACACGACGCCGAACTCGAGTCCCTTGGCCTGATGAATCGTCGAGAGCTTCAGCCGCTCATCGTCCTCGGGCGCGGCCTGCTGGTCCTCGGCCTCGACGTTGGTGAGCAACGCGAGTTGCGTGAGAAACTCTTCGAGCGACTTGAACTGCCGCGCGAAACTGCCGAGCTGCTGAAGGTCTTCGAGCCGCTGTTTGAAATTCGCGTAGGTCTCCTTGAGGTAGTCCTCGTAGCCGGCCTCAAGGACCAACTCGATCATCGCCGCGGTGTCGCCGCGCACGGGCTCGGCTTCGAGTTGCGAAATGGTGGCGACGAACTGCACCCACGCGACGGAAGATTTTTTCGGCGCGAACCGCGCGCACGCCTGGAGCAGCGGCGCGAGCCTGGGGCGCGGGGCGGATTCTGGATTCTGGACTCTGGATTCTGGATCCGGTGCCGGCACTTCCGTGACCGACCAATCAGGATCATCGGGATTCACTTCTTCCACCGGTGGCGCCGTTTGCCATTCCACATTCCGCGCTCCGCACTCCGCACCAAAGGCACTCCACAATTTCTCCGCGCCCTTGCCGCCGATGCCGGGGAGCAGTTGCGCGAGCCGCCGGAAGCTGAGCTCGTCGCGCGGGTTGACGACGAACTTGAGCCACGCTGCGACGTCCTTCACGTGCGCCTGCTCGAAAAAGCGGATGCCGCTCGTGATGCTGAACGGAATCTGTCGGCGCGTGAGCTCGAGCTGAAGTTCGAGCGCATGGAAGTGCGAGCGATACAGCACGGCCATCTCGTTGAGGCTGCGGCCTTGCTCGCGCAATTCGAGCGCGCGCTGCGCGACGAACGCCGCCTGCTGCTGCCCGTCGCCGCACACCACGAGCGCAGGCTTCTCGCCGGACTTGCGCGCGGGCGTGAGCTGCTTGGTGAACTGGTGGATGTTCGCGGCGATGGCGGCGTTGGCCACGTTCAGAATTTCCGGCGTGCTGCGGTAGTTCGTTTCGATCTTGTGGACCGCCGCGCCGGCGTAGCGCTTCGGGAATTCGAGGATGTTTTTGTAGTTCGCGCCGCGCCACGCGTAGATGCTCTGCGCGTCGTCGCCCACCACGGTCACGTTTTTGTGGCGCGCGGCGAGGAGGTCAATGAGCTCGCCCTGGAGTGCGTTCGTGTCCTGATACTCGTCCACGAGGATGAACTGGAAGCGCCGCTGATACAGCTCGCGCACGTCGTCGTGCTCGCGCATCAGCCGCAGCCAGAGTGCGAGCAGGTCGTCGAAGTCCATCGCGTTGGCGGCGCGTTTGCGCTTCACGTAACGCGCGGCGACGTCTGCGATCCTCGGCCCCAGCTCCGCGAAATGGTCATAAGATTTTTCCAGCAGCGCGGGCACGGTCCGCTCCGTGTTCGCGGCCATCGAGAAAATATCCGCGAGCACCTCGGCCTTCGGAAAGTGCATCGCCTTCACGTCAATCTCCGCGTCGGCGAGGCTGGCCTTGATCAGATCGTTGGCGTCCTCGCGGTCGAGGATGGTGAAGCTGCGGGTGAAGCCGAGCGTGTCCGCGTGCCGGCGGAGGATGCGATTGCCGATCGAGTGAAACGTGCCGCCCCACAACTGCGGCATCGGGCGCCCGAGCAGGTCGGACACGCGGTGCATCATTTCCTTCGCGGCCTTGTTGGTGAAGGTGAGGAGCAGGATGCGGTCGGCGGGGATGCCCGTTTCGAGCAGATACGCGACGCGATAGGTGAGCGTGCGCGTTTTGCCCGAGCCGGCACCCGCGATCACGAGCGCGGGCCCCGGCGGCGCGGTGACGGCGGCGAGCTGCTGCGGATTCAGTTCGCGGGCGTAATCAATGTGCAGCTCCGCCGCGGGGCGGTGGGGCTGGAGCACATAGTCGCGCGACATGCGGCGATTCAACGGAGAAGCGGAGAGGGGGGCGAGGAAATTTCACCCGTCAATTGCCGGCGCGGAAATCTTGCGCTCAGAATGCCGGTTCCTCACGCGGCCACCGCGCCCAGTTCGCGACGGAGCCGCGCAATGTTGGCCTCGATGGCCCGGACGTAGGAGTTCTCACCGCCCGGCCACGGGTCGCGGAGATAGTCGTAGAGTTTGCGGAAGTCGTGCTGGATTTTTTCGACGACGTATTTTTCCCAGAACACGGGCGTCTGGCGCATGAGGTCGGCCGCACTCGCGAAGGTTTTCGGCACGGGCCCGTCGGCCGTGCGATAGCGCGCGGCCTCGGTGAATTCCTCGAAGAGGATCGGCAGCTTGTCCACGTAGTCGGCCGCGGCCATCTGCCCGAGCAGGTCGGCCGTGGCGAGCGCGAACCCGAGGGTGCGCTCCCACTCCGCGGCGAAGGGAATGGCGTCGAGGTCGGCGTTGAGGCCGGTGCACTTGATCATGTGCTGCACGGCGGCGATGTCGGCCGCGGCATACCCGCGCGGCCGGAGCAATCCGGCGGCGAATTCCGCGCTCCGCGCGACGTGCGTGTAGGTGAACTTCGCGCCGGTGCCCTCGTGGTCGCCGTTTTTCTTCAGGTAGCCCGTGTCGTGGAGCAGCACGGCCAGCAGCGCCAGCTCGAAGGTGCGCGGCGTGAGCGCGGGCTGCGCGCCGGCGCGCTGAAAGCCGCGCAGCAGCCGGGCCAGGCACAACGTGCCCTGCAGCGTGTGCTCGAAATCGTGGTAGCGGGCATCGATGGCCTGATAGTCGGCGTAGCACCCCGCGAAACAGTCGCGCGCGCGGGCGAACGCGTCGGCCAACGGTTGTGGTGCGGCCTGGGGAAAAAGCTCCCGGAAGATGGCGGTCGTCTCGCGCTCGACGGCGAGCGGGTCTCGGGTGTCCACCACGGGGTGCATTTCGGAAACCTGTAACGCGGATGCGGGCGGGTTGCACGAATTTTTTCTCCGCGCACGGCGAGGTTCCGCCAAAAAATGTCCGGCGAAAAAAATTGCGGGGCGGTCCCGAGTCTGTGACTTTTCCGGCCAGTCCACGAAGTCTGGAAGACACCGTGGTCACATCCGACGATACCGAATGGCCGACGGCACCCAATTTACCGACATCTTTCTCGAGGTGGTCAAACCCATCCTCGCGCGTCATCCCGCGCTTTCGCACGCGCTGGTCATCAACGAAAAGCGGCCCCGCGTCGAGCTCATCATCCACAAGCAGGACGAGCGCGGCTTTGACGTCGGTGTCGTCTGCGAGAAGCACGGCATCTACCCGTGGGCGGACAACTGGCGCAGCTCGCCGTGGGACATGGCCACGCCGCATTCGCCCATGCACCTCCAGCAGACCTGCGAGAACGTGATGGGCTTCGTCCGCACGCTGCTCTGCCCCGACGCGCGGCTGCGCGTGCAGGAAAAGGCGGGCAAGCCCTGTCACTGGATTCTCGAACTCAAGGACGGCGACGATTGGAAACCGCAGGATGACACGAGCATCGTGCTCTTCAACTTTCTCGGAAAAATCACGGAGAGCATCCGGCAGAACCGCCACTTCCCCGCGCGCGAGATGACGCGCTTCCAGGTTGACCAGCTCTGGCACGCCTCGTGGGCGGATTGACGCGCGGCGCGGCTTCGGCAACCGTCGCCGCCTCGAACGATGTCGCGGCATCCCCATCTCTCGGCGAACAACGATCCGACCCTCGGCGCGAAAAAGCGCACGACGTGGGAGATCGTCGGCCGCGTTTCCATTTATCTGAAGCCCTACCGGCTGATGGCGCTCGGGACGATCGGCTGCGCGGTGCTGTCACTCGCGCTATCGTTCGTGTTTCCGAAGGTGACGAAGTTCGTCATCGATGACGTCATCGGGAAAAATCGGCCCGAGCTGCTCACGCCGGTCGTGCTCACGCTGCTCGCGGCGTTTTTCCTGCGCGACCTGTTCAACTCCGTGCGCATCCGGATCAACAACACCTTCGAGCAGGCCGTGATCTTCGACATGCGCCGCGACGTCTATGCGCGGCTGCAACGGTTGCCCGTCGGGTGGTTCGACTCGCGCGCCTCGGGCGACCTGATGACGCGCGTGATCGAGGACGTGAACTCCGTCGAGCGCCTGCTCATTGACGGCACCGAGCAGGGAGTCGTCGCGCTGCTCAGCGTCGTCGGCGTGCTGGCCGCGCTGTTCCTGATGAATCCGCTGCTCGCGGGCGTCGCGCTCATCCCGTTGCCGCTGCTCGCCGCGGGCGCGCTGTGGTATACGCTCACCGCCGCGTCGCGCTACCGCGCGCAGCGCAAAGCTTCGAGCGCGATGAACGCGCTGCTCATGGACAATCTCCAGGGCGTGCGCGCGATCAAGGCGTTCGGCCGCGAGACGCACGAGGACGCGCGCTTCGCCGGGCGCGCGGAGGAATTGCGCCAGGGCACGCTCGTGGTGATGCGCGCGTGGGCGCTCTACTCGCCGGCGATGGCGTTCTGCACCGCGCTCGGCTCGGGGCTCGTGCTTTGGATCGGCGGCAAAGAAGTGATGGCCGGCGTGATGACGCTCGGCGATCTCATCGCGTTCCTCTTTTTCCTCGCGCTGTTTTACGAGCCGGTCGGCCGGCTGCATTCGCTGAATCAAATGCTCCAGTCCGCGCGCGCCAGCGGCGAGCGCGTGTTCGACATCCTCGACGCGACGATGGAGAAACCCGAGGCGCAATGGCAGGCGAAGCTCCGCACGCCCGTGCGCGGCGAGGTGATCTACGAAAAAGTTTCCTTCGGCTACGGTGCCGAGCGCGTGGTGCTGCGCGACGTTTCGCTGCACGCGCGGCCGGGCGAGATGATCGCGCTCGTCGGCCCGACCGGCGCGGGCAAATCCACGCTCGTGAATTTGCTCCCCGCCTTTTACGAAGCCACGGCGGGCCGCATCACGATTGACGGACAGGACACCAGCGGCATCTCGCTCGCGTCGTTGCGCGAGCACATCAGCGTCGTGGCGCAGGAGCCGTTTCTTTTCAACGGCACGGTGCGCGAGAACATCCTCTACGGAAAACTCGACGCGACCGACGCCGAACTCATCGCGGCCGCGCAGGCCGCCAACTGCCACGAGTTCATCACGCGCCTGCCCGAGGGCTACGACGCGCGCGTGGGCGAGCGCGGCGTGAAGCTGAGCGTTGGCGAAAAGCAGCGCGTGAGCATCGCCCGCGCGCTCCTGAAGAACGCGCCCATCCTCATCCTCGACGAGGCGACGGCGAGCGTGGACACGCAGACCGAGCGGCTGATTCAGGAGGCGCTCGAACGGCTCATGGCCGGCCGCACGAGCTTCGTCATCGCGCACCGGCTCAGCACGATTCGCGAAGCCGACCAGATTCTCGTGCTGCGCCACGGCGAGGTCGTCGAGCGCGGCACGCACGTCGAGTTGCTTGAACTCGGCGGCCTCTACGCGAAGCTCGCACGCATTCAGAACACGACCTTCATCGAGGAGGGTTTTGAGAAACTGGAAGCGGTTTCGTGAACGGGCGTCTGCTCGCCGCTGGATGGAACCCCGGTGGGTTGTGGTCCCGTCGGACTCGGCTCCTTCAGCACCCGTGCCATCCGGCCATAATTTGCTGAATGGCCGCCAATCGTGGCCCGTCAATTTAACGCAGCCATTATGAACAAATTTGCCGTCATCGTTCTGAGCAGCGCCGCGCTGGCCGCGAGCGCGCTCGCCAAGGAGTCCGCTACTTCCCGCCTCCGCCCCGCGAGCGAGCGCTTCGCCGATCTCGCGAAGGCCGAGGACCCGAGCTTCCGCCGTCACGTCGTGCCGTTGATGAGCCGGCTCGGATGCAGCGGGCGCGAGTGCCACGGCGCGTTCTCCGGCCAGGGCGGCTTCCGCCTCTCGCTCTTCGGCTACGATTTTGAAAAGGACCACAAGGCCATCACGCAGGACTCCGACGGCGGCGAGGCCGAGGTGCGTGTGAACCTCAAGGAGCCGCTGGAAAGTCTGATCGTCACGAAGGGCGCGATGCTCACCAAGCACAAGGGCAAGGAGCGTTTCAAAAAGGATTCGTGGGAATACAATCTCCTCCTCAAGTGGGTCCAGGACGGCGCGAAGCTCGACGTGGAGCAGACTGGCGACTTCGACCGGCTGGAAGTTTTCCCCAAGGAGATCGTTTTCCAAAAGGCCGGCGACGTGGTGCAGCTCAAGGTGCTCGCGCATTGGCGTGACGGCACGATTGAAGACGTGACGCAAATCACCCGCTTCCGCTCGAACGATGATTCCGTCGCCGCCATCTCCGACACCGGCAAGGCCGAGAGCAAGGGCAAGGGCGACACGCACATCGTGGCGTTTTACGACAACGGCGTGCTGCCCGTCCCCGCGATGCTCGCGATGTCCGAATTCACCGGCTCGAAATATCCCAAGGTGCCGACGAAGACGAAGGTGGATGAAATGGTTGTCGGCAAACTGCGCAAGGCCGGCATCGTGCCGTCGGAAATCTGCACCGACTCGGAGTTCATCCGCCGCGTGTCGCTCGACCTGACCGCGACGCCGCCCACTCCGGACGCGGTGCGCGCCTTCCTTGCCGACAAATCACCCGACAAGCGCGCGAAGAAGATCGAGGAGCTGCTCAAGACGCCCGACTACGCCGCGTGGTGGACGACGCTGCTCTGCGATTTCACCGGAAACAATCCGCGCCAGCTCAACACCGGCGGCGACCTTCAGCTCAACGACCGTTTCTCGCGCCAGTGGTATGACTGGATTTACAAGCGCGTGAACGAAAACACGCCCTACGACCAGCTTGTCGCCGGCATCGTGCTCGCCTCCAGCCGCTCGCGCCCGGACCAGAGCTACGAGGATTTTGCGAAGGAGATGGGCTCCTACTTCCGGGACGACAACCGCGCCGATTTCGCCTGCCGCGACAATATGCCCTACTTCTGGGTGCGGCAGAATGTCCGCAAGGCGGAGGAGAAGGCGCTCGCCTTCGCGCACACGTTCCTCGGCGTGCGCATCGAGTGCGCACAATGCCACAAGCACCCGTTCGACCAGTGGACGCAGACGGACTTCAAGCAGTTCCAGGCCTTCTTTGAGCCGGTCAACTACGGCGGGCGCGGCGAGTCCAAGGAGGATGTCAATTACGCCTCCCTCTCCCGCGCCATCCGTGAAAAAATCGGCTACGACCAGAAGACCGACAAGAACCGCAACATGCTCCGCACCGAGATGCAGAAGATGCTCCGCGCCGGTGAAATGCTCCCGTGGCAGGAGGTTTATGTCTCGCAGCGTCCGCAGCGCAAGATGAGCGACAAGGAAATCGAGCGGATGAAACAACGCGACCCGAACTTCAACGGCCGCGTCATCACGCCCAAGATTCTCGGCGGCGAGGAGGTCATGCTCAATTCCTTCCCCGACCCGCGCGGGCCGCTCATGGACTGGCTGCGCGCGAAGGACAATCCCTACTTCGCGCGCGCGCTCGTCAACCGCGCGTGGGCCGTTTATTTCGGCCGCGGCATCGTCGAGCCGGCGGACGACATGAATCTCGCCAACCCGCCGTCGAACAAGGAGCTGATGGACCATCTCGCCACCGGCTTCGCGGCGCACGGCTTTGACATGAAATGGCTCCACCGCGAAATCGCCAACAGCGACACGTATCAGCGCAGTTGGAAGACCACGCCGAGCAACAAGCTCGACGAGAAAAATTTCAGCCACGCGATGATCCGCCGGTTGCCGGCGGAAGTCGTGTTCGACTCCATCACCATCGCCACGGCCTCGGCCAGCGGGCAGAAGAAATTCAACGAGGACCTCGACAACCGCGCCATCGGCCCCAACGCGAGCATCAGCGGCAAGACCCGCGGCGGCGACAATTACACGCTCTCCACCTTCGGCAAACCCGCGCGCCTGGCCAACTGCGACTGCGAGCGCACCAGCGACCCGACACTGCTCCAGACGCTCTACACGCGCAACGACCCCAGCTTCCTCCAGTTGGTGGACTCCCAGAAGCGCGACGGCTCCGGGTGGATTGACGAGTTGCGCCGCGCGACCAGTCCTGAGTCCTCACCCGAACGCATCAAGGCCGAGTTGGCGAAACTCGAAGCGGGCAAGGCGCGACTCACCGAGCAACGCACCGAACGCGCGAACGGCAAGCTGCTCGCCGAGAAGGACCGGCAGAAATTCGAGGCGCAGATGGCGGAAGTTGACGAACGCATCGCCCGCGCGAAGAAAACCCTCGCAAGCTCGCAGTCGGGCGGCGCCGCCGTGGATTTTGACCGCAGCATCGAGGAAGTTTTCCTCCGCACCGTTGCGCGCCCGCCGACCAAAGAGGAATTCGCGAAGGCCAAACAGGACGTGGACGCCGCGCCGAACAAAGTGGACGGCGTGCGCGAACTCCTCTGGGTGATGCTCAACACGCGCGAATTCATGGTCAACCACTGAACTTTCCCCCACTCTCAACGCCAACACCTCAACACCTATGAAATACATCAACTGTGACGGAATCCCGCGCCGCGACTTCATCCGCATCGGCGCGCTCGCGGGCATCGGCGGGCTCAGCCTGCCGGGCTACCTCTCGCTCGCCAGCACCGGCGGCGTGGGCGGTGCCGCCAAGGGCAAGGCCGCGATCTTCGTGCGCCTCGGCGGCGGGCCGAGCCACATGGACACGTTCGACCTCAAGCCCGACGCGCCCTCCACGCACCGCGGCGAGTTCAACGAAATCGCCACCAACGTCCCCGGCATCCGCATCAGCGAGCACCTGCCTAAGCTCGCCAAGTGCGCCGACAAATTCGCCATCCTCCGCGGCGTCAGCCACACGCTCGCCGCGCACGAGCTCGGCACGCTCTACATGGGCTCCGGCAACCGCCCCATTCCCTCGCTCCAGTTCCCCACTTACGGCGCCGTCGTCTCGAAGGAACTCAAGGGCGTCACGGAACTGCCGTCCTTCGTCGCCATTCCGCAGGCGGGAAACAATCCCACCGGCTACCTCGGCGTGGAATACGGGCCGTTTGAAACCGGTGGCACGCCACAGCCCGGCCAGGCGATGAAAATTCGCGGCCTCTCGCTCAACAACGGCGTCACGCTCGAAGACGTTGACCGCCGCCAGAACCTCGTCGCGCGCTACGACACCGCGTTCGGCGACTTCGCGAAAGAGGACAAAATTCTCGCGGGCATGGACCAGTTCGGGCAGAAGGCCTACCAGATGATGCGCTCCAGCAAGGCGCGCGAGGCGTTCGACCTGAGCCGGGAATCCATGAGCGTCAGCACGCTCTTCGGCAAGGACCAGTTCTCGCAGAGCTGCCTGCTCGCCACGCGCCTCGTCGAGAGCGGCGTGCGCTTCATCACCGTCAACCTCGGCGGCTGGGACACGCACCAGAACAACTGGAGCACGCTCAAGGACCGCCTCTGCCCGCAGCTCGACGCCGGCCTCAGCGGCCTCTTCACCGCGCTTGAGCAGAAGGGCATGCTCGATTCGACCTCCGTGTTCGTCACCGGCGAATTCGGCCGCACGCCCAAGATCAGCCAGCGCGGCGGACGCGACCATTATCCGCGCGCGATGTTCTGTCTCGTGGCCGGCGGCGGCATGAAGGGCGGCCAGGTGGTCGGCGAATCCGACGCGAAGGCCGAAGGCCCGAAGGACAAGGGCATCTCGCCCGACGATGTGGCCGCGACGTTCTACAAGTCGCTCGGCATTGACCCGCGCAAGGAATACAACACCCCGAGCGGCCGCCCCGTGATGATCGTCCGCTACGGCACGCCGATGCCCGAACTCATCGGCTGAAAAAATTCTCCGCATACCACGGGCCTCGTCGGAAAACCGGCGAGGCCCGTTGGCTTTTCGGAGCGCCGGCCTCCGGCACGGCAGCGCCGCGTTCAACGTGCTGCCGGCGTCTCGCCGGCAGTTCTGTTTTCCCCCATCCACTCCAGCACCTGCGCCACCGCCTCATCCGGCGCGGTGCTGAGGACGTTGTGATCCGCCTTGCCGAGGATCTTCGTCCCGCGCAGCGCCGGACTTTTTTTCCGCAGCCAGGAAAACACAAACGGCCACGGCACAATCGGGTCGAAGAAACCCGTGAGCGCAAACACCGGCAGCGTGGCGGCGCGAGCAATGGGTTCGAGGTCGGCGCTGCGGATGAGGTCGAGCCGGTGCACCGCCGCGTCGCGGTCCAGTTCGTTCCGCCGCGCGATGAACTCGCGGATGGTCGTCATTGTCTCCGGCGCGCGCCGGTGGCGAAAGCGCGCATAAACCGCGTAGAGTTCCAGTTCCCACAGCAGCAGCCTCATCGGCGTCGTGCGCGCGACGAACTTTGCGAAGTCCACACCCCACGGTAGCGGATGGCGCACGAACCCACCGGCCAAGATGAGGCCGAGCGGGGTGAATGACGAATGACGAATGAGCGGCCACGCGACCTGCGAGCCAAACGACTCCGCGAGAATCCATCCGCTCGTGATGCCATTTTTCACCAGCACGTCCTGAATCGCCGCCGCGTAGTCATCAAGCGACCACGTCAGCGTGCGCGGGTAGGTGACCTCCACGAAGCGCACCCGCCCCGCGACGCGCGCGCGGAAGCTCGTGATGAGCGTCCAGTCGCCGTGGATGCCGGGCAAATAGATCAGCGCCGGCAGCGAAGCGTCGCCGTGGATTCGGATTTGGAGTTGTTCTTCCATCTTTTCGTGGCCGACGACGTGAGTCGGCGGGTGAATTGTTTGCGCCGTGCTCTCACGAGCACGGCCACTAAATCATCTTCTGCAACTCCCGGTGGTTCACCTTCCCGGTGCCGAGCTTCGGAATCTCGCGCACCACCTTGATCTCGCGCGGCACGCAGAGGTTGCTGAGTCCCTTCGCCTTCACCGCCTCGCGGATTTCGTTCAGCGAAAGCTTCGCCTCGTTCGTCACGGCGATGAGCTTCTCGCCCTTGTCCTCGTCGGGCGCGGCGATGACGGCGCACTGGCAGCGCAGGCCGTATTGCGGGAATGCGCCCGCCAGCGCGTCCTCGACGGCGGTGAGGCTCACCATTTCGCCGCTGACTTTCGCGAAGCGTTTCATGCGGCCGAGGATGTGAAGGTAGCCATCGTCGTCCACGCGCACGATGTCGCCCGTGTCATACCAGCCGCCGTGCGATTTGAATTTCTCGTTCGCATCCGCGTTCAGGTAGCCCTTCATCACATTCGGCCCGCGCACGAACAGCCGGCCGGTCCGCAGGGGAGCAGGGGAGAAAGGGGGCTGGGGGGAATTTTCCCTCGCTCCCTCTCCCCCTTTCCCCCCTGCCTCGCCGCCCACGCCCTCGACCGCCTCCACGCGCCACTCCATTCCCGGCAGCAATTTCCCCACGCTCCCGTGCCGTGGCTCCAGCGGCGTGCAGACGCTGATGGCGGGGCTGACCTCCGTCGCGCCGTAGCCTTCGAGGATGCGGATGCCGAAGCGCTGCGCCCACGTCTCGAACACCGTGCTCTGCACTTTCTCCGCCGCGGCGAAGAGGTAGCGCACCTCGCGGAAATCGTAGGCGTGCGCCTTGCGCGCGTAGCCGTTGAGGAACGTGTTCGTGCTGAGAAAAATCGTGCAGCGCCGGTCGTAGATGACCGTCGGCACCACGCGATAGTGCAGCGGCGACGGATACAGAAAAACGTAAAGCCCGCGCACGAGTCCGAGCAGCGTGCCGACCGTGAGGCCGAAACTGTGGAAGAGCGGAAGCGCGTTGAAGACGCGGTCGCCGTCCTCGATGTCGGTGATGGCGAGCATCTGGCGGAGGTTGGCGAGGAGGTTGCGATGGGTGAGTTCGACGCCCTTGGGCACGCCCTCGGAGCCGCTGGTGAAAAGGATGACGGCGGTGTCGGAGGAGTGCGGAGTGCGGAATGCGGAGCGCGGAATACCGAAGAGACGGAAGCGCAGGAGCGTGGCGAGCTTCGCGAATTTCCCGATGCCCGCGCGCAGGTCTTCAAGGTAGATGAATTCGATGCCCGCCTCGGTGAGCGGCTGGAGATTCAGCTTCGCCTTCTCGATGAACGCGCGCGACGTGACGATGCGCTTGATTCCCGCAAGCTGCGCGCACGCGAGCATGACGGTCGGGCCGGTGGAGAAATTGAGGATGGCCGGGATTTTGCCGAGTGACCAGAGTGCGAGGAGCGAGATGGGAACCGCATTGGCGTTGGGAAGCAGGAGGCCGACGTGCTGCGGAGCGCGGAGATCCAGCTCCGCGCGTTCATGCGTCGTCGCTGGGTTTTCGTTTCGCGCAGAGCTGGAGCTCTGCGCTCCGAGCCGCATCCCCATCTCCCGCGCCAACAGCCTCGCCCCGACAAACATCCTCCCATACGTCAGCTCCTGCTGCGTGAAATCCTCCAGCGCCACCGCGTTCGGAATTTTTCCCGCCGTCTCCGCGATGGCCGCCGGCACCGTCGCCGGGCCGAACTCCATCTCCACCATGAACTGCTGCTCCACCATCCGGTCGCGCAGCCAGTTCGTCAGCGCGGCGCGGCAGAGCGCGGCGGAGGGATGTTCCGGGTGCGGCGGCGTGAGCGCGTCGCTGAAGTGCGCGGTCACACGCGGGAACCACCGACGCCAGCCGGGCTGCCGCGAGAACCGCAGCCGGTTCGCGCCGCGCAGATGGGCGGTGATGACCTTCGCGCGCGTCTTGTAGATGAGGAAGCCGACGCCATCGAACAGCTTCATCAACGCGCCCGTGTGCGAGATGCGCCCCTCGGCGAAGAGCACGAGCCGCCCGCCCTTCTCCAGATACTCGGCCATGTGCTTCACGGCGTAGGGCGAGGTGTTATCAATCGGAAACGTGCGCCGGTTGTCCATGAGGAACCGGTGCACCGGCGAAGTCTGCGCGACCACGCTCGACGTGACAAAGCGCCAGTCGTCCTCGAGGCACACGCCGAGAAACATCCAGTCAATCCAGCTCACGTGATTCGGGATCAGCACCACCGGTCCCGGCGTCTTGAGCGCGTCCACGTTGTAGCCGCGGAAGCGGAACAGGAGGCGGAGGAGGAAATGGAGGAGGGCTTTCATGCTTGGGCTTCGGTTTTCGCCACCGGGATTTTCAGGAAACAAACCACCACCGCCACCAGCGCGGCGAGGCCGAGGAAAAGTTGCGACGGGTCCACGCCCGCGTTCACGTTCACCCAGGCGAACGCGCTGCCGCCGAGCATCGCGATGTTCTCCAGGCAGTTTTGCGTGGCGATGGTCTTGCCGAGTTTGTCCTGGTGCGACTCGGCCTGGAGCGCGGCGTTGAGCGGGATCAGGAACAGGCCCGCGAACACGCCCGCCACCGCGAGCACGCCGATCACGAACGGTTGCGGATGTGCGAGCCCGTGCCCCATGAACCACCCGACCGCCGCGAGCAGCCCGATGGCCGCCGCGAGCAGCCAGCCGTAACGCCGCGTCGCGCCGAGTTCGCCGACCGCGTGCAGTTGGCCCGCCAGCACGCTGCCGATCATCACGCCGACGCTGAGCCAGAGGCCGAGCAGGGAAATCTGCGTGTTGCTCGCGAGGTGCAGCACCTGCTGGCCCCACGGCTGGAAATTCATCTTCATCAGCGCGCCGCAAATCCAGAACAGGCTCGTGCCCAGCAGCACGCGCGCGAGCCGCCGGCCGGTGAAGATGAAGCGCAGGTTCGCCGCGAACCCGCCGAGCGTCTGCGAAAGTTTCACCTCCGGGTAGGCCGGCGTTTTTTCCATGAACAGATTCAACGCGAGCGAGGCCGCGTAAATGCCGACGACCGCCGCGTAGGCCACGACGGCCGCGAGGTGGTCGGCCATCACCGCGCCGCCGATGGTGCCGGTGAGGATCGCCACGAGCGTGAGCAGTTCCACGGAGCCGTTGGCCTTGACCAGCCGCGCGGTCGGGAGGATTTCCGGCAGGATGCC
>JACQFS010000058.1 GCA_016199935.1 Verrucomicrobiota bacterium
CCCGGCGGCTTCGACGACCTGACGAAGGGGCAGCCGCGCGACGATCTCAACGTGACGAAGGACGCGCCGCCGATGTTTTTCGCGCACGCGGCCGATGATCGGGTGTCGTCGCTCAACTCACTCCTGCTCGCGACCCAATTGAAAAAGGCCGGCGTGTCTGCGGAGGTGCATGTGTATTCCGCGGGTGGCCACGGCTACGGGTTGCGCAAGACGGAGATGCCCGTGACCACCTGGCCCGCGCGCGCGGAGGAATGGCTGCGCCAGGGCGCATGGCTGGTCAAGCCGTAGGCGTGCGGCTAGTCATCGAGCGGCTTCTTCTCGAAGTCCGTTCCGTTCACCCACGGAGCCTTCAACTTCTCGCCACTCATGTAGCGCTCGTAAAACCCAACGTTCGCCGGGCTGGCGTGGAGATATTTATCGAACACATCCCCCCTGCCCTCCATGCGCGGGTCGCCCTGCTGCTTCAACTCGGCGTGGAGTTCGTCCTTCAGCTTCGCGTGCAGTTTCACGGCGCGATTGCCGAGCGCGAGGTTGTTCATGCAGTCGCGGTCCTGCTTCAAATCGTAAAGCTCCTCGCCGGGCCGCTTGCCGAAGCACAACGCCCACGGCACATCGCCGGGACTCTGCCGGTGCGCGTCGAGGATGAACGTCTTCGTCGCACCCGCGTCGCAGTTGAGGTAGCCGGTCTCGGGATTGCACGCGGGCCAGCGCGTCGGCTCGAAGTTTTGGAGAAAGAGCACGTCGTCCTTCACGATGCCGCGGATCGGATAGCCCACGTCGCCGGGCCGGCCGATGTCGTGACGCTCCATGCCGATGAGCACGTGGTCGCGCGCGGCGATGACGCGGCCGGATTTTTCCGAGCGGAAAATTTCCGTGAGACTGCGGCCCGGCGATTCGGCCATGCCGGTCTGCGCCCACTTGAGTCCGGCGATCTCGACGAACGTCGGCGCGAGATCAATGAAGCTCACGTAGTCGTCCACCGTGCGGCCGGGCTTCGCGATGCCGCGCTTCCACATCGCGGCGAACGGCACGTGATTGGAAAACTCATACGCGTTGCCCTTCCCGCGCGGGAACGGCATGCCGTGGTCGGACGTGACGACGACGAGCGTGTTCTCCAGCCGGCCGCGTTTCTCCAGCGACGCGAGCATCCGACCGAGGTGCGTGTCGAAGTGCTCCACCTCGAAGGCGTAGTCGAGCAGGTCGTTGCGCACGGTGTCGTTGTCGGGCCAGTAGGCGGGCACGCGGTCAATGTCGCTGAGCTTCTTGCCGCCCTTCGCGACGCCCGAGCCGAACTCATACGGCCGGTGCGGCTCGATGCCGCCATACCAGAAACACCACGGCCGGTCCGCGGGCGCGGCGGCGAGGAAGTCGTCGAAGTTCGCGGCGTAGTCGGCGTTGTGAATTCCGGTGGTGGGCGGCGTGAGCTTGAGCGCGTTGAAAGGCTTGCCCGTCATTTGTCGCAGTTGACCCGCCGCGTTCGTCGCCACGCCCGGCCCCCAGCCCTTGGTCGTGTGCCCGACGAACCACCCGTGCTCCGCGAGCGCCTCGCCCCACGATTTGAACTCCATCGGAAAATAGCAGATGTGGTTCGCGGCCTCCTTGAGCTGCCACGAGTTGCGGCCGGTGAGGATGCACGCGCGCGACGGGGCGCACTTCGCGTTGGGCGTGAAGGCGCGCGTGAAAAGAATCCCCTCGCGCGCCACGCGGTCGAAGTTCGGCGTCTTGATCCACTTCGTGCCGTAGGCGCTGGCGTGCGCGCCCCAGTCGTCGGCGATGGCGAAAAGGATGTTCGGCGGCGAAGTCTTCGCGGAGTCGGCGGCCAACGCGGAGGAAATGAACAACAAAGAAACGAGGTGACAAAGGCGGAGCGAGTTCATGGCAGGATTAGAGCCGTGCCAAAAGGAGAAATTCAATGCGTGAAGTGGCGGCGCACTGCTACGATTTACGAGGCGATGCGGCTCGCACTGAATTCGTAAACCACCTTCCCCAGCACGTCTCGGTGCTCGAAGAGGATGCGGCTCTGCCTGCCCTCGCGCTTGAGCGTGACCGAGAGGAAGCCGCCTTTCACGAGATGGAATTTGTGCATCGCCGGGTTGAAGCCCGGCGTGCCGCCCGCGTGCTCGTCGCTCGCGGCACCCACGCTGAACTCGTTCAATCCCGTGTCCGGATGCACCGAATGATATTGCCAGTGGCGGTCGCCTGTGATGACGAAGAAATGTTCGGGAACATTTTCTTTGATCCAGCCCCGGAGTTCGTCGCCCTCGTGCTGGAAGCCGGCGTTCGAGTGGTTGTCGTTCTTGTTCGTGCGGTCTGGCCCGACGAACGGCGTGGGCGACACGAGCACCTTCCACGTCGCGTTGCTCTCCTTCACCGTGCGCTTGAACCACGCCTTCTGCTCCGCGCCCCAGATGGTCTTGTCCGGGCCGTCGGCCATCTTGTTCGGCGAGCGGAAATCGCGCCCCTCGCTGAGCCACACTTGCAGATCGCGCCCCCAGCGGATGGTGCGGTAGCTCGGGCCGTCGTCGTTCATCGGCGCCTGCTGGCGGAAAATTTTCTGCCCCTCGGCGAAGGTCAGCTCGCCCGCCTTCATGCCCGGCCACGAATCATCGCTCAACGTGTCGTGATCATCCTTGAGCCAGTAGCAGCCGATGTTGCGGTTGAACTCCACCAGCCGCGGCAGGCTGAACATCCGCTCCCAATGATACCGCGCCAGCCGCTCCGTCACCGCGCGCGGTTCGTTGCTGTCGTAATAGACGAGGTCACCCGTGAGGCAGGTGAACTGCGGCTTGAGCGCGAGCATCGCGGGATAAATGTGATGCCCGTCGGCGTGGCCGCGGTCGGCGTAGCCCTGGCACGTCATCACGCAGAAGCGCAGATTGCCCGGCGCACCGGGCGCGGGCGCCGTCTCGAACTTCCCGTGAAAGGCCGTCTCCTTCGGTGTGCCGGCGGGACTCGGAATCTCGCTCACGTAATGATAAACCGTCGCCGGCTTCAACCCCGCGAGCTTGAACTCACAGATGAAATCATTCTCCGCCGATGCCACCCCGCACTCCGTCGTCGTCGCGTCGCTCAAATCCTCGCGCGTGCCGTAGCGCAACTGCACCCGGCCCGGCGCGCCGGGACACGCGCCTTCGAGTTGCTCGACGGGCACGGTGAGTTTGGATTCCTGTTTGCCTTCCTTCTTCTTCCCCTTCACGCGCGGCGGGACGACCACGCCGCTGTTGTTGCGCGTCGGTGCGGCGGTGAGCCGCGTCCAGACGATGGCCGTGGTGTCGGTGACTTCGCCGGCGCGCGTGCCCATCGCCTGATGCGGCCCGGCGGATACGGCGGCTCCGGCCGAAAGTTGGCAGACCGTGGTGGCGACGAGGCCGCCGCCCACGGCCGCGGTGGACCGCGCGACAAAAGCGCGGCGAGTGAGATTGGATTTCATGCGACGATGATAGCGAGACGCGGGACGGATGGGAAAGATTTCAGCGGCCCGTCAGGCTCAATTTTTCGGTGAATACTTTTTCGACTGGGGCGGCCCGGCGTGTCCTCACTTTTTCGCCTTCACCTCGACCGGCTTGAACGCTGGGAATTGCGCGCGACGCGACGCCCAGCCCGGCTGCGCCTCCGGCTTGATGGTCCAGAGCGTCACGTTGTCCAACTCTGCCGTGCCGTCCTTGGGGCCGGCGATGCCGAGGCCGTTTGCGCCGCTGGCCGCGGGTTTGGTGAAGCACTCGTGCTTCGCGTAGAGCGTCGGGCCGCCCGCAAACTGGATGACAAACTCGTCGCCCTTCATCTCGGCCAGCACGTGATACCACTTGCCCGGCTCGTATTTGAAATCCTTCGCCTCCGCCAGACGCGTGGTGTCGCCGTCGGCCACCACCTCGGTGCCCTCCCGGCTCAGGCGCACGCGGCACACATGATGACCGAACTCGATGAACGGCACCACCGCCGTCTCGCTCCCGCCGTTGAAGCGCACGGAGAACTTCGCCACGAACTGCGCAGGCGTCACCGGCGCGCTGATGCGCGGCTCGACGCCCTTGTGGTCCTTCTTCTTCGCCTGATACTCGGCCGACGAGGGCTGCCCGCGCAGCACGCCGTCCACGATGGTCCAGCGCGTGCCCTGCCGCGCGCCCCACTGCTGCTTGTTCACCGGCCTGGCCTTGGAAAAATCGTCGTGCAGGACGATCTTGTCCGGCTGCGCGAGCAGCGGTTTCAAATCAGGCGCATCCGCCGCGGTCAGGCGGGCGAGTGCGGCGGCAAAGAATGCGAAGATGAGCAGAGGCGGGGTTTTCATAAAATGTCATGTGATGATACCGAGACGCGGGCGGGTTTGGAAAGATTTCAACTTTCCCCCGGTGGGGCGAGGCTCTGCCGAGCCGCGAATCAAAGATTGTCCCCGCCCCGCCTCCGTCGCTACTCTCCGCGCGTCCGCTAAAAACCAAACGACCAGAAACTTTTTTCTAAACCAATTCGCGTAGCTTCGGCTGCTGTCCGTCACGAAACCGCTAATTTCGACACAGAGGACATCGCTTGATGCACGCCCCATCGGGGGCGTGTTGAAAGCGCTCCTCTGTGGGCCCTTAGCGGTGCCTGTGACGGGGCGTGTGTAAACACGTCCCTTTTCATTTTCAGGCACCGGTAAAGAACCCACAGAGGACAGGCCATCCCGACAGGGCTGATTCGCGCGCGAGCGAATTCAGCCTGTCTGCATGGCGAGCCAAATTGTTTCCAAGCAAAGAGTCACTGACCACGGTGAGGTGTTGACCGCCGCCCGTGAGGTCAGCGCCATGCTTGATTTGGTCAAGCAGGAGACGGAGCGGATTGAGTCTCGATTCCTCGAACCGGCCTGCGGCAATGGCAATTTTCTGGCGGAGATTCTGGAGCGGAAGTTGCGCGTCGTTGAATCCCGTTACGGGAGGAGCCAGTTGGATTACGAGCGCAAGGCGGTGCTGGCGGTTTCCTTCATCTACGGAATAGATATTCTCGAGGACAATGTCGCTGAATGCCGCGCCCGGCTTTTTGCCATCTTCGACCGCCGTTACGCCGCGCGCTTCAAGACCTCTGCCAGAGCCGAGTGCCGTGACGCTGTCCGATACATTCTTGAGCGCAACATCATTCACGGAGACGCGCTTTCCCTAAAAACCGTCGGACCAGTTCAGTATCCCATAATTTTTTCCGAATGGTCGGCCCCGTTTGACAACAGCCTGCTCAAGCGCCGGGACTACACGTTTTCCGATTTGATTCAGGGGCCGGAAAGCAGGCAGCAAAATTTGCTTCTGACCGACGAGTATTCAGATCAGGGCAAGCGGGCCTTCATTCCCAAGGAACTGACCAGCTTCCCGCTCATCCACTTCCTCAAGGTGCGGCAACATGACGAATAGCGCCTACAACCCCGACGTTCTGACGTGCCTTGCCAACTTGAGCAGCGACGAGGTGTTCACGCCGCCGCAGTTGGTGAACCGGATTCTTGACCTGCTTCCTGCGGACCTTTGGAACGACAAGAAGACCACATTCCTCGACCCCGGCTGCAAGTCTGGCGTCTTCCTCCGTGAAATTGCCAAACGCCTCGACAAAGGGCTGGAGAAGCAAATCCCCGACCGCCAGAAGCGGCTGAACCACATCTTCAAGAACCAAGTTTTTGGCCTCGGCATCACTGAGTTGACGTCCCTGCTTTCCCGCCGCTCGGTCTATTGCTCAAAGACCGCCAACGGCAAGTATTCTGTCTGCGAGTCCTTCGATGACCAGCAAGGTAACATCCGTTTCCAGCGGACACCGCACACTTGGGAGAAAGATCGGTGTGTGTTTTGTGGGGCCAGTCAGGAGGGGTATGACCGCGGCAAAGAACTGGAAACGCACGCCTACCAATTTATCCACACCGACAAGCCAGAGGAGTTATTCAACATGAAATTCGACGTCATCGTCGGCAATCCGCCGTATCAAATGGGCTCTGACGGCGGCACTCGCGATATTCCCATTTACAACAAGTTCGTGGACCAGGCCAAGAAGTTGAACCCGCGCTTTCTTTCCATGATCATCCCCGCACGTTGGATGGCCGGTGGACTGGGGCTGTCTGAGTTCCGCCGCACAATGCTGGAAGATCGTCGAATCCGGCAGTTGGTGGACTACGAGCGAATGGATTTGGTCTTCCCAGGAGTGGATTTTGAGGGGGGTGTCTGCTTCTTTCTATGGGACCGCGACAATGAAGGCGATTGCGCTGTAACAACGATTTCCGGGGACGAGATGATTGGTCCGGTCGCACGCAACTTGGACGAGTTCGACGTATTCGTTCGCGACAGCCATGCAGTAAAGATTCTCCGCAAAGTTTTGAGCATGGGTGAGCCGCCAATCACCGAAATCTTGTCAGTGGACAAAGAATTCGGTTGGACATCCAACTTTGACGGCTTTCATGCGAAGCAAAAGCCAAACGATGTTGCGCTGCACTATGGCCTCAAAGGCAAGAGACTAATCGGTTGGATTGACCGCGAGGATGTTGGCAAGAGTCCTCACCTTATTAACAAGTGGAAGGTCATGATTCCTCAAGCCTATGGTGAACGCGGCACTCGTCCGGCAATGGTGCTCGGCCCAAGTTTCATTGCTGGGTCGCCGTCGGTTTGCACGCAGACTTATCTATTCTTCTTTGTCGGCTCGAAAAAGGAGGCCACCAGTCTCCAATGTTATTTGCGCACAAGATTCTTCCGGTTTTTTGTTTCGCTTCGAAAAATCACTCAACACGCCACACGCTCGACCTACACTTGGGTTCCTCAACAGACTTGGGATCGCATGTGGACTGATGAGGCACTCTACAAAAAATACGAGCTGACCAAAGACGACATCTCCTTTATCGAGTCAAGGATTCGCCCGATGGAGGTGAAGGATGAGTAAAGAATTTTTCCCGCCGCGTCCCGATTCGCACCCGACGATCTACGCCTACCAAGACACAAACCCGCAGTTTGATGGTTTGCTAAAAGTCGGCTACACGGCCAGGACCGTTCAAGAGCGTGTCGCCGCGCAATATCCCACGCTCAAACCCGGCAAAGCGCCTTATCGCATCTTGCTCGAAGAACCCGCGATGCGGAATGACGGCACGGTGTTCACTGATCATGAGGTTCACCGTCACCTGCGCATGATCGGCGTGAAGAATGAAGCCGGGGAGTGGTTCAGGTGTCTGGCAGAACAGGTCAAAGCCGCCATCGTCGCGGTCAAAACCGGGACGCTGAACGAGGAAAGCCGCACGCTTGATTTCAAGATGCGCCCGGAGCAGGCGGACGCGGTGGAGAATACCGCCGCCTATTTCAAACGCAGCCGGAAAGAAGATCCCAAAAAGACGCCGCACTTTCTCTGGAACGCCAAGATGCGCTTCGGCAAGACGTTTGCCGCGTATCAGCTCGCGAAGAAGATGGGCTGGAAAAGAATCCTGGTGCTGACGTTCAAACCAGCCGTGCAAAACGCGTGGGAAGAAGATTTGAAAGGCCACGTTGATTTCAAAGGCTGGCAGTTCATCTCGCCGGACGGGCTTTCGTATGAGGATGCCGACAAGAAAAGGCCGTTTGTCTGCTTCGGTTCGTTCCAGGATTTTCTCGGCAAAAACAAAAGCACCGGCGGCATCAAGACGAAGAACGAATGGGTTCACGTGACGCATTGGGACTGCGTCATTCTCGACGAATACCACTACGGGGCATGGCGCGAAAACGCCAAGGAGCTTTTCGAGGCGGAAGACGAAAAGGAAGTGCGGTTTGCCGAAGGCGAGGGAATCGAGGATTTCAAGGAGGAGATCATGCCGATCACGACCGGCGCGTATCTCTACCTCTCCGGCACGCCGTTCCGCGCCATTTCATCCGGCGAATTCATCGAGGACCAGATTTTCAACTGGACGTATTCGGACGAACAGCGGGCGAAGCTGAATTGGAAAGGCGCAAACAATCCGTATGCCTCGCTGCCGCGCATGGTGCTGCTGACCTATCAGTTGCCGGACTCCATCCGCGAGATCGTGATGCAGGGCGAGTTCAACGAGTTCGACCTGAATGTTTTCTTTTCGGCAGAGGGACTCGGCGCTGGCGCAAAATTGCTCTACGAGAATGAGGTTCAGAAGTGGCTGGACCTGATCCGCGGTTCATTTCAGGCAACGACGGTGGATAACCTGAAACTGGGCGCACAAAAGCCGCCGATGCCGTTTTCGCACGCCCCGCTGCTGCATGTGCTCTCGCACACACTTTGGTTTTTGCCGAGCGTTGCGTCGTGCCACGCCATGCGCAACCTGCTCGCGAAGCGGCAAAACAATTTCTACCACGATTACAAAGTCATCGTCGCCGCAGGTGGAGCCGCTGGAATCGGCGTTGACGCATTGCCGCCCGTGTTGGAGGCGATGGATGATCCGCTGAAGTCCAAAACCATCACCCTCACGTGCGGCAAGCTGACCACCGGCATCACGGTCAGGCCGTGGACCGGCATCTTCATGCTGCGGAATTGCTCCAGCCCCGAAACGTATTTTCAGGCGGCGTTCCGCGTGCAATCGCCGTGGACAATCCGGAACCCCGACAGCACCGCGCCAAACCGCGAGGACATCGTCAAAGAGGAGTGCTACGTCTTCGACTTCGCGCCGGACCGGGCGTTGCGGCAGATCGCCGACTACAGTTGCCGGTTGAACGTGAACGAGTCCAACCCGGAGAAGAAGGTCGCGGAGTTCATCAGCTTCCTACCGGTGCTGGCCTACGACGGCAGTTCCATGAAGCAGATTGACGCGGCGGGAATTCTCGACATGGCGATGAGCGGAACGACGGCAACTTTGCTGGCACGGCGTTGGGAAAGCGCGCTGCTGGTCAATGTGGACAGGACATTGAAACCATCATCAACAAGTCCGAGGCCGTGCAAAAGGCGAGACGTGAGGCCAACGACAAAAACCTGACTGAGAAACAGAAAAAGGAACTGACCGAGGCGGAGAAGGAATACAAGAGCAAGCGGAAGCAGATTCAGGAAAAGCTAATCAAGTTCGCGACGCGCGTGCCGGTGTTCATGTATCTGACGGACTACCGGGAACGCTGCCTCAAGGACGTGATCACGCAACTTGAGCCCGGCTTGTTCAAGAAGGTGACGGCCCTGACGATAAAAGACTTTGAATTGCTGGTCAGCCTCAACGTTTTCAACAGCGCGCTGATGAACGATGCGGTTTACAAGTTCAAGCGATACGAGGACGCGAGTTTGAGCTACGCGTGCATCAGCAAGCACAGCGACAAGGATGTCGGCTTGTATGATACGGTGATAAGTTCGAAGGAGTTTGGGGCGACGTTCGTCAACAAGTCCACAAACTGATCGAAGATCGTGAATGAGCGGAAGTGAGCCGATGCATTTCTGCCGCCCCTCTCCCCGCTCAACCCCGCGATGAGGTTTTTCTTCCGCCCGCGGCTGACGTAGCCGACCCGCCTGCCTCAAAGCCGGCCAATCCGGCGCAAGTCCCTGGGATTTGCATCCAAATCCATTGGCTTCGCCTCCAAATCCTCCGGATTAGTGTGCCAATCCTCGGGAATGGTGTGCCAATCAAACGAATTCGTGTGCCAATCAAATGGATTTGTGTGCCATTCAATTTGATTGGTGTGCCATTCCAACCCAATCGTGTGCCAATCCCTTGGATTGGGGTCCAAATCCCTTGAATTCATGCCCGATTCCCGAGGCTCCGCGTCCATTTCCCTTTGATTCGGACGTGATTCCCAAGGATCCCGGGGCGTTTCCCGATGGTCTGGGGGGGGAATGAGGCGGACCGGCAGGTCCGCCCTACCGCGGGCACCAGCATGAGGATCGCGCCATGTTCACCGATTGAACCACGCCGGCGTGCCGAACCACTCGTGCATCTCCTTCTCGAACGGCGCGTAAACTTCCGGCGGCTCGGGAATCCCGCCACGGTCGCCGGTCTCGACGATCCACGTGTCGAGCGCGGCGCGCAGGCGCAGCAACGCCTCGCGATGCTCCGTCTTTGCTGAGCCGGCGAGGTTGTTGATCTCGTGCGGGTCATTCTGCAAATCGTAGAGTTCCTCTTCGGGCGCGTTGGCGGCCATGAGCGCGAGCGGCGGGCCTTTCAACTTTCCCTGCGCCTGCAGCTCGCGCATGAGCGGCACGATGAGGAAACATTTCTCCTTGTAGCGGTTGAGCGAGGCGAAGGTCGGGCCGGGAATCAGGTTGCGGATGTAGCGGTAACGCGCGTCGCGCACGGAGCGGATGCGCTTCACCGTCTCGTCAATGCGGTCGCGCGCGCTGAACGCATACTGCCGCGGCGGGTCCGCCTGCGCGCCGAGAAAAATGCGGCTCTGCATCCCCGGCGGACGCGGCACGCCGGCGATGGCGAGCGTGGTGGCGGTGAGGTCGAGCAGGCTGATGACGTCGTCATTGACGGTGCCGGGCCTGACCTGCGGCGGCGCGGGAAAATTCTTCGGCCACCGGATGATCATCGGCACGCGCAGCCCGCTGTCGTAGCACCAATGGATGCCGCGTGCTTCGAGCCGGCCGTTGTCGGCGAAGAAGACGATCACCGTGTTGTCCTCGAGGCCGTCGGCGCGGAGTTGGTCGAGCACCCAGCCGATGCGGCGATCCATGCCGGAGACGGCGTTGAGGTAGCGCGCCCACTCCTGCCGCACGACGGGATGGTCCGGATAATACGGCGGTGGCGTGACATTATTCTCCGTGGCGATCTGCTCGTGCTCGCGCTCACCGACCCACTCGACGCGCGGCTTGCCCGCGGACTTGCGGTCGTAGATGTCGTATTCCACCTCGTGCGAGTTGACCTGTGCGTAGAAGGGCTGCTTCGACTTGAGCGCCGACCAGTCGTCCGAGTCGTAGATCGGCCCCTCATTCACAAAGTTCAGGTCCAGCTTGCCCGTGCCCACCGGCTTGCCGCCGATGGTCTTTATGTTCGCCGTGAAATAGCCGGCGTCCTTCAGCCGGTGCGTGAGCGGTCGCACGCCGGGCGGGAGACGGAAGTCGTCGGTGCGATGCGACCTCATGTTGTGCGTGTCGGTCGTGGTCTGATACATCCCGACCATGAAGGCCGAGCGGCTCGGCGCGCAGGCCGGGTTCGTGGCGAAGACGCGCGTGTATCGCACGCCCTCCGCCGCGAGCCGGTCGAGGTTCGGCGTGCGCACATTCTTCGCGCCGTAGCAGCCGAGGTCGTGGTCAATGTTCTCGCCGACGAGCCAGAGGATGTTGGGGCGGCGCGGCGGCGGCTCCGTTCCGGCACCAAACGAAAAGGAAACTGCGAGCAGCAAGAGGAGAAGCGTGCTTCGCATGGAGTTGAAATGCGAAAGGGAACTGCCGGGCCGGAGGCCGGCGCTCCGGGTCAGCGGTGGATTTCGCCCTTCGTCACGTCGCCCTTCACGTCGAGCAGCATGATCTGATTGATGGTCTTGAACTGCGCGTGGTCAGCCACAGACCAGGCGACCTTCTTGTCGCGCGTGACCTCGATGACCTGCGGCTGTTCGCCGATGTGCCCGTGGCCGAGATAGACGCAGAAGACGGTGTTGCCGTTGGGCAGGCGCTGGCAGCCGGCCATGAGGCGGAGCGTGTTTCCCGGCAGATCGTTCTCGTTCAGCTCCCACACGATTTTCTCCTTCGCATCCAGTTCGAGCACCTTGTGGCCGTCGCCGCAGGTGACGAGCAGGCCGCCCTTGGGCAGTGGCACGACTTCGTGCGGGTCGCCGGGCACCTTGATTTCGCGCAGCACTTTTCCCTCGCCGTCGAGTTCCACAATCTTACCCTCGCCCTTGAAGCAGACGAGGTAGTGGCCGTTGGCGAGCTTGCGCGTGCCGCGAAACTGGTTGTGCAGCTTCACCTCCGGCGCGGTCACGAGCTTGACCTCCTTCGCGATTTTCCCGTCGCGCCCCACCTCGATGATCCGGCTGGTGCCGCACTCGACGATCATCACCTTGCCGTCGGGCAACGGCTGGCACGCGTGGACCTCGACCTTCACGTCGGTCGGTGCCTGGTATTCCCACACGACCTTCTTGTCCGGCGTGAGTTCGAGCGCGCCGCTGACGAAGCAGAAAAGAATGTTGCCGTTCGGCAGACGCCAGCAGTCCTGCGGGTTCTTGCAGTCATACTGCCACTCGATTTTTCCCTCGGCGGAGACGACGCAGACCTTGCCGCCGCCGTAATCGCAGCAAAGGAACGGGTGCGCCGCACGCGCGCTCGTGGCGAGCAGGAGCGCGATGAACAGGGGCAGGAGTCGGGGGATGGGATTCATGTTGGCGAGAGCCTGCCGCAGCGGGAAGGCGACGCGAGCGAAAAATGGCGCCCGATCGGACGCGCGACACACGCGCGGAACGCGATTTATATTCTTCCCGCGAAACACGCGAAGGACGCGAAGAGGGAGATTCTCCCTTTCGCGACCTTCGCGTGTTTCGCGGGCACTCCTTCCTTCGCCGGGCCGGTGTGGTGGGTCACACTTCTCACTCGTCGGCCTTGGCCTTTTTCTTTTTGGCCTTCTTGCCGCCGCCGCCTTCGTCGAGCTTCTTCATCAAATTGGTGAGCGTGGTGGATTCCTGTTCCTTGAGCCAGGTCTCGTAGCCCTTGTTGCGGCCGCCGACGTATTGATAGGCCTCGAGGAGGTCGCCTTTGCCCTCCATGCGCGGGTCGCCCTCGTCCTTGAGCAGGCTCGCCAGCTTGTAGCGCAACTCCTCGACCGTCGGGAGATAGAACAGTTCGCTCGCGAGATTGTTCACGCACTCGGGGTCTTTCTTGATGTCGTAGAGTTCATCGGCCGGGCGCTTGCCGAAGCAGAGTTCGTAGAAATGTCCGCCGAGCAACTTGACGACTTCCTTGGACGGGCCGGGGTCGCAGTTGCCGAAATCGGTCTCGGGATTTCCCACCGGCCAGCGCTCGGGATGGAAGTTGTGGACGTAGAGAAAATCCTTCGTGCGCAGGCAGCGCACCGGATACCCGAGATCGTTCGGGCGGCCGATGTCGTGGCGTTCCTTGCCGGCGAGCATCACGTCGCGATTTTCGAGCCAGCCCGATTTGTCCGAGCGCAGAATTTTTGCGAGGCTCTTGCCGGTCATCTGCGCGTGCGGCTTGAGGCCGGCGAGTTCCATGTAGGTGGGCGCGAGGTCGCGGACGTTGACGAAATCCTCGACCACGCGGCCGGGCTTGATGCCCTTGCCCCAGCGCATCGCGAGCGGCAGGTGAAAGGCGTCCTCGTGAATCTGCCCCTTCACAAACGGGAACGGCATCCCGTGGTCGGACGTGACGACGACGAGCGTGTCGTCGAGCACACCGGCGTCTTCGAGCAATTTGAGAGCGCGGCCGATCTGCGTGTCGCCCCATTCGACCTCGACGGAATAATCAAGCAAGTCGCGCCGCACGATCTCGGTATCGGGCAGAAACTTCGGCACAACCACGTCCGCGAGTTTCTTGCCGAGGCGCGCGCCCGAGTTCCATTCGTAAGGCCGGTGCGGCTCGTGGAAGCCCATCCAGAAACAGAACGGCTTCGACTTGTCGCGCTGCTGGAGGAAGTCACCGAAGTTGCCGGGGTAATCGTTCGGGCTGATGCCGCGCGCGATCACTTCCTGCGTGCGCTTGTCGAAGCCCGGGCCCGCCGGGTTGCGCGTGCGCTGGGCGAGCGTCTTGAAATCGCCCGGCCCCCAGCCCTTGCCCGTCAGCCCGACGACGTAGCCATTTGTCTCCAGCAGGTCGGGATACGTCTCGAAGCCCGCAGGGAAATAGCCGCCGTGCGAGACGGCCTCGTTGAGCTGCCATGTGTTGCGGCCGGTGAGGATGCTCGCGCGGCACGGGCTGCATTTCGGATTCGACGTGAAGGCGTGCTTGAACAGCACACCCTCGCGCGCGACGCGGTCGAAGTTTGGCGTCTTGACCCAGGTGCAACCGTAGGCGCCGGCGTGCGTGCTGCCATTCCAATCGTCGAAGATGACGAAGAGAATGTTCGGCCGCTTCGCCTCGGCGGCGGGGGCCGGATTGCAGAAAACGATGCCGAGCATCATCAGGAGACAGAGGAGGGTGGAACGCATGGATGGAAACATACCCGGCCTCAGACGCGGAAGGAAAGCCGCCGGTTAAAAAAATCTGCGCGACCTCAAGCCCATCGCGATGCGCGCGGTCTACCGTCCGAACCCTTGCGCCGCGCGAGAGCCGAAGTATTGTCTGCGCCATGAATCGCGCCCGTGCCTCGCTCGCCCTGTCCGCCGCGCTTGCCCTGCTCGCCGGGTGCAACGCGCACGATTCGACTCCCACCACCATGAAAACCTCCGCCCCGCCTCCCACCCAACCCACCGCCGCCGTCGCCAAGACCGACGACGAGTGGCGCGCGCAACTCACGCCCGAGCAGTATCAAGTCCTGCGCAAAGCCGGGACTGAGCGGCCGTTTGGAAAAGTGTATGAGGAGTTCAAGCAGCAGGGCGGCGGCACTTACTTCTGCGCGGGCTGCGGCGCGGAACTGTTTTCCTCCGACCACAAGTTCGATTCGCACTGCGGCTGGCCGTCATTCTACGACCCGGCCAACGCGAAGAACGTCCGCACACTCGAGGATCACAGCTTCGGCTCGGTGCGCATCGAGGTGCGCTGCGCGGTATGCGACGGCCACCTCGGCCACGTCTTCAAGGGTGAGGGATTCAAGACGCCCACCGACCAGCGCTACTGCATCAACGGCGTGGCGCTGAAGTTCGTGCCGAAGGAGAAGGCGAAACCCTGACGCGCCGGCGGCGCGTTAGTTGGCCGCCTTGGCCTTCTTCCGTTTCTTTTTCTCGGCCGGTGCGCCCGGCTCGGGCCCGTCGTTGTCGCTGGCTCCGTTGCCCCAGAGCGGTTTCACGTTCGTCTGGTTCCACTCGTTCCATTTCGCCTGAAGCTCCTTCACTTTGTCCGGCATCGCGGCGGCGAGGTCTTTGTCCTCGTGAATGTCGGCGGCGAGATTGTAGAGCTTCGCGGCAGTGACGGGTTGGCGACGGCCGCCGGTGTTCGAGTCGGCGTTGCTGTCGTAGCGAACGAGTTTGAAATCGCCGGAGCGAATCGCCATCTGCTCGCCGAAGCGCCAGAAGAGAGCGTCATGCGGTGCGCCGGATTTTTCGCCGGAGAGATAGGGGAGCAAATTCACGCCTTCGAGTTTCCATTCAGCCTTCGCTTCGACACCTGCGGCGGCGAGGGCGGTGGCGTGGAGGTCGAGTTGAATCGCCGGTTGGTCGAACACACCGGGCTTGATGTGCCCCGGCCACGCGACGACGAACGGCACGCGCACGCCACCCTCGAGCGTGGTGCGCTTGGAGCCACGGAGCGGATCGTTGCGCGAGCCGTTTACGGTGACGCCTTTCATCGTTGGGCCGCCGTTGTCGCTGATGAAGGTGATCAGCGTGTTCTCCGCCTGGCCGGTCTCGGCGAGCTTCGCGCGCACTTTGCCCACGGCGTCGTCGAGCGCGAGCATCATCGCGTCGTAGGTGCGGCGCTGCTTGTCGGCGACGTTCGGAAATTTTGCGAGCCGGTCGTCCGTCGCGTGCATCGGCGTGTGGACGGCATTGAAGGCGAGGTAAAGAAACCACGGCTGGCCCTTGTGCCTCTCGATGAAGCCCGCCGCCTCGCGCCCGAAGGCGTCGGTGGTGTAGTCGAGTTCCTTCACCGGCTCATTGCCGCGCAGGATGCCCGCGCTTTGAAAATAACTGTGCGCGCCGCCGAGGAAGCCGAAGAACTCGTCGAAGCCGCGCTGCTGCGGGTGCATCTCCGGCAACGCACCGAGGTGCCACTTGCCGACGATGCCCGTGACGTAGCCTGCGCCCTTGAGATGATTGGCGAGCGTCGTCTCCATGAGCGGCAGGCCGCTGCTCGCGCCACCGGGATTAAACTCGTGCCCGAAGCGCGTCTGGTAGCGCCCCGTGAGCAAGCCCGCGCGCGTGGGCGAGCAATACGGCCCGCTCACGTAACCGCTGGTGAACCTCACGCCCGCCGCCGCGAGCGCGTCGAGGTTCGGCGTGGGAATATCCTTCACGCCGTGGAAGCCCACGTCGCCGTAACCCATGTCGTCGCCGACGATGACGAGGACGTTCGGTCGGGACGCGGCGAACGTGGAGTGGCAAAGCGCGAGACCGAGCAGCACCGGGCCAATGAAAAGCGAACGGCACAGAACGCCGGTGACCGAAGTTTGATGTTTCGATTTTTTCATGGGTTGAAAGTCACTCCGCCGTTTTGCCCTTGCGCCGTTCCTTTTTCAGGTCCTTGCGGTTCTCCTCGCCGTTCCAGCGCGGGTCTTCCCAGCGCGGCGGCTGCATCGAGGAGTTCCACTTGTCGAAGAGCGATTGCAGTTCCTTTTTCTTCTCCGGGTTTTGTGCGGACAAATCCTTCTGCTCGCCGAGGTCTTGCGCGAGGTTCACGAGCATCGGTTCCATGTCTTTGCCGGCTTTGACGAGTTTCCAGTCGCCGGAGCGCACGGCATGCTGGACGCCGAAGCGGAAATAAAGTTCGCGCGGCGCGAGCTTGTCCACTTTGCCTTCGAGCAGCGGGAGCAGGTTCACGCCGTCAATTTGCCACTCGGGTTTCGTTTCCACACCAGCGGCAGCGAGCGCGGTCGGCAGCACATCGAGTTGAATCACCGGTTCACCCGACACGCGGTCGCCGGGCACGTGGCCTTTCCACGCGGCGATCCATGAGACGCGGATGCCGCCTTCCCAACAGAACCACTTGTGCCCGCGCAGGCCGCCCATCTCGGCGTTCGCGTAGGCGCCGCCGTTGTCGCTGATGAGGAAGATGAGCGTGTTCTCCTCCTGCTTCAGCTCGCGCAGCTTCGACATCACCGTGCCGATGGAGTCGTCAGCCTCGGCGCAGAGCGCGGCGTATTGCTGGTCGCGCTTGGGCAGGTGCTTGAATTTGGCGAGCCACTGCGGCGACGCGACGTGCGGCGAATGGACGGCGTTGAACGCGAGGTAGAGAAACCACGGCTTGTCCCTGTTCGCCTCGATGAACCCGATGGACTCGCGCGCGTAAACCGGCGACGTGATGGGCGCGCCCGGAAGATTTTGGAGCATCTCCTTGCCGCGATAAAACGATGGCCCCTTGCCCTCGCCGAGATTGCCGACGCTGCCGACGGCGAAATCAAACCCGCGCGCCAGCGGCATGAACTCCGGCGCGGTGTCGCCGAGATGCCACTTGCCCACGATGCCCGTCGTGTAGCCGACGGCCTTGAGCCGCTGCGCCATCGTCGTCTCGCCGAGCAGCAACTCGCGCCCGGCCTTCGTCGGATTCGCGTCGTGACCGGTGCGGGCCTGATACCGGCCGGTCATCAACCCCACGCGCCCCGGCGAGCAGATGCAGCCGGATGAATAGCCGTCGGTGAAACGCACGCCGCTCTTCGCGAGCGCGTCAATGTTCGGCGTCGCCGCCATCTTGCCGCCATAACAACCCGGCTGCGCCCAGCCCATGTCGTCCACGAAAAAGATGAGGATGTTGGGCTTGCCTGAGGCGAAGCTTAAAGAACAAAGCTCAAAGCTCAAAAGAATGGCGAGGATGGGTTTCATGGGTTGCGGGTGACTTTCAATTTCCGAAACTCCAACGCGCCGACCTTCTCGCCTTCCGCGCCGCCGGAATCGCCGCCGAGGCCGAAGGTGAGTTTCTCCTCGGCGATGCACGGGTTGCTCGCGGTGATCTTCTTGCCGTCCACGGTCGCGGTGAGGGTCGGCCCTTTGATTTCCATTTTCACCCGGTGCCACTCACCGACCGCCAGAGCGTTCGACTCCATAAACAGGTCCGCCGACTCACTCTTCTTCGGATGCGCGATGACGCGCAACTGATCCTTGCCCATCACGAGGTGAACGAGGTGTCCGCGCTCCTGCGTGCCATTGAAGATGATGCCGGCGAACGTGGCCTTGCCCACGAGGCGGAATTCAAACTCGATGGCCGCGTCCGCAAGCGGCAGCTTGCGCATCTTCACCGGGCCGTGTCGGCGCGCGCCGGACTCGAAGCCGCGCAGCACGCCGTCCTTCGCGGTCCAGGTGCCGAGTCCCCAGAACCAGTCGCCGGAAAGTGGGCCGTCGAATTTTTCCTCCAGCAACACCGTGGGCGCGGCGGCGAAACTGGCCGCGCACAGACTCAACGAAATGAAGAGAGCCGAAAGCGATTTCATTTCCGGTAGTCGGCTCCCGTGAGGCTGTGCAGCACGGACTTTTGCCAGTCACGAAGTTTGGTTTGCAGCTTCGCCGCCACATCGGGCTGTTGCGGGAGCAGGTTCGTTTTCTCGGCGGGATCGGCGTCGAGGTCGAAGAGCTCGTGCTTCGGCTCGCCCTGCTTGGACTCGTGGATGACGAGCTTGTGGTGTCCGTCAATGATCGCGCGCGGGCCGAGGTAGTCCGCGTCCGTGATCTCGCCGGGGTGGCGGTAGTTCAGAAAGTCGCGCGTGGCCTTGCCGCCGGCGAGTTTGGTGAGCGGCGTGGTGCCCTTTTGGAGTTCGGGCGCGAGGTAGGGCTCGGCCTTCACGCCTTTGAAGCGGCCGGTGTTGTATTCCCAAATCACAATCGGCACCGGTCGCTCGGTCATCTTGCCATCGAGCAACGGCGTGAGGTCAATGCCGTCGAGCGGACGGTTCGGAAGCGGCTGGCCGGTGAGCGCGCAAATCGTGGGCAACAGATCGCTCGTCGTGGCGCGGACGGTGGTCGCGCGCGGCTGCCTGATACGCGCGGGCCACTCGATCAGCCCGGGCACCAGCGTGCCGGCCTCATAGACTTCTCCCTTCACGCCGCGATGCGGCGACGCGAGCGAGGCGTCGGCGGAGGTGCCGTTGTCGCCGCAGTAAAAGAGCAGCGTGTCCTGTCGCAGTCCCTGCGCGGCGAGATGTTTGCGCATCATCCCGATCGCGCGGTCCATCGCGGTGATCTCGGCGTAGCGCTCGCGCAACACCTCGCCCTGCGGCCGCGTGACCTGCGCGCCGGTTTCGTTCGAGGTGAGCTTCACTTTCTTGGTCGCGTATTTCACGGGCAGATCGTCGTAGAGCGCGAGGTCGGCGGGCAAGCCGCTGTAAGGCTCGTGCGGCGAACCGAACCAGATGATGGTGAAGAACGGTTTCTTCTCCGCCCGCGCGCGCTCGATGAACTGGATCGCCTCGCGCACGATGACCTCGGAGCCTTCGCCCGGGAAGACCTGCGGCGGGCCGCCGTTGCGCGAGAGCGAGGGGTTCAGCTCGAAGAAATTGTCGTGCGAGAGCCACTCGTGGAAACCCATCGCGCCAGGACTGACGGGCGATTCCTTCTTCACCGCGCCGACGTGCCATTTGCCGAAGTGCCCGCAGCGATAGCCCGCCTTCGCCAGAATCTGCGCGATCGTGATTTCCTCGGGCCGGAACGACCAGCCGGGCGCGAACGTGCCCATCCGATTCGGATGCCGCCCGGTGAGAAAACTCGCGCGCGTCGGCGAGCAACTCGGATGCGCCGAGTGAAACCGGTCGAGCCGCAGACCCGTCGCCGCGATCTCGTCGAGCACCGGCGTTTTCACGTGCGGATGCCCGTGGTAACCCGTCTCCTCCCAGCCGTGATCGTCGCCCATGAGCAACACGATGTTCGGCGTGGCGGCGGAGGCGTTGGCGCAAAAGGCGCAAAGAGACGCAACGAGGAGGAGGAAAAGTTTCATGGCAGCTTGGGCTTGCGCTGCTCGGCGGCGTGGAGCGCGGACAGAGGAAAAGAGCAGCAAGGCGCCGAGAATGATGGGTGTCTTTTTCATCAATGGTTTTAACTTCCGAGTGTTTCGATGGCGGCTCCGGAGTCCAGAAAGCGCACCGCCATCAATGTTAGCTTTTCGGTGTCACATCTGGATACGGTCCGAGAAACCGCTCCCCATTAAAGTGGATCATGTGGTCAGGGTCTTCAGCGATCCACACTTCCGACTCCCACGCGATTTGCGAGACGAATGACTGCATGGTTCGTCGGTTCTCGAAGGCAGTCACGAAGACCAGACCTGCTTTGCATCCGGCGAACAAGTCCTTCAATTCCTTGCGCCGCTTGCCATCCACCGGCCCGGCGCTGGTGACAGCCTCGATGAGCAGCAACCAGTTCTTGGCGGTGTAGTGGACGATGACATCAGGAATCTTGGCGGCGGAATCCAAAGTGACACCCAACGCAGCCAAACCCGCCGCCTCCAGATGGACGAACTTGTTCTCGGTGTCGCCAATGTAGAGCACTACGCCGCCGGGAGAGAAGGTTGGGCAGAAGTGTTCGATGATGGCCTTGATGAGCAGGCACCAGCGGTAACGGGGATTGTAGAAGAAAGTTCCGTCGGGCATCCGCCAACGTTGAGCCTCCACTTCCCGTCGCGGAACGCGCAACGAACGGGCAAGCCTATCGACACCCACCGACGAGTGGTGGAAGCGCGGTTGAGTCGTTTGGTGCTGTCTTGACCGGTGCATGTATCCCGTTTTGGGTTATCCTAAAATCGGATGGAGTCTTGGCAAGTGTCAAAGTCCATTTTTACAACAGAGTATGCGGTTCTCCGAGACCTTCTGCGGGAACTCCGCACCGAGAAGGGATTCACCCAAGTTCAATTGTCCGAGACGCTGGGAATGCCTCAGAGTTTCGTGAGTAAATATGAAACGGGTGAACGAAGGCTCGACGTGATTGAACTCCGTGAGGTCTGCCAGTCCTTGGGCACTACGCTCGCGGCGTTCGCGAAGAAGTTGGAAGCGAGACTGTCTGAATCGAAGAAGGGAGGCGCGGCGTGACAAACTTGGACTCAGGGAGTGCCACGGCGGGGAAGGCCGCATTGCTGTTGGCTGCAAAAGGACAGGGTTACCTGGTCCCAACGGCGAAGCAGAAGAAGAATCTCGTCGTGGCCTTCGCGAAGCGGGACATGATTGTCTATGGGAAGGCCTTCGATGTGGTCCGCCTTTCTGAACCTGTGAACTTGGATTCATTGGAGGAGGTGGAAGCCAACTTGAGCAAAGTCTTGGTGTGCGAAATCAAGTCCACGAAGAAGGACGTGGCTGCGGATTTTCGAGGCTACTTCTTCGGATTGACCGCTGCGGAGGTGCTGGTTGCGCAGAGCCTCAAAGCGCAGTTCCGCTTTATTTTCGTGAACACGGTTTCTGGCGCACACTTGGAGCTGCAATTGAACGAGATTTTTGCCAAGGCGCGAGGCATTTACCCGACGTGGAGCATTTCGTTTTGAAGTCGTTCGCGCTGCCACGAGGGGGCGGCGCTCTTCCTTCGACGTGAAACGCTTCGTGAGCAGATACAAACCGGAAGGAACGAGCCAGGGGCGCGTCTCGGCGTTATCGAGGATGGCGTTGGGTTTGCGGGCGTCGAGCTTCGGCCAATGAACGGTGCCGCCGTTGAAGTGGCAGGGATAAAGTAGCGGGACCGTGCCGGGTTCAGGTGCCTTGCGAAGCGCGTCCTTGAGTCGAAAATCCACGACACGGCCGGTCGAAACCGTCACGCCCAGCGAGTCGAGGCTGGAACTGAGGCCGGCCATCGCCTCCTTCGCGCCGACGTGGCTGGCCGCCGAGGGAATGTGGATGAACTTCTCCGCGTCGGTCGGATGAACAATTTCGCCGAATGGAAAAACTGATTCGGCGATTTCGCCGCCATGCTCTCCGCTGCTGCTGGAGATGATCAACTCACGCGGTTGGTTCCGCCCTTTCATGGCATGAAAGACAATGTTCTCCTGCAAGACGCTGTCGTCGCGGAAAGCCGCCTGACGGGAATCAAACACATGAATGCGCCGAAGCTCCAGAGCATTGAGAAAATCTTCGCGGAACGGGCGGAAGTAAGGGCCGTTGCAGAAGCTTCGCGGTGTGATTCCGACGAGCTGCCCTCCTGAAACCAGCAACCGCTGAACGAGCGCGATGAAGCCAGTGTAGAGGTTGCTCGCCTCGATGCCGGCTGAACGCAAGGCGCGTCTCTCGGATGAGTCAGTGCCAATCTTGCGATACGGCGGATTCACGATCGCGGCATCGAATGCAGGTGGCGTCCCTCCGAACAATCCACCAGCGAGGCACGCTGCCATTTCCTCGATGAAGTCGCCTGAATGGATGGTGAACGTGAATCGAATGCCCGCATCTTCACAGCAACGCTGGCACTCCCGCATGGTCGCAGAAAGCGCGTCTAGAATTTCCCCGTCCAACTCGTAGAGCGTGGCTTCGATGGCCCGGACGCCATCGCTCCTCCGGCAGCATCGTGCGACGAATGCAGCCGTGAGTGCACCAGCCCCAGCACCCGCATCGAGAAGGCGAACCACGCGCGGGAGCGGTCCCAACAGCGACGCCATGAAATCAGCCACCGGCCGGGCGGTGAGGAACTGTCCGAGTTCCTCTTGCCGAATCCGAGAGGGCGTTGTGGTGGCGGCGGTCACGACTCGACCTTATCAAAGCAAGTTTCTTTCGCTACTCAACAAATGCGTTGGCCTCACGGCAACTTCGGCTTCACCAGTTGCTTGGTGTCCTTGTCCACGGGATAGACGGCCTTTTGCTTTTCGAGTCCGGAGATGAGGCCCTGCATCAGGCGCTTGAGCGCGGCCGGCTCGGTGGCGGCGAGGTTCTTCTGCTCGAACGGGTCGGCCTTCAGGTTGAAGAGCTGGTAGTGCGAGCCTTCGGAAACCTCCGACGGGAAGTAGTGGTAGATGACTTTCCAATCGCCGATGCGATACGTCGTAAAGTAGTCGCTGCGATGCGGCGAGTGCGGGTAGTGCATCAGGAAAATTTCCTCGCGGCTCGCGTCGCGCTTACCGGTGAGCAACGTATCGAGGCGCGCGCCGTCCACGGGATGATTTGCCGGCGCGGATTTGCCGGTGAGCGCGAGGATGGTCGGGAACATGTCGTAAACCGCGGCCTGCTGGCTCTGGATCGCGCCGGCGGAAATGGGGAGGCGCTTCTGAAACGCGTTGCCCGCATTCGGCTTGGCCCACGCGGCGATGAACGGCACGCGCGTGCCGCCTTCGTAGTGCGAGCCTTTCTTGCCGCGCAACGGCGCCGCGCACGCGACGATGTGTGCGCCCAGTTTCTGTCCATCGCCGGCGGTCTTCGTGCCGGGGGCGACCATCGGCGCGTCGGAGCCGTTGTCGCCGAGGAAGAAGATGAGCGTGTTCTCCGCGACGCCGAGCGCGTCGAGCTGGTCGAGCAAGTCGCCGAGCGCCTTGTCCATGCCCTCGATGAGCGTGGCGAAGGCCTGCGCGGGGGCGGGCTTGTCCGAGTCCTGGTAGTGCGCGGCGTAGCGCGGATCGGAGTTGAAGGGCGCGTGAACGGCGTAGGACGCGAAGTAGAGGAAGAACGGCTTCGACTCCTTCACCGCGTCGGCGACGTGTGACTTCGCCTCGATGGTAAGCGCCTCGGTGAGGAACGTGTCGGTGCCGTGATATTTTTCCAGGCCGGGCACGCCGCTGCCGCCCTTCTTCTTCGCGACCTTGCCGTCCACCGGATTGCCGAAATTCTGTTTGCCGTAGTAGCTGCCCGGCGCGCCGATGGATGCGCCCGCAACGTTGATGTCGAATCCGATCGTGCGCGGGTCCGCGCCCTCGAACTCGCGCGGCGCGAAGTGGCCCTTGCCGACGTGGATGGTGCGGTAGCCGTTCGCCTGCATGAGGCGCGGCAGCGCGACGTCGGTCTTCTTCATGCCCTGCCAGTTCCAGTCGGGCGGACCTTGGGGGCCGGCGTTGTTGTTGTCGGGGCTGATCCAGTTCGTCGTGCGATGCCGCGCGGCGTTCTGGCCGGTCATGATGGAAATGCGCGTCGGCGAGCACACGCTCATCGCGCAGAAATTGTTGAAGCGAATCCCGCGTGCCGCGAGCCGCTCCATGTTCGGCGTGCGGAAATAATCGTTGAGCGGATAACGCTTCGGCTTCCCCGCGTCGTCCGTGAGGAACGGCACCGAGGTGTCCATCACGCCCATGTCGTCCACGAGGAAGATGATGACGTTCGGCTGCGCGGGCGCGGCGTGGGTGGAGGCGCACGCGGCGCAGAGGAACAATGAGAGAAGAATGTTTCGCATGAGCGGATTCATTTTGCGGAGTTGAAGTTCCAGACCTGCGGCTGGTTGTCGCCGCTGCCAAGTTCGATGGACTGAATCTCGAGTCCGACGCTGGCTTTGGCGGGCGTGATGCGCAGGTGCATGAGGCGGCTTTTGATCGGCAAGCTGACTTTGATTTCCTGCCACCCGGCTGTGGTCGGCCACTCGGCGGTCGCAGTGTTTTCGGCGATGAAATCCTTCTCCGCCTTCGTGCGCCAACTGAAACTGCACTGGCCGCCCTGCTTCGCACGCACGCGCAGCGTCGCGGTGACCGGGCCGGCGACATCCAGCCCGCTGTGCGTGAGGAATGCGCGCGCGTTCTTCGCCGCATTCGGGTCGGGCGTGATGGCAAGCGCACCGTCCTTCACGGCGAGCGCGCCGTTGCGGCAGAGCCAGCCGTTCACACTGCCTTCGGGCTCGCCTTTTTTACCCGCCCTTGGTGTCGCGCTTTTCGCGAGCTTCGGAATGAGATCGTGCTCGGCGAACAAATCCTCGTGATGCGGATCAAGCGAGGTTGGCAAGCCGGGCGGCTTCAGCGTGGCGGCCCACGTTTGCAGCTTTGCTTCGAGACGCGCGGCGATGTCGGGATGTTTCGTGACGAGGTTGCGCGCGAGGTTTTCGCCGTCGGGTTTCGTGATGTCGAAAAGCAACCGCTCGCGCTCGCCGATCATGATTAGCTTGTAAGGCATCTCCTGCACCGCCGCCTGCGAACCCCAGCGCCAGTAGAGCGTGTCGTGCGGTGCGCCCTTTTTCTCGCCAGTCACGAACGGAATGATGTTCACGCCGTCGAGCTTCTCATCGTGCGGCAAACCCGCGAGCGCGATGGCGGTAGCCGCGACATCGAGGCTGATCACCGGCTGATCGTAGGTCGCGCCGGCGGGCAATTTCCCCGGCCACGCCGCGATGAACGGCGTGCGGATGCCGCCCTCGGCGAGCATTCCCTTCTGGCCGATCAACGGAAAATTCAGCGAGCCATTCCACGCACCGCCGAGCGGCGCGCCGTTGTCGCCGATGAAAAAAATGAGCGTGTCCTTCTCCGCGCCGATCTCGCGCAGCTTCGCGCGGATGCGCCCGAGGCCGTCGTCCATTCCCGCGATCATCGCGAGCGCCTGGCGGCGTTTGAGCGGAAGATTTTCCGGCGTCTGGGAAAACCACGGCTCCGGCGATTCCAGCGGCACGTGCGGCGCATACCACGCGAGGTAGAGAAACCATGGCTGCTCCGGCTTCGCTGTGCGGCGGTCGAGGAACGACAGCGCGGCCTCCGTCTGCACCACGACGCGGAAGCGATTGTCGGTCACGATGTGCGGCGCGTCGGCGAAGGGTTTTCCTTTCAAATCATGCGACGCGTAGAATTGCCGCAGCTCGCCGCGCCAGTATTCATCGAAGCCCTGCCCGTGCGGCATGTGCTCGGGGATGATGCGGAGCAGACGGCTGCCGGCGGTCTTCGCGCCGATGTCGAGATGCCACTTGCCAACCTGCCCGCTCACGTAGCCCGCCGGCTTGAGCCGCTCGGCGATGGTCAACTCCGCCAGCGGCAGCGGCCCCTTGCCGTTGTCCTCCACGCCGAACCGTTGCTGATAGCGCCCCGTGAGCACGCCCGCGCGCGACGGCACGCACTGCGGCGCGCTCACGTAGCCGCGCGTAAACCGCACGCCGTCGCTCGCGAGTTGGTCGAGGCTCGGCGTGCGGATTTCCGCATTCACGCCCTGCGCGCCGAGGTCGGCCCAGCCGTGGTCGTCGGAGTAAATGAGGAGGAGGTTCGGCTTGCGCGCGTCCGCGGCGAACGCGGCTTGCAGCAGGATGAGCGGGCAGAGCAGAAAAGTGAGAGCGTGTTTCATCGTCAAAGAGGGAAGGCGCTCACTTCGTTTCAACTCGGAGCAACGGGCTGGAGACGGACAGAGGAAGATTCTTTTCGGTCTGCGTGTGGGTCGTGAGTAACTCGACGCTGTGCGCTTCGGCGTCGAGCTGGAAGCTGCCGGTGAACGTCGCCGTGCCCGCGCGCGAAAGCTCCGTCGTCTGCCACCGGTCATACTCGAACGCCAGCGTGTAGGGCGCGTGACGGTTCACCGACCACGAC
>JACQFS010000059.1 GCA_016199935.1 Verrucomicrobiota bacterium
TCTACGGCATCAACACCGGCTTCGGCCCGCTCAGTGGTTTCCGCATCGCCCCGGACGACCAGACGCAACATCAGCTCAACCTCCTCCACCACCTGCTCGTCGGGCAGGGCGCGTTGTTTTCGGAAACGGAAACGCGCGCGATCATGCTCGCCCGCGCGAACACTTTGGCCCGCGGCTTCTCCGGCATTCGCGAGGAACTCATCGAACTCCTGCTCGCCGCGTTGAACAAAGGCGTGCTGCCGGAAATTCCGAGCGAAGGTTCCGTCGGCGCCAGCGGCGATCTCGTGCCGCTCGCGCACATGGCCGGCCTGCTCGTCGGCATCGGCCACGCACGCGTCGGCGGCCAGCGCCTGCCCGCGGCCGAGGCGTTGAAAAAAGTGGGCCTCGCGCCCGCCGTGTTGCAATGCAAGGAGGGCCTCGCGCTCGTCAACGGCACCTCGGTGATGACCGGCCTCGCCGCGCTCGCCGCGCACGAGGCCGAGCGCGTGCTGCAATGGATGGAGTTGCTCACGGCCTGTCTTTTTCAGGCGCTCGACGGCGAGCCGGAGGTGCTCTGCCAGCAGATTCACAAGGCCCGCGGCTTTCGCGGCCAGTCGCTCGCCGCGCAGCGCATCAGCGACTCGTTGCGGACGAATCCCGCGTTTGCCAAAAAAATTGACGAGCACCAGTGGGGTTCATTGCCAAAACCCGTCGAGCCGGGCGCGGAAATCCAGGACCCCTACTCGCTGCGGTGCGCGCCGCAGATTCTCGGCGCGTTTCAGGAGGCGCACTGGCACGTCGAACACGTCATCACGCGCGAACTCAACGCGAGCACGGACAACCCGCTGATTTTTCCCGACAGCGAAATGGTCATCCACGGCGGAAATTTTTACGGCCAGCAGATCGCGATGGTCAGCGACTATTTGCGGATGGGGCTGATCAAGCTCGCGCTGCTGGCCGAGCGCCAGATCGAGCGGCTCGTCAACTGGCGCTACAGCCGCGGGCTGCCGCCGATGCTTTCCGGCGGCGCGCCCGGATTGAACTCCGGCTTCTCCGGCGCGCAACTGCTCGCCACCTCGCTTGCCGCCGAGGCGCGGCTGCTCGCCACGCCCGCGTCGGTCGCGACCATCTCGACGAACGCGAACAATCAGGACGTCGTGAGCATGGGCTGCATCGCGGCGAAGATGACGCGCACCGTCCTGCCGATGGTCTGGAAGATCGCCGCCATCGAGGCGCTCGCGCTCGTGCAGGCCGCCGATTTGCGCGGCGACAAAAACGTGATGGGCGGCGATTACCGAAAACTTTACGACCGCGTGCGCGCCGTCTCGCCGAAGCTCGGATCGGATCGCCCGCTCGCCGACGACATCCAGCGTGTGACCGCGTTGCTGCAATCCGAGGAGGCCCAGCAGCACTGCCTCGCGCCCACTTCTCCGCCCGATGCCGACTGATTGCGATGTGCTGATCATCGGCGCCGGGCCGGCCGGCGCGAGCGCGGCGGCGCTGCTCCAGCGCGAGGGTTTCCGCCTGCTCGTCGTCGAGAAGCAGCGCTTCCCGCGCTTCCTGATCGGCGAGAGTTTGCTGCCGCACACGATGGACCTGCTGGACGAGGCCGGGCTGCTTGGCGTGGCGCAGGCGCAGAGTTTCATCCACAAATGCGGCGCGGTCTTCTACCGCAACGGCCAGGTGTGCGACTTCGATTTTTCAAACCAGTTCACGCCCGGCTGGAAATACACCTTTCAAGTTCCGCGCGCGGATTTCGACAAGGCCCTCGCCGACGAGGTCGCGGCGCGCGGCGTGGAAATCCGCTACGGCCACGGCGTGACGGCCGTCCGCTTCGACGCCACGCACGCGACGGCGACCATCGAGCAACCCGACGGCGCACGCCGCGACGTGACGGCCCGGTTTATTCTCGATTGCAGCGGTTACGGCCGCGTGTTGCCGCGCCTGCTCGACCTCGAACGGCCCTCGAACTTTCCCGTGCGCGAGTCGCTCTTCACGCACGTCACCGGCGATCGTCGGCCCGAGGGTCGCGAAGAGGGAAAAATCTGGATCTGCATTCACCCCGACGGCGGATGGATCTGGATCATCCCGTTTTCCAACGGCCGCACGAGCGTCGGCGTGGTGGCGGAGCCGGAATTCTTCAAGCGCTTCCCCGGCGAGCCGGCGGAGCAGTTGCGCGCGATCCTGATGTCCGACGCGCGCGCGGCCGAGCGACTGGCGGACATGGAAGTTGTTTTTGCGCCGCAGCGCATCACCGGCTACGCGTGCGGCGTGAAACAATTCTGCGGCCCGCGCTATGCGCTCGCCGGCAACGCCACGGAATTTCTCGACCCGATCTTCAGTTCCGGCGTCACGCTCGCGCTCGCCTCCGCCAACCGCGCCGCGAAGGTCATCACGCGCGAGTTGCGCGGCGAGGCGGTGGACTGGCAGCAGGACTACGTGGAGTTCGTGAAGCAGGGCATTGATACGTTCCGCGCCTACGTCGTCGCGTGGTATAACGGCACGCTGCCCGACATTTTCTTCGCACCTGGCAAGACGCCGGCGATCATGCGACAGATTTGCTCCGTGCTCGCCGGTTACGTGTGGGACAAAACCAATCCCTACGTCGCCCAGCCCGAGCGCGCGCTGCCGCTGCTCTCGCGCATCGTCAACTTTCCCCAGCCCGCTGTCCCCGCCACGGAACCCGCGCCGCCGGCCAACGTCCCCGACCCGCGCTCGAAAAACTTTTTTTCCGAAGATCCCCTCACGGCCTACGACGCGAAGTCCGAGGCGCAGCGGATCGCCTTCGCGCCCGTCGTGTTTCAGGCCAGCCGCCTCCTGCGCGAGCACGGCATCCTCGAACTCATCCAGCGCAGCGGCGCGTCCGGCCTGACCCTCGACGAGTTGACCGCGACCGTCGCCCTGCCCCGCTACGGCATCAAGGTCCTCCTCGAATCCGGCCTCGGCGGCGGCCTGCTCCTGGTCAACGACGGCCGCTACACGCTCAGCAAGGTCGGCTATTTCGTCCTGCGCGACCCGATGACGCGCATCAACATGGATGTCGTTCACGAGGTCTGTTACCGCGGGATGTTCGAACTCGACACCGCGTTGAAGGAAGGTCGGCCCGCCGGACTGAAGTCGCTCGGCGATTGGAAAACTTTCTACGAAGGTCTCGCCTCCCTGCCGCCGCGCACGCGCGACGCGTGGCTCGCGTTCGACCATTACTATTCCGACCAGGCGTTTCCCGCCGCGCTGCCGCTCGTCTTCGCGGACAAGCCGAAGCGCCTGCTCGATGTTGGCGGCAACACCGGCAAGTGGGCCATCCAGTGCGCGAAATTCGATCCGCACGTCCGCGTCACCATCGCCGACCTGCCGCCGCAGCTCGAACTCGCGCGCGCCAACCTCCGCGAGCAGGGCTTCGAAGGCCGCGTGGACTTGTTCGCGACCGACCTGCTCGACCCGGCCCGGCCGCTGCCCGGCGGACACGACGCGATCTGGATGAGCCAGTTCCTCGACTGTTTTTCCGAAAAGGAAATCGTCTCCATCCTGCGGCGCGCGGCCGAGGCGATGAGCGCGGACAGCTCTCTCTACATTCTCGAACTCCTCTGGGACCGCCAGCCCAACGCCACCGCCGCCTTCTGCCTCCAGCAGACCTCGCTTTACTTCGCGTGCATCGCCAATGGCAACAGCCAGATGTATCACTCCGCCGACCTCCTGCGCTGCATTGCCGCGAGCGGCCTCCGCGTCGTCGAGGATCGCGATGAGGTGGGCCTGTATCACACGCTGTTGAAATGCCGGAAGGCGTGACGGTGAAATGTTTATCCCGAATTCCGCATCGGCCCGCGTGGTGATTGTCGGGCAGGCATCCTGCCTGCCGGTTCACGGGGCATCCTGCCCCGTGTCTGTCAGCACGTGATTGCGCGCCATCCTCGCCGGGCAAAGATGCCCGGCTAACCGGCAGGCAAGATGCCTGCCCTACATCAGCCCGCCGCCCGGCTCGGGGTTTGAACACTTGTTTCAGCAGCACCTTCCCGCTACCTTTCGGCCATGAGCACTGTGCAGGAAATCAAGGCCGCCATTCCCAAACTCACGCTGGAGGAACGGGCAGAGGTGGCGCGTTGTCTGCACGGCTGGGCGGACGACGAGTGGGATGAGCAGATGAAACGCGACCTGGCCGCCGGCAAGCTGGGCAAGCTGCTGACCAAAGTGGATGCCGACCTCGCCCAAGGGAAAATCTCCGACCCGCCGTGATCTCCCAGACGAACGCGGATTTCTGGGCGTGCTTCAACGCCCTGCCCAAGGAGATTCAGGCGCTGGCACGCGAACGGTTCCGCCTCTGGCAAAGCGACGCCTTCAACGCCGCGCTCCACTTCAAGCCGCTGCTCAATGATGTCTGGTCCGTGCGCGTGAACCAAGGCTACCGCGCCTTGGGCCGTCGTCGGGAAAATCTCATCGTGTGGTTCTGGATCGGGACGCACGCGGAATATGACCAACTGCTCAAACGGCTGTGAAGCCCGGCTCGTGCCCTGATCTCCAGTGATGTTCCCCGACTACCTGAAAATTCCCGCCGCCGAACTCGGCCGGGGCACGCCCGTGAAACTCCGCGTGCTTGGCGACGCCGCCTCCCTCGCGCGCGACCACGCCGCCGCCGTGAAGGACGAAATCCTCCGCGCCCGCAGCGAGGGTCGCGCGGCGACGCTCATCGTGCCCGTCGGGCCGGTGGACCAGTTCCCCATTCTCGCGCGGATGATCAATGACGAGCGGCTCGACTGCCGCGACGTGGTGCTCATCAACATGGATGAATACCTGACCGACGACGACCAGTTCGTGCCGGTCGAGCATCCGCTGAGCTTTCGCGGCTTCATGGAACGCGCGTTCTACGGCCTGCTCGATCCCGCGCTCGCGCCGCGCCCGGAGCACCGCGTCTTCCCCGACCCGCGCGACTGCGACGCCATCGGGCGGCTCATCGAGAAACGCGGCGGCGTGGATGCGTGCTTCGGCGGCATCGGCATCAACGGCCACCTCGCCTTCAACGAACCGTCGGAAGATGGTGGCCGTGTTCGTGAGAACACGGGTGACTCGCAGAACGCGGGTGACTCACCGGCCGACGAATCACCCGCGCTCTCACGAGCGCGGCCACTCACCGTCGAAGCCTTCGCCGCGCTGCCCACGCGCGTGCTCTCGCTCACGCGCGAGACGCGCACCATCAACTCCGTCACCGTCGGGGGCGGACTGGAGGTCGTGCCGCGGCGGGCGGTGACGGTGGGGATGAAGGAAATCCTCGCGGCGCGGCGGCTGCGCTTCTACTGCAACCGCCCGTGGCAGAGCGCGGTGGTGCGGCGGGTGTTGCACGGGCCGCTCACCGCCGCCTGCCCCGCCTCCCTGCTCCGCCGCCATCCCGACGCGACGCTCACCGTGGCGGACTACGTCGCCGCCCCGCCGGACATCGGGCTGCGATAAAAAAGGCCGAATTCATCATTTGGATTTCGGATACAACTCAAGGGGTGACTTCAACTCCACTTTCTCATCAGCCCAGCAGATAACCATTTCACTCGTGCCCAAATAACCTTCCGCATTGATCTCAAGTCTCCCGCCGGCCATCCCCATTGCATCCGCAAAGATCAAACAAAGGAATCCCCACCTACGTTCAGCGGGCACTCGAAACAGTCCGGCCTCATCTGAGTCAACGAATGTCTTGGGGTGTCCGCGTATCCCTACTTGCGCGCCTTTGACCGGCGCCCTCGAAACGGCATCCACAACAGTTCCGCTGACGGGTGGAGTCGTCGCAACACGCCAAGGGATGCAACCGATAGCAAGTTGAGCAACTGCTACGAGCAACAGACAATTGATGACTTGAGAGCGCATAACTCGAAGTTGTCTTCAACAGGATGCAACCAGTTCACGATCTCCGCAGCGCAATTGTTTTGGGTAACACTACGCTCTTCGACGGTTAATCAGTTTCCGACGCACGAGAAAAATTAGCAGGGACCAAACAACCGCCGAGATGAAGACCGACGCCAGCATCAACAGGCCGGACCACGGACCCGGAATCTGAAAACGGTTTTCAAGCGCCTCCGCTGCAAAACCAAAAGGTGCAACCGGCAAGAGCAACAGCCCGGTGATTACGCTGAGGGGTCGGTTGGCCGGTAGATCGTTCGGCTCAAATTGGAAAATGATCATGAAGCCGATCAGTGCTGCGGCGACAATGCTCGCGGAGATTATGAAGTATGTTCTCACCGTTCTCGCGTTTTCACCAACCAGCCCGCTCTTTCGCCCAAGCCATCCGGGCTAAGTCTGGTCGGGTTTGCGTGCGTTTGGTCTGCTCCTCTTTCCGCTTTTTGTCGAGCGGGTATTGAGGTTGAACGTCGGCAACGCCGGAATCGCCAGCCGGACGACCGGGCCTCCCGGCGCCTTGGCCGGGCCGTTCTGCCAGACGACCGGCTGGTTTTGTCGAACGGCAAAACCATTCGGCCAAGGAACCGAACCGTTCCGTCGTCGTGCAGAACCATTCGGTCGGACGACCGGGCCATTTTGCCAAAGGACAGAATCATTTGGTGAAGGAACAGAATGGTTTTGCCGGACGACAGAACCATTCTGACAAGGAACAAAACGATTCTGTCAAAGCACAGAACCGTCCTGACAAGGAACAGAATCATTCTGACGGACGACAGAATCGTTTGGTCGGACGACAGAATGGTTCTGACAAGGAACAGAACCATTCCGAGAAGGCGCAGAATCGTTATGCAATCGCGCAAAACCCCAGAAAACAACGATTTTCAGCTCCGGTTCCCGATCCGGCGGGACCGGATGCGGCCTTAACGGTGGTCGTTCAGCATCCTGACATCCACACCTTGCGGCCGGCCGCCCTCACCCCTGCCCTCTCCCGGGGGGGAGAGGGGGAAACGCACTCAGCGTCGGCGAAGGCCGGACGCGTTCGGAACTTCCACGGCTGGGGAACGATTCTCCCTCTCCCTCCGGGAGAGTAGCACTGTTGGGTTTTGAACACCGGTCGGTCTGCGTAAAACGAGACGGCGTTTCACCCAAGCGTGTGCCGAAAAAGACGTTTCCAACAACGGTAAACACGCTGGTTGATCACATCCACGTCAAGCGAGTCGAAAACGGGCTTCTGGCCAGGGAATTGGCCGAAAGAGTGGGCATTCCGACCTCGGTGATTCGACTTTGGGAACGAGATATTCAGAAGCCGAGCGACACGGAATGGCAGTCATTGACCGCGATCTTGGGCTTACCTCCTGACGTGATGGGCACCAAATTCAACAGGTGAGTCGGTGTTGGGTTTTGCACACTCGACCCGGTTGGCGGAAACATAACTCGACAGTCGCGCCGCGCGCACGCTTTAACAAGCGCGGCGGATGAGCGCGGCTCGACGGCAGGCGGAATTGATTCCTACCTTTTATACTCCTTCAAGAAGCCGGCGAATTCGCGGCGGTGTTCTTCCTCATTCCCCTGGATTTGGATGGCCAGTTCCTGCGTCACGTAGTCCCGCTGTTCGCACATGCGGATGATCTTGTCGTATTGCGCGATGGCGTTTTCCTCGGCGAGCACCACGCCCTCAATGACCGTGACGACGTCCGTCGGCTCCTCGGGCGGCTGGAGGAACCGCTGGTTGCGTTTCAATTCCAGCGAGCCGGGCACGCGCCCGCCGAGTGTCTTGATGCGATGCGCCAGCAACTGGGCGTGCGACAATTCGGTGGGCACGTCCGCCGCCAGCTCCTTCTTGATGACTTCGGAGCGCACACCGTCGAGATGGGACGCGTTGGCAAGGTAGTTCTCCACCGTTTCCAACTCCATCCCGTAGGCGACGCAGAGTTCGTCAATGATGTCCTGACCATGACCGTTCGGTTTCGATGTCATTTTCATAAGTCACCTTTCGTTATCATGAATATCTTCGCTGCTTCGTCCCGAGTCAAATTTCGATCGACATCCACGCCACTTTTCTTTGCGGCCGCAACCCACAATGGATCATCGCACGGCATCGAGTCCCCGGAAGAAAAGCCCGTCGATTTCCTGAAGCGGCCCCAGGGGCCGGACCTTCACTTCCGCTTTTGAAACCGACGGCTGGCCGGAGGAGAGCTTGTAAACGACCACGTCGTCCTTGATCAAGATGAGGCCCTTGAACTGCCAGCCGCTCTCGTGCGTCTGCCGCTTGAAGCTGGTCATGTCGAGAAACAGGTTTCCGTGGCGTTTGGATTTCACGTTGTTCAACTCCAGTTCGAAGGCCCGGCTTTTTTCGCGGGCCTCGATGCATGCACGCACCGCCTCGTCGAGATCATCTTTGGTGATGGCTGGATTGGGGATGAAGCGCTGGATGATGTCCACATAAGTGAGCAGCCGGACGTTGGGCGACACGTTTGGGTGAAAACCAAGGCATTCAAGCTCGTTCACGCTCGTTTCATGCGGGACGATTCGGTCGAAGGCCGCCTGAACCTCGTCGTAACTCTTCCACATCGCCTCGGTGGCCGCGCCGCTTTTTGGAAACAGCGACGCGCATCCGGCCAGCAGGAGTCCCGTCCCCCCGGCGATCAGCAGCTTGGACCAGCATCGCAACACAGCTTTACGCCTTTCTCCCGGACCCACCGACAACCAGGCGCCCCTCCACATTGGTCCCGGTTGTGCGGCGATCCGGGCTGATACTTCGCTGAAGCGACTTACGACAAGTGGGGATTGAATCAAGCTAGGCAGCCCGCTTCGCGACTTGTCCCCTTGCGAAAACGGACCTACCACCGGAGGGACAACAGGCGTGAGGTTGGTTCATGCCTGGCCGGATCCACAAATGCGCGGCCGCCCGGCGAGGCGGCGTTGTTGACAGTGGTGATCCACGGTTGAGGTTCATCTCCCCATTTGAAGTATTTTCCCGTGCCCGGTGGCGATGGCATCGGCTGGGGCGCGAAGAGGGAAACGAAGCGCCCCGGCACTTGGGTGGATTTGCCGCCACGAAACGCTTCGATGAGCGGCCCGCGATCTTCCAGCACGGATTGTTCGCGCAAAGGCGCCCCTCGAAGAACGGCGTCCCCAGCGGAGCGCGACAACACCGAATTGGCCGGCTGCTCCGGAACGACTGTGGCGGCGGACAGGTCAACCGACTTTTCCTCCGCCCGCAGCAAGACGGTCGCAAACGTGACGGCAACGAACGTGAACAGGTATTTCGTTTTCATGATTTACCGCTACGGCCGGGCAGGCGACATGTCAACCGACGGAGAACCACGACGCGGTATGGGGCCGGCCCGGAGGCTCGGTCAGGTTTTTCCTTACTCCCAATGCAGCAATGTGGCGGGGAATTTCCAGACTAGGTTTTGTTCGGAACAACAAAAGGACGATTTATGAAAACGATCTTGAAATCACTGGCCGTTGGATTGGTTGGAAGTCTGGTTCTCGGCACGCTCAACAGTCGTGCGAACCTGGAGGTGTCCGGTTCGGTGGAGATTCATGCCACGACAGAATTTCACGCACTGCTGGCACCGCATGGGGCTTGGATCGAGGTGGATTCATTCGGCCGATGCTGGCAGCCGGGGAACGTCACGGTCGAGTGGCGGCCGTATTGCGTGGGCCATTGGGTCTGGACGGACTGTGGCTGGTATTGGGCGAGCGATGAACCGTGGGCCTGGGCCTGTTACCATTATGGCTGGTGGTATTATCACCCGGTTCACCATTGGGTCTGGGTGCCGGGCATCGAGTGGGCGCCGGCGTGGGTGACTTGGCGGTCGGGGGGCGGATTCGTTGGTTGGGCTCCGCTGCCGCCGCGAGGTATCACGCTTTCCGTGCGCATCAGTGGCGGGGTGCCCTCGCCGTTTGTGTTCGTCGAGGCGCACCGCTTTCACGAACGGTTGCAGCCGGCCAGCGTCATCGTCAACAACACGACGGTCATCAACAAAACCACGGTGATCAAAGGCAACCTGCGGCACGATACCCGGACCTTTGGGGACGCTGCGCCACAGAAGGTCGTCGTCAACGAAGGACTCAAACTGGCGGATCTTCAGGAGGCCACCGAGAAACGAATCCCATCAATGAAAATCCATGAGGCCATCAGCCAGACGGCGTTTCCGCGCGAAGCGAGGCACGCCCCGGCTGGCACGGATCGGTTGAGCCCGGAGCACAAGGTGCCGCCCGGCGCACCTCCCGAAACTCCGGAAGGACGACCGGGCAAACGTGATGAAGTCGTGCCCGCGCCGGGCCAACCGCCCGGGGTGGAGCCGGGTGACAAAGGCAGACGTGATGAACCGCCCAGAGGTCACGGAAAAGGCAAAGGTCCGCGGAGCGAGCAATTCTGACTGTCACCCGCCGCCATGCCGGCCATCCAGACAACAAGGAGCCGCTTCTTAACTCCGATACCGCCGTTGCAGTCGGTAAGAAATCCCAACTGCTGAGTAAAAGCGGACTCAAGCACCGGGACAGATTTCAAACAATTTTCGCTACGGGGAGCGCAGTTGGTAGAACCGCTGCGAATAATTTCCCGCCCCAGTATCAGTGAATCCGTAAACGCCGTTGCTGATTTGCGTCGCGGGTCCGAGGTTCACCCAGTCTATGGGCGCCACCGCCAGATCGTCCGTCGCGAACACGTTGAATTGCGTGGAACTGGGGTTGGCGAAGGTGAATCGAAATGCGCCGTCGCCGTCCACCGCCAGTCCGGTCAAGGTTGGTGCCGGGGATGCGGCCGCGCCAGCGGCGTATTGGATGCCGCCCAGCAGATGCCCGCGAAACAGTGGCTCGGAGTAGTGGTTCGTGGCGTGGCCCATGGCCGTATACCAGGACCGACCCCCGTCGTAAGCATGATACCACGAGATCGGGTGATCCGTCCCCATCGTGCCGCCGGAGTAGGTGGATTCATCAACCCTCGCGAGCACGTGGATGCTCGCGTCATTCGTGCGCGGGTTGGGCTTCAAATTATACCACTCATCGGTCCTTACCCAGGCGGCGGGCAGAAAGCGCGTGGAAATATTATTGGTGTCCTCCACCCGGACCGTCGCCGTCTGGATGGCGGGATGGTCGGTGAAATACGCACCGACCAGTGCGCCATACCATGCCCACGTCAACTCCGTGTCCGAGGCGGCGTGGACACCCACATAGCCGCGCCCCGCCTGAATGTAGCGGGTGAACGCGTCCTGCTGCGCCTGATTGAGCACGTCACCACTCGTGTTCAGGAACACCACGACCTGATACGGAGCCAGCCCCGCATCCGTGAACACCGAGGCATCCTCGGTCGCCGTCACCGAGAAGTTGTTGCTCGCCCCCAGTTGCTGGATGGCGGCGATGCCGGCGGGAATGGAATCGTGGCGAAAACCCGCGGTCTTGGAAAAAACCATCACCGCGTATCCACTCCCCAGGCACGGAAGCAGCGCCATCCCCAGCAGGATCACAATGAGGGCGATGAAGGCCTTGAAGTTCATCTTGCGTCAGCAGTTCTGCCCGATGGGTAAAGCGGCATTGCCACTTCCCACCCAATGACTCATCGCCAAATCACGATCTGGTGCAGTGACAGTTATGAAACATTGGGGGTGATCCAAGTCGGCTCGCGCCTCGCAACCCGGGCTGGATGAGGGAATCCCGTTCAGATTCACGGACTGCCGTGACGTGCCCGCCAACGGCTCGCGCGGCACCGGTTTGTCCGGGGGCCTGACCGGTGGCATCGGCACCGGCTTCCAAGGTGGGGCGGGATTGCTGGGAATCGGCATGGGCGGCACCGGGCGGTTGGTCTCGACGCGATTTGTGGATCCCGGCTGATTGGTCGGCCAACGGTTGGTCCAGTTTGAGTTGTATGGCCAAAGCGGGGACGGATCGTCAGGTTCCGCAGCGGCGCCGTTAAACGCCATCCCCAGCGCGATGAGAAGAACGGTCGTTTTCATGATCGACCCCGAGTTTCTTCATGGTGATTGGCAGCTTCGGTGGCCGCTTGCGTTGCGCGGAAGGGATCGTCTCACTGGACTTCGCAAGGCGTCCTCCCAGCCAACGGGACAGGGCGGCAGCAAAACCAAGTGTGAGCGGCTTCCGGCGGCCAACCTCGATGACGTCGTCCCAGCCTGGCGGGAGCGGCCCCTCCCCCATCGAGTGGAGGAGGGCACCGCCGGGCCAGGGGTTTTCGTCCGTTGAGTTCGCAGAATCATGGCAACGCTATTTTTTTGAAACCTGCGTCGAGTATTCTGCGAGCTTGTCGCCCAACTCCACCGTGGCCTCGGTGGGTTTTACCTTCTTGTCGAACAGGATGTCCTTCATCGTCAGGAACTCTCCGTAGTAGATGCGGTTGGCTTCGTCGTTCGGCGAGAGCTCGTTGCACTTGACGACCGCCCCGCCGTAGAGGCCCTTGCGGTCAATGTAAACCAGCACCGGTCCGCTGCGGTTGGAGACCTTGCCCTCGGCATTGCCGCTGGCGTTTCCAGCCGTGCCCTGCGCCTGGCCGGCGAACTCAAACTTCGGCTGCGTCAACTGCGCGTTGACCTCCTTGTTCATCAGCAGGACGACCACGAACGAATGTTCGCCGCCGATCTGCGCGCCGAAGCTCCCTTCGGAGGTGCGCACGAACGCCGCGGGACCCCATTTCGCGCCCTCTCCGTCCCGGACCAGCGCCACGCCGCCGCCGCCCTGGTAGCCCAACACCAATCCGCCCTTGCCGCGTTCCAGCAGCACGATGCCCTGGGCCTTGCGCAGGTATTCGGCTGGGATGCACTTGTCTGGCTTTCGCTGCATCTGGTCGAACTGCGCGGTCAGGCTGCGGATTCGAATGTCCAGCTCCGCCTTCTCGACTGCCAACGTCGAGGCGACGAAGCCCATCAGGATCAAACCAATCAGTGTCGTTTTCATAATGTGGTTCCTTTCATTTTCGGTTTCGTTTTTCACTGCATCCCGGCCGATGCAAATGGCGCGCCTCCTTTGAATTCAATGCACGCCACACCGGCCGGAAATTAAGGGAGGGATGGGATCGTCCCTCCGTGATTTGACAACCCGTCCGCCAACGCCGTTCAGCCCAAGTCCGGATCGTAATCCAACGGGTTGTCGTCGCCCGGCTTGGGTGCGCTTGGGATGTCTTTGAAGTCCGGCTTGATGGCCGGCGTGTCACCATCCTTCTGCCAGAACGGTTCGGCCCCCCAACTCGGCGTGGCCATGCTGGGCCATTGATCCCGGTCGAACCCTTTCGCCTCGGCGACCTTGGATTTTTCCGCCCGCAGGATGAGGTAACTTCCGTTGGGGCTGGCGGTGAGCGCGTTCATGGGCACGGCGATCAGTTTCTCGTCGAGTCCAAACAAGCCGCTCTTAGCCCCCAGCACGGCGTAGGCGACGCGTTCCGACTTGAGGTCGAACACCACGTTGGCGATTACACCGAGGCGTTCGTTTTGGTCGTTGCGAACGGCCATGCCGATGATGCCGGTGGCTTTGTTGAACGCGGCCGGCTGGCCGTCGGTGGTTTTGGTTGTGGGATACTCGCGTCCGGCGAGCGTCTCCTGGTCATCCACAGCCATGAGTCCCTGGCTCAATGTCAGCCCCAGGGCCGCAATGGCGGTGAACACCATGGTTTTGCTTGGTGTTTTCATGGGATTCCTTTGGTTCAAGGTTCATGTTTTTGTTTCTGTTCTGGAGCCACTTCTGGCTTCACACAAAAACCATCGGACTCTTCGCTCGGAGTGCAAATGGATTTCTTGGCGCACTCCGAACCGGCCGCCATTTGACTGACGGAGCATCTTCATCCACCATCCGCACCATAGTAAAATGCCGCACGTGACGAATCTGATCCGATCCTCGGAATTTCCGGTCCTCCCTCTTCCCTCCAACCGCCGCGGGAATTCGTTGGTGCACCGGGCACTGTTTTGCCTCGGAATCTGGTTCGGCGCGTGGCTGGTGTGTCTCAACTCTCCGGCTTCAGCGGTGACGCTGGAGGAGTTGCGGACCGACACGAAATTGACGCCGGAGCGCTTCATGTCGCACTTCGCGGATTTCAAATTCAGTCTCGGCCGCGCGGTGCGCGATCCCGAAACGTTCCTCTCCACCCGGAGCGGGGACTGTGACGATTTCGCCACGCTCGCGGCCGACGTGTTGCGGCAAAAGGGCTATAACACGCGGCTGGTGGCGGTTTTCATGCCCCACGACGTTCACGTGGTCTGCTACGTCGCCGAGACCAACAGCTACCTCGACTACAATCGCCGCCGGCAGTCCTCGCCGCTCGTGAAGAGCAACGGCACACTCGCCAACATCGCCGACAGCGTGGCCAAATCCTTCCGCACCACCTGGCGTTCCGTTTCCGAGTTCACGTTCCGGAAAGGCAGCCGGGATTTTGTGCGGACAGAATTTCGCTGAGGCTTTCGCGAAACGCGGCCCGCGGGTCCCGCTCCCTTCAACCAACGCCGGAGACGGGAGACACTGCGTCATCGCGTCCCGGGTCCTTGGCGAATCTTCCCGGCCCCGCGGCGCACCGGATCACAGTTCCCGTCGTCGTTGATTCCTACGCGTCGTCAGGCATTTCCCGATGCGACGACGCGGAGTTCCTCTCATTGAGGCCGGTCGCCGGTGGATTAGTCTGCACCCGTTTCCGGCACCGGCCCAAACAGGTGCCCGGAACAGGTTGCACATGAAAGCCACCTTGGAATCCCAGACCATCCTGAACGTGACGGTTGCCTACGAGGATTTTCCGGCTTCCAAGCGCGTGCGGGAGATGCTGGACCAGTTCGGCAAATTTGTCGGCCCGGCGCAAACGCTGAGTTGCTGCTATTGGAAATTCGACATGCTGGCCATGCCGAAACTCGGCCGGCTTGCGGCGTTGGGCGCCACGGCAGGCGAGCTGATCGTGATTTCTTCCACCAACCCCGGCGAACCGGCCTTCGCAGTCAAACTTTGGATTCAACAGTGCCTCGCAAATTCAGAATGCCGCGCGCGGATGTTAATTTCGCTTTGCGAGTCCCCCAACGGAGACGCGGAATTTTTTCCGGCCGTGAGCAGCTACTGCCGCGAAATTGCGGAGCGTGCCGGCATGGCGTTTCTGAGTGACCGGGACCTCCAACAGCCGGACGAGGTCGGGTTCGATTTCCGCGGCCTGCGCCATCTGGCCGGAGCGAATCGGTTCATCCGAAAGTCCGCGGCCGAGGTCAGGCAGCGGCGTCCGCCAACGGCCCGCCTCGCCAGCCGGAATGCGCAATGAGTCATGCACGGGAACTTGTGCCGCCGCGTTGCCGTTCGCCGGTTCCAGTGTCATATTATTTCCGTGGCCGCGGACGCGGGCAATCGGGGATGCGTGCCGCGGGAGAACATGGCCGGCTGACGGCTGGATTTCCGAACTCAACAAACGTCCATATGCCCAAGCATCACCAGTCCGCGAATGCGCCCCCTGATCCGCTTTGGTATAAGCAGGCGGTCATCTACCAGCTTCACGTGCGGGCTTTCCACGACAGCGACGCCAACGGCATCGGCGATTTTCGCGGGCTGACCGGCAAACTCGATTACCTTCAGGACCTGGGCGTGACGGCGCTGTGGCTGCTGCCGTTTTATCCCTCGCCGCTCAAAGACGAAGGCTATGACATCGCGGATTATTTTTCCGTCAACCCGGCCTACGGCACGCTGGCCGACTTCAAGGTGTTCCTGCGCGAGGCCCACGCGCGGCGGATGCGCGTGATCACCGAACTGGTGCTGAACCACACCTCCGACCAACACGCGTGGTTCCAACGTGCGCGACGCGCGAAGTCGGGCAGTCGCTGGCGGGATTACTACGTGTGGAGCGACACACCGGAGAAATACCAGGGCACGCGCATCATCTTCAAGGACACCGAACACTCGAATTGGACGTGGGATCCCGTGGCGAACGCCTATTACTGGCACCGCTTCTACTCGCACCAGCCGGACCTTAACTTCGATAATCCCGCCGTTCACAAGGAAATGTTCCGCGCGCTGGATTTCTGGATGGACCTCGGCGTGAGCGGCGTGCGGCTGGACGCCGTGCCTTATCTCTACGAGCGTGAAGGCACGAGTTGCGAAGGTCTGCCCGAAACGCACGCGTTCCTCAAAACCCTTCGTCAGCATGTGGACGAAAAATACGGCGACCGGATGCTGCTCGCTGAAGCCAACCAATGGCCCGACGACGCGGTGGCTTACTTTGGAGGCGGACGCGGCGACGAGTGCCACATGGCGTTTCATTTTCCGTTGATGCCGCGATTGTTCATGGGGCTGCGCATGGAGGACCGTGTTCCGATCGTTGACATTCTCCAGCAGACGCCGCCGCTGCCCGAGACCGCGCAGTGGGCGTTGTTCCTCCGCAACCACGACGAGCTGACGCTGGAAATGGTGACCGACGAGGAGCGCGACTACATGTATCGGATGTATGCGCACCTGCACCAGGCGCGGCTCAACCTCGGCATCCGCCGACGGCTCGCACCGCTGCTGGGCAACGACCGCCGGCGCATCGAGTTGCTCAATTCGCTCCTGTTCTCGCTGCCGGGCACGCCGGTCGTTTACTACGGAGATGAAATCGGCCTGGGTGAAAACATCTACCTCGGAGACCGCAATGGCGTGCGCACGCCGATGCAGTGGAGCGCGGACAAGAACGCCGGCTTCTCCCGCGCGAATCCGCAGAGCCTGTATCTGCCCATCAATCTCGACCCGGAAAATCACTACGAGGCCGTGAACGTGGAAGTGCAGGAGCGCAATCCCCATTCGTTGCTGTGGTGGATGAAGCGCCTGATCGCGCTGCACAAGCGCTGGAAGGCCTTCGGTCTGGGCACGATGGAATTCCTGCATCCCGATAATCGCAAAATCTTCGCGTGTGTCCGGCGGTATCAGGGCGAGTGCATCCTGGTGGTGGCAAATCTCTCCCGCTTCGTGCAGCCGGTGGAACTGGACCTCGCCGCCTTCCAGTCGCTGGTGCCGGTGGAGCTTTTCGGCCGCTCCGAATTCCCCGCCATCACCGACAAGCCCTATTTCCTGACACTCGGCCCGCACGCGTTTTTTTGGTTCTCGCTGGAAACAAAAGCGGCGGTGCAAACGGGTTCGGCCGCTTCGCCGGCCGGCGTGGAGGGGTTGCCATTGCTGAGCCTGGAGGAGGAGTGGGAGGAAATATTTCACGAGCGCAACCGCGACTCCTTCGAGTCGGCGCAGCAGCAGTGGCTGCCGTCATGCCGCTGGTTCGGCGGCAAGGCGAGGACGATCAAGGGCGTCCACGTCCGGGAAATCATCACGGTCCCGCTCGCGGAGGAGAAAATTTTCCTCACCTTTCTGCAGGTCGAATATTTCCAGACTGAGCCGGAGCTTTACGTCCTGCCGCTGGCCGCTGCGTTTGGTGAACAGGCCGACGCGCTTGGTCGCGACTGGCCGGCGCTGCCGCTTGCGCGACTGAAACTGAATCGTTCGAATCTGAGCGGCATCCTCTACGACGCGATCGGCAACAAGCCGTTCTGCCAGGAGTTGCTCGACATCATTTCCCGCCGGCGCAGCCTGGCCGGTGAGCGCGGCGAACTCCGGGCCAGCCACACCGCCGTCCTGCGCAAGCTGCGCATGGAAAGCGCGCTGGCTTTGGGGCCGTCGAACAGCAAGGCGGACCAGAGCAACTCCTCAGTGATCTACGGCGACCGGCTGATCTTGAAATTTTTCCGCCGGATCGAGGTGGGCGTGAACCCCGACTTGGAGATCGGCCGTTTCCTGACGGTGCGGAAATTTCCGCACTCGCCGCCGGTCGCGGGCGCATTGGAATACCGCGGCCTCAACGACGAGGAGATCACCGTGGCGCTGCTTTCCTCCTTCACTGCAAAGTGCAAAACCGCTTGGGAACACACCCTCGATACGCTGGGCCGGTTCTACGAACGGGTGCAGGCATTGCCGGAGGAAAAGCGGACCGCACCCCGGCCCTCCGCATCCATCACCAAACTGGCGGCCGGCGACTTGTCCGAAACGGCGAGGGACATGCTCGGCACCTACGCTGAAACCGCGCGCATCCTCGGCGAGCGCACCGCGGCCCTTCACCTGGCGCTGGCGGCGGAGACGGAAGACCCGAACTTTGCGCCCGAACCTTTCACCCCGCATTCCCAGCGCGGACTCTTCCAAGCCTGGCGCAACCTCACGCGGCATAACTTCCAACTTCTCAGCCAGCGGCTCAAGGGACTGCCGCCGGAAGTTCAGGCGGATGCGGCCCGCGTGCTCGGTGCGGAGGGCGAGATTCTCAAACAGTTTCGCGCCATCTACGAACGGCGCATCAACGCCGTGCGCATCCGCGTGCATGGCGACTTTCACCTCGGCCAGGTGCTCTACGACGGCAGGGATTTCTTGATCACGGATTTCGAAGGCGAGCCGGGGCGCGCCCTGAGCGAGCGGCGCATCAAGCGGTCGGCGTTGGTGGACGTGGCCGGCCTGGTGCGGTCGTTCCACTACGCGGGCCACGCGGCGCTGTTGAAACAAGTTGAGCATGGCACGTTGTCGCCCGCGCAAGTCGCGCCGGTAAGCCAGTGGGCGCGGTTCTGGTGCCGGTGGGTCGGCGCAGTATTCTTCAAGGCTTACCGTCAGACGGCCGGCTTGGCGGCGTTCCTGCCGTCCAGCGACGACGATCTGCCCGGAATGATGGAGGCTTACCTGTTGCGAAAAGCCGTATACGAATTGGGCTACGAACTGAACAACCGTCCTGGTTGGGTAAGGATTCCGCTGGAGGGAATTTTGGAACTGCTGACTCCCGAGAAAGTTTGAACGATGGAACGTTTCATTTGCATTCACGGACATTTCTACCAGCCGCCGCGGGAGAACCCGTGGCTCGAAGCTGTCGAGTTGCAGGACTCCGCGCTTCCTTATCACGACTGGAACGAGCGCATCGCAGCCGAGTGCTACGCGCCAAACGCCACCGCGCGCATTCTCGACGGCGACGGGCGCATCGAGCGCATCGTCAACAATTATTCCCGGATCAGTTTCAACTTCGGCCCCACGCTGCTGGCTTGGATGCAGGAACGCGCGCCGGACGTGCTGCACGCCATCGTCGAGGCCGACCGCGTGAGCCGGCAGATTTTTTCCGGCCACGGCTCCGCGCTCGCGCAGGCTTACAACCACATGATCCTGCCGCTCGCGAACCGCCGCGACAAACACACTCAGGTGCTTTGGGGCATCCGTGATTTCGAGCACCGCTTCGGCCGTATGCCCGAGGGCATGTGGCTGCCGGAAACCGCCGCCGATCTCGAATCGCTCGATGTGCTCGCCGAACTCGGCATCAAATTCACCATCCTTTCACCCTTTCAAGCCAACCGCTTCCGTCCGTTCAGCGGCGGGGAGTGGGAGGATGTGAATGGCGGGCACATTGATCCCACGCGGCCTTATCTCGTGCGCCTGCCGTCCGGGCGGAGCCTCGCGATTTTTTTCTACGACGGCCCGGTTTCAAAGGCCATCGCGTTCGAGCAACTGCTGAAGGACGGGCCGCAGTTCGCCCGCCGCCTGACCGACGCGTTTGATGAAAAGCGCGGCTGGGATCAGCTCGTGAACATCGCGACCGACGGCGAGTCCTACGGCCATCATCATCGTTACGGCGACATGGCGCTGGCTTACGCGCTGCAATACGTCGAGGCGAACCAGCTCGCGCGCCTGACCAACTACGGCGAGTATCTGGAAAAGCATCCGCCCGCACACGAGGTTGAAATCCACCAGCCCAGCGCGTGGAGCTGCCCGCACGGCGTGGAGCGCTGGCACAGCGACTGCGGTTGCAACTCCGGCGGGCACGCGGGCTGGAATCAACAGTGGCGCCAGCCGTTGCGCGGCGCGCTCGACTGGCTGCGCGACCAGCTCGCACCGCGTTACGAAGCCAAGGCGCGCGATTTTCTGAAAGATCCGTGGGCCGCGCGCGACGACTACATCGCGGTCATCCACGACCGTTCCGCGGAAAACACCGCCCGCTTTTTCAGCCGCCACGCGACGCACGAACTGAGCGACGCCGAACAGGTCACCGCCCTGCGCCTGCTGGAAATGCAGCGCCATGCCATGCTCATGTTCACGAGTTGCGGCTGGTTCTTCGATGAACTCTCCGGCCCTGAAACGGTGCAGGTCATCCAATACGCCGGCCGCGCCATCCAGCTCGCCAACGATTTGCTCGACGAAAACCTGGAGCCGGGCTTCCTGAACACGCTCGGCTTCGCGAAGAGCAACCTGCGCGAGCATCGCGACGGGCGCGACATCTACGAAAAGTTCGTCAAGCCCGCCATCATGACGCGCGAGACCATCGGCGCGCACTACGCCATCAGTTCGCTCTTCGAATCGTATCCGGAACAGGCGCGCATTTACTCGTTCACCGTGCATCAGGAGGACCGCCAGTTGTTTTCGGCCGGCCAGACACGCCTGGCCCTCGGGCGGATCCGCGTCGCCTTTGAAATCACCCGCAACTCCGACGTGGTCACCTACGCCGTGCTCCACATGGGCGAGCACAACCTGAATTGCGGCGTGCGCTTCGATGGTGAACCGGAGGCCTACGCGGCGCTGGTGAACGAGGCCCGCGCGGCCTTCGAGCACGCCGATTTCGCGGAGATCATCCGGCTCATGGACCGTCATTTCGGCGGGGCCCATTACTCGCTGAAAAATCTCTTCCGAGATGAGCAGCGCCGGGTGCTCAACCAGATTCTCGCCGCCACGCGTGACGAAATTCACAACACCTACCGTCTCATCACCGACCGCTGCGCGCCGTTGATGCGCTTCCTCGCCGACCTTCACGCGCCCGCGCCCAAGGTTCTCGAAGTGGCGATGGAACTCGTCCTGAACGCCGAGCTGCGCCGGCAGTTTGAAAGCGACAGCCTGGACTTGGAGCGCGTGCGCAGCCTGCTCGCCGAGTGCGAGGCGACCAAGGTCGCGCTGGAGACGGACGTGCTCAACTACGCGCTGAAGGAGCACATGGATCGCTTGAGCGATCAGTTTCTCAAAAGGCCGGAGGATGAGGCGCTGTTGCAACGCCTCCTGAGCGCGGCGGACTTGATTCACAGCCTGCCGTTCGAGGTGAACCTGTGGAAGCCACAGAACACCTACTATGGCATGATCGCCACTTCGCTGTCGGAGATGCGCCAGCGTGCCCTTGACGGCGACGAAACTGCCAAGGCATGGGTGGAAAAGTTCCTCATGCTTGGCGAGCAACTTGGTTTTCTGGTGGAACGAAAAACGTCATGACGCACCGCCATGTCTCCCAGCATCCAGCCAGAAGCAGCGACAGAGCGGATTCCGCGGGCCACCTACCGGCTGCAATTGAACACCCGCTTTCGCCTGCGCGACGCGCTCGCGCTCGTGCCGTATCTGCATGAGCTGGGTGTCTCGCATATTTACACCTCGCCATTGTTCAAGGCCCATCCCGGCAGCGCGCACTGCTACGACGTTTGTGATTTCAGCCAACTGAATCCCGACCTGGGAACGGAAGCCGAACTCGCGGAGTTGGTGGCCGCTCTGCGCAGCCGCGACATGTGCCTCGTGGTGGACATCGTGCCAAATCACATGGGCATCGGCGGCCCGGAGAACGCGTGGTGGTGGGACGTTCTCACCCACGGCCCGGCGAGCCGGTTTGCCGGCTACTTCGACATTGATTGGAGCAGCCCCGATCCGCGGCTGAACGCGAAGGTGCTCATGCCCGTGCTCGCTGATCGCTACGACCGCGTGCTGCAGCGGCGCGAACTCCGGATCCATTTCGCGGACGGAAAATTCACGTTGCGTTACGGCGAACACCGGTTCCCTCTCCGTCCGGAATCGCTCGCCTCGTTGAAGGTGTCGGTGCAAAACGCGGGCGCGTCCGGGGAAGACACGGAGAAGCTTCTGGAAGATTTGGACAGCAATCCCGAGGCGCTCGATGCGCTCGTTCAGCAGCAGCACTACCGTCTGACCTTCTGGCCCCACGGCGACAGCGAGTCGAACTACCGCCGCTTCTTCAACGTCTCCACGCTCGCCGCACTCCGCATTGAAGACGGCCACGTCTTCGCCGACATGCATGCACTGCTGCGGCGCTGGTTCGAAGCCGGTTTGGTTGACGGCGTGCGCGTTGATCATCCCGACGGCCTGCGGGATCCGGAGCAATATCTCCACCGGCTTCGAGACCTGGCACCGCACGCATGGATTGTGGTGGAAAAAATCCTGCAACCCGGCGAAACGCTGCCGGCCACCTGGCCGGTCGCGGGCACCACGGGCTACGACTTCCTGAACCGTGTGGGCGGGCTGTTCATCTCAACGGCGGGCGAAAAGCCGCTGACCGATTTCTATGCCGAATTCACCCGCGAGCCGACCAGCTATCCAGCCGTCGCCCACGAGAAGAAGCGGCGCGTGCTGCGCGAATTGTTCGCTTCGGAAGTCCACCGCCTCACGACGCTCCTGCTTCAGCTCGCTGACCGGCACTGGCAGTTGCACGATTTCACATCCGACGAACTGCGCGAGGCGCTGTGTGAAGTGGCCGCCTGCTTCGGGGTTTATCGGACTTACGCCCAAGCTGAGACGCGAGTCGTCACACAGATCGACAACGCCCGCGTCCACGCCGCTGTCGCCTTCGCCCGCCAGCAACGGCCCGATCTCGACCCTGTGCTGTTCGCCAGCCTGCATGAACTGCTCCTCCTGCATTGGAGCGGCGAGGTGGAGGGCGAGTTTGTCGCGCGCTTCCAGCAACTGACCGGACCTGTGGCCGGCAAGGGCATCGAGGACACGGCGTTCTACTGCTTCAACCGGTTCGTTTCGCTGAACGAGGTCGGCGGCGGTCCGGATCAGTTTGGTGTTTCCGTTGAAACCTTCCATGAGGTTTGCGTGGAGGCGCAGGCGCAACGGCCTCATTCGATGCTCGCGACTTCCACCCACGACACCAAGCGCAGCGAGGACGTGCGCGCGCGGTTGAGTCTGCTGTCGGAAATTCCCGACCGCTGGTGTGACGCCGTGCGTCGTTGGTCGGCGATGAACGAACGCCATCGTCGCGACGGCCGGCCCGATCGCAACGCAGAGTATTTTTTCTACCAGACCCTTGTCGGCGCCTGGCCACTGTCGCTGGATCGCGCGCTGGCATACCTGGGAAAAGCCGTCAACGAGGCTAGCCAGCACACGACCTGGACGCATCGCGACGCCGCTTATGAGGATGCCATCCGCGCCTTCGTTACGGGCACGCTGGGTGATCCGGAGTTCACGGGAGACTTGGAGCAGTTCCTCGCGCCGCTCGCGGCGCCGGCGCAGATCAACTCGCTCGCGCAAACGCTGCTCAAGCTCACCGCGCCCGGCGTGCCGGACATTTATCAGGGCGACGAACTGTGGGATTTCAGCCTCGTGGATCCCGACAATCGCCGGCCCGTGGACTTCGGATTGCGCTGCCGCCTTTTGTCCGGGCTGCCAAGCCTGAAAGCCGAAGCCGCGTGGCGACGCCGCAGCGAGGGTGTGCCGAAACTTTTCCTGATCCAGCGCGCGCTCAACCTTCGTCGACGAAATCCGGACTGGTTCGCACGGGGCAACTATGAGCCGATCCTCGCGCGTGGAAGGAAGGCGGACCACGTCGTCGCGTTCAGTCGCGCCGGACACGCGGTCACGGTGGTGCCGCGATTGATCCTCGGCGTGAAAGGCGACTGGGCCGACACCGCGCTGGATTTGCTGCCCGGCGAGTGGCGCAACGAATTCACGGACGAGCATCTCCGAAGCGCATCCGTCAACCTCGCGGAACTATTCCAGAAATTTCCCGTCGCACTGCTGACTCGAAAGGAGGACGGCTGATGCACACGTTCCGCGTCTGGGCACCCGTGGCCGAGAAGGTCGCCGTGCAGGTCGGCCGGAAACAATTCGCGATGGAACGCGAGCCGGAGGGCTGGTGGATCGCGAAAGTCGCCACCGCGCGACCGGGCAGCGACTACGGATTTCTCGTGGACGGCGCGGGGCCGTGGCCCGACCCGCGCTCGCCGTGGCAGCCGCGCGGGGTAAACGGTTTGTCGCGCGTGGTGGATCACGGCGCGTTCCGATGGAGGGATGCGGGCTGGCTTGCACCCCCGCTTTCATCGGCGGTGATCTACGAGTTGCACATCGGCACGTTCACGCCGGCGGGCACCTTTGCGTCAGCCATCCCGAAGCTCGATCACCTCGTCAAACTCGGCGTCACGCATGTTGAGTTGATGCCGGTGAACGAATTTTCCGGCGTGCGCGGCTGGGGTTACGATGGCGTGGATTTGTTCGCGCCGCATCATGCCTATGGCGGACCGGAAGGATTAAAGCGGTTCGTGGATGCCTGCCACGCGCGGCGGCTCGCGGTGCTGCTGGACGTGGTTTACAACCACCTCGGGCCTTCGGGCAATTACCTTGGCAAGTTCGGCCCCTATCTCAACCCGCTCAACAAGTGTTACGCCACCGTCTGGGGACCAGCGCTCAATTTGGACGGCGTGGAGAGCGACGAAGTGCGCCGCTTCCTTTGCGACAACGCGCTGATGTGGCTGCGCGATTGTCATTTCGACGGTCTGCGCCTCGACGCGGTCCACGCGATCGGCGACACGTCCGCCAAGCATTTCATGGATCAACTCGGCACCGAGGTGAAAAGGCTCGAAGCCCAGCTTGGCCGCCGCCTCGTGCTGATCGCGGAGAGCGACCTCAACGATCCACGTCTGCTCCGGCCCCGCGTGCGCGGCGGGTTCGCGCTCGATGCGCAATGGAGCGACGACTTCCATCACGCGCTGCACACGGTGCTCACCGGTGAATGCCACGGCTACTACGCCGACTTCGGCACGCTGGCCGATCTTGCGAAGGCCATCCGGCAGGCGTGGGTTTACGACGGCCGCTACTCCATTCATCGCCGGCGAAATCACGGGCACCCGCCGGGCAGGCTGAGCGGCCATCGATTCCTGGCCTACCTGCAAAACCACGATCAAGTCGGCAACCGCGCTCGCGGCGAGCGCAGCAGCAGCCTCTTGGGCGCGGGCCGCCTCAAAGTGGGTGCAGCGCTGGTGTTCACATCTCCCTTTGTCCCCATGCTTTTCGCCGGGGAAGAATGGGGCGCTTCGACGCCTTTTCTTTACTTCACCGATCATCAAGAGCCGTCGCTGGCGAAAGCCGTCAGCAAGGGTCGCCGCCGCGAGTTCGCGGTGTTTAGCTGGAGGGCGAAGGACATTCCCGACCCGCAGGCGCGCGCCACATTTCTTCACTCCAAGTTGAACTGGCGGGAGCTCAAACAGTCGCCACACGCCGAACTGCTCGACTGGCATCGCCGGCTCATCCGCCTGCGTCGCACTGAACCTGCGCTGAACGACGGCTGCCTTGACCGCGTCACCACGCGCTTCGACGAGCGCGAGCGCTGGCTGGTGGTCGAGCGCGGCCCGATCAGTGTGGCGTGCAACCTGGCCGACCGCCCCCGGCGCGTTCCGTTGCGCCACGGCAGGCATGCAAAGCTGCTGGCTTCGGTGGAAAACATCGAACCAACGAATGCGTGTGTCGCCCTGCCTCCGGATTCGGTGGTCGTGCTAAAGCGCATCACCGCGAAAACACCAGCCGATGGGATTCGTTCATCACGCCGAAGATGAACTTGGTCGCGGCATGAATCCGCACTGGACCGCAAGGCCCCAAATCACCGCGGCAACTGCTCCTGGAACTCCGGTCACATCCCTGTGTAAGGAAAAGCCCGATCACCGCCCGGAACATTCCCCACGGTTGCGCCGGGACCTGCGCCCGTTGACACGTCGCCGGCTTGGCCGTAGCGGTGAATCATGAAACGAAATGCGTATTCACCTTTGCCGGCATTCTGGTTGCGGCAAGCAGGGGACAAAATCTTGAACGTTCCGTCTCATTGCAAAATCGAACCGGTGAAACTATTCGCGACCAGCTTTGTTGCAGTTGTCTGGAGCGTCTGAAGAACCCTTAAGAGAAAGGATCGTTATGTTGAACTGGTCACTGACATTTTTGCTCGTTGCGCTGCTGGCCGCTTTCCTCGGGTTTACCGGAATCGCGGGCACAGCCGTCTGGCTCGCCAAAGCCTCGTTCGTGATCTTTTTGTGGCTGTTCGTCCTGTCCCTTATCTTTGGGCGACGGGCCACGCGATGCAACCGCTGAAGAACGTGAACACGAAGATGGGGAACTGGCGCACCGCCACAACCGCGGCTGCCGGTTCCGTTAGAGAAACGAAACTGAAAGCGAAAGGATGAAGTTATGAAACTGACATACCCACTGGCGGCACTCGCCGCCGCACTGACGCTGGCCGGCTGCGATCAGGCCAAACCGCCTGAAAGCACGCCGACACCGGCACTGAAGACCAACGCCTCGGCCGCCGACGTTAAGAAGGAGGTCAAGGAGGCCGTGGACACCGCCCGGAACTACGTGGCGGACAACAAGGACCAGTTCCTGGCATCCACCGAGCAGAAGTTCAAGGAACTGGACCTGAAGATCGACGAACTGGGCAAGAAGGCCGAGACGCTCACGACCGATGCGAAGGCCGAGGTCAGCCGGGCTCTCGATGCACTGCATGAGCAGCGCACCGAACTGGGCCAGAAGTTCGACGACCTGAAGAAGTCGAGCCAGGAGGCATGGAAGGACGCCAAGACTGGCTTCGAATCCGCGTGGGCCGAATTGGAGAAGGCCTACGACAATGCCAAGTCGAAGTTCGGCTACTGAATGCGACCCATCCGCCTGACGCGCCACCCGGCGCGTCAGGCACCGTTTCAACGCGAGCAGGCGGGCCGGCACAAACGTTTGTCACTCCCGATGCAGGCCGCTTGGCGACCGGCTCACGGCTTGAGTGACTGCGGCTTGTCGGGACCGCGCTGACGGCTGAGCGTCGTCAGGATAATGACGGCCAGCGCGACAAGGCTGAACATGAGGAAGGAGAGTTGCATACGCATGAGTCGGTTCAAGTGTCTGTGCCTCCACCCACCGGGAACCTCCGGACTCCATTGCGTTGCCCGATTGGATGGATCGTTCATTCGACAAATCCCCTCTGGAAAAACAACTGCGACAACTGCGTCACTGGGCGGCCACCGCCGCCGAGTTTCGGTGGTCACGGGCTTTTCAAATCGTGCAACGACCCAGCGTCTGGCCGTGGAACCTCACCGCGAACATGACAACGCACGCGGGCAGGTTGATCGCCCCGGTCGCGGGTTCTGGACGCTCCATCGCCGGCTTGCGCAGGCCGACCGCGCGAACCGGAAGCGGGAACGCATGGCTGGTGAGAAACTCCACGGGCACTTCACGGCCCGCCGTTTCAGCCGGAGGAAAGTGGGGGTTCCGCCTCTGGGCGGAACCCCCATCCCCGGTTCCATTCCCTGGTCGTGAGGTGTGGTGCATCAAAATCTTTCCCGCCGCGTGCCGCGTCACGGGTGCGCCAGCACCGGGCTTTTGGTCGCCGCATGCAGGATCTGTTCTATCACCGGCGAGACAGTATCCGCGCGGCGATGGATCACCTCGGAATAGTCGGCCCCGGCATCGGCATTCACCTCGGGATCGCGGTCGCAAAAGAACATCATCCCCACCCGCCGCGCGATGCGCCGGCAGTAACTGCTGATGGCCGGTAGTGTGAACAGGTTGCCAGAGCCGATCTCGCACAGTGAAACCAGTGCGCCACGCACCTCGCCCTGCCCGGGGAGCCAACGTTCAATCCATTCGCCCACGTGCGGGGGCGGCTCGGAGGGGTTGGTGCTGGCGATGACAACGACATCCGACGTCTTCGCGTCGTCCACGGCCATTTCGAGGAGCTGCGGGATGCCCAGCACATCGAACTTCCACATGTGGGTTTTGATTTCAAAGTCGCCCCCCAGGATGGAAGCGATGCGGTCGAACAACTCCTTCGCGCGTTTGCCTGAGGCAACATCCTCGTAGGCGATCGTGACGTGAAGGCGAGCGGTGATCTTGAGCGTGGCTTTCATGGTGACTTCGGGTTCGCAGTCATTTTGGATACGCCGCCAGCATTACGCAGGGTCGGATCCGCTTCAATTAGAGGAGTTGCTCGCCAAAATGTGGTGCCGATGCCGATGGCCAATAGGGACTTTCCCTATACCCGTCGGAGTGCCGACTGCCGGAACGAGGCGTCCGCGGGCTGTTCCGTGCTGGAAACATCCTCAGTCCGAGGACGCGGGAAGCTCAACTTTTGGATGAGACGTTCGCCTCGACCCAGCGGATGGCGAAGTGGACCAGCTCGGGGCCGCTCTTCAGCTTGAGCTTCGCCTTGATGTGAGCGCGGTGCGCGTCCACCGTTTTTGGACTCAGGTGGAGGTGGCGCGCGATTTCAGGGCCTGAGCGTCCCCGGCCGATCAACTGGAGGATTTCAAACTCGCGGTCGCTCAAGCGGTCAATCGGCAGGCGGATTTGCGCGGCCCGGCCGCCGACGCAGGTTTCCAGCAACCGCGCGGCCATGCTCTCGCTCAAAAAGACGTGCCCTTCGAGCACCTGGCGGATGGCCTGCAACATGCGGGCCGGCCCCTCCTGTTTCATGATGTAGCCACGCGCGCCGGCGCGCAGCACGCGCTCGGCGTAAAGCGATTCGTCGTGCATCGAGATGACCAGCACCGCCAGATCCCGGCACACCGCGCGCAAATCCTTGATCAACTCCAGGCCGCTCTTGGAGGGCAGGCTCACGTCCATCAATACCAGGTCCGGTTTGAGCTGTGGAATCTGCGCCAGCGCCTCGCCGGCGTCGTCGGCCTCGCCGCAGACCTTGAGGTCGCGTTCCCGTGTGAGGAGGTGGATCAGGCCCTCACGGAAGATCGGGTGATCGTCCACGATGTAAATACTTTGCGGGCGCGCTTTGCGAGTGGTGGCTTTTTGTGGGGGCATGGTCAACTCCTTGGATGGCCGGCGGCGGTTCCCCGCCGGACTGTGCAGATCACCGAGGTTCCGCGTTCGGGCCGCCGCTGCACCACCACGGTTCCGCCGATCATGCCGGCCCGGTATTCCATGATGCGCAGGCCCATCCCGGTGCGTGAGATTCCGAAGGCGCTGATGCCGACGCCCTCGTCGTGAATGCCGAGGTTGATGCTCCGCGACGTGGCGGAGAGGCCGATTTCGATCCGGTTCGTGTGGCCATGTTTGATGGCATTGGTGACGGCCTCCTGAGCAATGCGATAGAGGTGCGTCGCCACGTGGTTGTCGCGGACAAGCACCTCGCGCCGGCATTTGAAAATGCATCTGACGCGGAAAATGTCGCGGGTGCGTGCAGCCAGTGCGTGAAGCGCGGACATAAGCCCGTGCGGCTCGGCTTCGACCGGATGGAGTCCGCGCGCGAGACTGCGCGTCTGCGCGACGGCATCGTTGAGCAGTCGCGAAACCTTCGCAGCGTCGCGGGCCAGCGATGCGGGAAATCCGGAGAGATCTTTTTGCAAGCTCTCGCTCAGGCAGGCGATGCCAGCGAGTTGCTGCCCCAACCCGTCGTGCAAGTCCTGTGCGATGCGGCGTTGCTCACGGTCGCTGATTTGGAGGATTTCTGATTGCAGCCGCCTGCGGTGAGTGATGTCCGTCACGATGCCGCCGACGGCGTAGATTCGGTTGTCCGCGTCGAAGAGCGGGAACTTCGTGACGATGCTGGTGTGCGGGCCGTCGTCGTGCATGGCCACCTCGTCAAAGACCAGCGGGCGGCGGGTCCGCGCCACGACCGCGTCGTTGGCGCGGAACGCTGCGGCCTGATCGGCGGGAAAGATTTCTTCGTCCAGCTTGCCGACGGTGCGTTTCAACGGCAGGCCAAACTCCTCCTCGAAGCGCCGGTTGAAATGCAGGTAGCGGCCCTGCGTGTCCTTGAGAAAAATCATCGCCGGGCTGTGGTCCATGATCGCCTGAAGCCGGGCCTCACTTTCGCGCAGCGCCTTCTCGGCCTTTTTGCGGTCGGTGATGTCCCGGATCGCGCTGCACACCAGCACGCCCTCCGGGGTGCGCAGCGGGCTGAGGCTGATCTCGATTGGAAACTCGCTGCCGTCCTTGCGCTGGCCGAACAGTTCGAGCCCCATGCCCATCGGCCGCGCGTGCGGGTTGGCGAAGAAATCCCCGCGATGGCCGACGTGACGGCGGCGGAAGCGTTCGGGCATGAGCCGTTCCAGCGGCCGGCCCTGCAATTCCTTCCGGCGATAGCCAAAGAGCCGCTCGGTCTGCGAATTCACGAGCACGATTTCACCGCGCTGGTCCACGATCACGATGCCGTCGGGCGCGGACTCGACCAACCCGCGGAACCTGGTCTCGCTCGCCCGGAGCGCCTCCTCGGCCACCTTGCGGGCAGTGATGTCGCGCGCGATGTGCGAGAAACCGGTCACGCGCCCGCGGGCGTCCTTGATCGGCGAGAGGGTGAGGAAAACATCAAGACGCTTTCCGTTCTTGCGCAGGCGGACGGTTTCAAACGGTTCCGCATTCTTCCCGCGCCGGATGATTTTGAAAGCCCGCTCGAACTCCTCACGGCGATCCGGCGGAATCAGGCGCAGCAGTGAACGGCCGATCATTTCCCCGGCGCGCCAGCCATAGACCCGCTCCGCGCCTTTGTTCCAACTGAGGATGGTCAGGTCGAGCTTGACGCTCAGAATCGGCTCGGACGATGACTCGACGATGCCGGCCAGTTGGTCGCGCGCGAGGCTCGTGCGCCGTTGGGCGCGGATGGCGATGCGCAGGGCGAGGTTGCTGCGGGTCAGTTTGGAAGTGCGGTCCCAGACGTGCTGTTCCAGCTCGCGGTTGATCTTGGCCAGTTGGTCGCGTGTGCGGCGCAAGGCCGCCTCCGCCAGCTTGCGCTCCGTGATGTCAATGCACGAGCCGATGTAGCCGAGGAACTCATGGGGTGCGGCGAATCGCGGCGTGCCGTTGTCCAGGATCCAGCGGTATTCGCCGTCGTGGCGCTTGAGCCGGTATTCCATCTCGAACTCCTTCCTCGCATCAAAAGAGGAAACGTAAATCTCCAGGCAGCGTTGCAGGTCGTCGGGATGGACGCCTTCGGCCCAGCCGTTGCCCAGCTCCTGTTCGAGCGTGCGCCCAGTGAATTCCAGCCATGACTTGTTGAAATAGGTGCACAGCTTGTCCGTGCCGGACATCCAGATGAGGACCGGCGCGGACTCGGCCAGGACGCGGAAGCGCGCTTCGCTCTCGCGCAGTGCCGCCTCTGCCTGCTTGCGCTCGGTGATGTCGGCGATGCACGCCACCCATCCGATCACCTTGCCCCGCCCGTCCCGCTCGGGCCGGTAGCCGACCCGCATGAAGCGCCGGCCGGTCTGCTGATAGGGAATTTCGATCTCGTAGTCCACCGGCTCTCCCTTGAGCACGCGCTCGACGTAGGGACGGATCGTTTCAAAGGCCTCCTTGCCCATGATTTCCGGGATGAGCCGGCCCTCGATCTGTTCGGGAGGCAGGCCGAGGAATTCCGCGCAGGCGCGGTTCACAAATTTGTAGCGCAGGTCGCGGCCACACTGGACGAGCATCACCGGCGCGGTGTCGGCGATGAGCTGGAGCTGGGCTTCGTGGGCGCGCAGCGCCTCCTCGGCCTGCTGGCGCGCGGTGATGTCGTAACTGAGCACGGCCAGACCGCGGACCTCGCCGTTCGGCCGCACGAGCGGCACGCGGATGACATCGAAGAAGCGGTCCGTCCCGTCGGACTTGGGGATGACCTCATCGTGCCGGCTCATCCGGCCGCTTTCCAAAACTGCCTGGTCCGCGCGCGCGCGCATTCGGAGCGAGGGACGGTGAAAGGGAGAGACGGCCGCCAGCTCGGAGTTGCTCTTCGTCCAGTAATCACGCCCGGTCAGGTCGAACAATTCCAGCGCGGCGGAGTTGGCCATTTGCCAGCGCCCCGCGGCATCGTTGAACTGGATCGGGTGCGGCGAGGCTTCGATGAGCGCCCGCAGATTTTCCTCGCCCGCCCGCAGCGCCGCCTCGGTGTGCTTGGGTCCGCTGCTGTCCATCAGGGCGAGTTGAAAATGCTGGGTGCCGGGCATCGCCACGCAGGCCAGCCCCACCGGCACATCCCCGCGCAGCCGCACCTCGCTCGAAACCGCCGCGCGCGAACGCTGGCAACGCCGCAACTGATCCAGGAATTTCGGCGCATCCGCGGGCGCCAGCAGGAAGACGAACCGCCGCTGGAGCAGTCGGGATTTTCCACCGTCCAACATCGCGGTCGCGGCGCGGTTCAGGTCGAGGATCACCCCACGCGCATCGAGCGTGACCAGGCCGACGGGAGCGGAGTCATGGAGCCTGGCCTGCGCGGCGCGGGAGGCTTCGAGCTGCTGGCAGGCGTCGCGCAGCTCGCGGTTCTCCAGCTCCAGTTGCGAGATGCGCATCTCGAGTTCGCCGCACCGGGCCTCCAGCCCCGGCGGCGGGTTGCCATTGGAATTCGTCCGCGCCGCCTTGGAACGCGCGGGCCGCGCCGGCTTTGCCGACGGGCGCGCTCGCGTGGCGGTGCGGGCGGAGTTCATCGTTTGCCTGGTGGCGTCACATCCTGGATGGCCAGCAGGACGAGGTCGCGTTTGCTCTCGGCTGTTTCAAGCCGGTGCGCGTTGAGCAGCATCTTGCGCCGGCCAATCGTCGGGAAGGTGTGTGTCACCTCGAAATCGGAGATGCGCGTTTCCTTCGGCAGCACTTCTTCGAGCAGCACGCGCAGCCGCGGGATGTTCCACTGGCGATTGCCGAGTTCGTAGATGAATTTGCCCTCGGTCTCATGGGGAGTGACGCGGAATTTTTCGTAGAATGCGTGGTTCGCCTTGACCACGCGCAACTGGCGGTCGAGCGCGACGAACGGCTCCCACAAGGTGTCGCTGACCTGTTCGAGGGCGCGCTTGAGCTCGTCAATGTCCACGAGCACCAGCACGGCGCCATCAATCTTGTTCTCCTTGGTGCGGTAGGGCCGGATGCGCAGCGAATACCAGCGGCCCTGGTGGTCGCGCACCTCGCACTCCTTCAGGTGCAAAGTGTCGAGCACCTCGGCGATCATCGCCTCCAAACCGGGTGCGTCCAGGCTGGTCTTGATGTCGTTGAGACTGCGCCCGACATCGGTGGGAATGAGGTTGAAAAACTTCTGGGCCGCCGGCGTGAAGCGGCGCACCACCAGGCTGGCGTCCACCATCACGACGGGAATCTGGACGCTGGCCAGGAGGTTGAGCAGGTCGTTGTTGACGCGGCCGGATTCGATGTTGGCGTTCTGAAGCTCCTCGTTGACCGTGGCCAGCTCCTCGTTGGTGGACTGCATCTCCTCCTTGGCGGTTTCCAATTCCTCGTTGGTGCTTTGCAGCTCCTCGTTGCTGGACTGGATTTCCTCGTTGGCGGATTTGAGCTCCTCGTTGGTGGCCTCCTGCTCCTCGATGATCGCCTGCAACGATTCGCGGGTGGAATCGAGTTCCTCGCGCAGACGGACGACCTCCGCCTCGGCGCGCGAGGACCGCGGGTGGCCGTCGCGACCGCGAACTGATTTCGAAGCGCTGGGCTCGGGCGGCTCCAGCAACCGCCCCTCCTCGAACAGCACCGCCAGGAACGGCTCTTTGGCGGGCGGCACTTTGAAAGGGACGACTTGCAGCTTGAGCAGGCAGCGCCGGTCCTTCGTTTTGACCCACGCGATTTCCTTGTGCACCGGCTCGCGCCCCTTGAGCGCCTGGGCGATGGCGGAACGCAGGTGCATCACCAGCTCGGAGCGCACCAGCTTGAGCAGGTTGAGGCTCGCGGCGCCGGGGGCGTGTTCGAGATACGGGGCCGTGTGGCCGCGGAACTGGAGCACCTGCATTTTGCCATCAATGACCACGCCACTCGGCCCGCAAAGCTGCAGCAGGACGCGGTCGGCCACTTTCTCGATGTTCGGCAGCACCGGCGGCGGGGGAGGTGGCTCGGCGGACGGAGCCGCGATTTCCTCGGCGAACACCTTGGGGCTGAAGGTGACCTCGGGCTGCGTGTGCGGCGAAGTCTTGGCGAAAATCCGCTGGTGCCTGTCCACCTGCGTGAACAGCTCGGACAATCCGGCGATACCCTCGGCCGGACTGAGCAGCAGGTAGCCGGTCGGCTTGAGCGCGTAATGGAAAATGGGGATCACCTGCTTTTGCAGTTCGGTGCCGAAATAAATCAGCACGTTCTGGCAGCAGATCAAATCGAGCTGGGAAAACGGCGGGTCCGCGCCGAGGTTCTGCCGCGCGAACACGCACAGGTCGCGGATCGCCTTGCTGATGCGGTAACCCTCCTCGACCGGCGTGAAGAACCGTCGCAGCCGCGCCGCGGAAACATCCTGCGCGATGTTGGCGCGATAGACCCCCGCGCGCGCCCTGGCGATCGCCGCCTCGCTGATGTCCGTGCCGAAAATCTGCACCGGATGGTCCTTCGCGTGGCCGCCCAAAAATTCCACCAGTGCGATCGCCATCGAATAAACCTCCTCGCCCGAGGCGCACCCCGGCACCCAGATGCGGATCGGCTGTCCGCGCGGCCGGCCCTTGACCAGCGCCGGAAAGATTTTTTTGGCGAGCAGTTGATACGACTTCGGCTCGCGGAAAAACCGCGTCACGGTGATCAGCGCGTCGTCAAACAGCGCCTCAACCTCGCCGGTGTGCGATTGGAGGAAGCGGGCGTATTCCTCCACCCGGCCGATGCGGTGAACCGCCATGCGGCGCAGGATCCGGCGCTTGAGCGTGGTCTGCTTGTAGCTCGAGAAATCCACACCGCGCGCCGAACGCAGCAGCGCGTAGATTTTTCCCAAGGCCCCGTTCGCCGGCCCGTCCGACTCCACGAACTTCTCCGCCGCCGTTGCCGCGAGGTAGGGATGGTGTGGTAGCTTCGCCAGTTCCCGCGCCATTTTCTCGGGCGGCAAAACGAAATCCACGCAGCCCGACGCGATGGCGCTGCGCGGCATGCCGTCATATTTGGCCGTCGCGGGATCATGCGCGAAGGTGAGGCCGTCCGCGCCCTTGATCGCCTCCATGCCCAGCGTGCCGTCCGAGCCGTTGCCGGAAAAAATCATGCCCACGGCATTCCTGCCCTGGTCCTCGGCGAGCGAGCGGAGGAAAAAATCCACCGGCATCGGCGGCACGTCGGACTGCCGGCGGGAGGTGAGCTTCAAATGGCCGCCGGCGATGGCGAGATTCTTGTTCGGCGGGATCACATAGACGTGGTCCGGCTCCACCGTCACGGACTGCCGGACCTCGACGACCGGCAGGCGCGTGATGCGCGAGAGCAGCTCGGTGAGCTTGCTTTCGTGCTTCGGGTCCAAGTGCTGGATCAGCACGTAGGCCATGCCCGAATCCACCGGCAGTTCCTCGAGGAATTTGGTGAACGATTCGTAGCCGCCCGCCGACGCTCCGATGCCGACGATGGGAAAGGCTTTCCGCACCTTATCCGCCATTGGCTTCCCCCCGCGTCCCAGCGGGGAAGCGCCTGTCCGTGGCCCGGTTTTTGCCCGCAACCTCGGCGCGCGCAGGGTGGCGGTTTTCCGTCGAGGAGAAGGTGACGCCACCTTGAATCGGAGCTTGGATTTTTTTTTCATACGTTCCACGCGTTTCGTTGCTCAACTCACGGCGCGAGCACACCCCCTTAAATCCCTGGTGTGACCTCGGACGAAATGCCCATTCTAAAACTGACACAGCCTCGCAGCATTCGTCCGGATTGATATGGGGCTGAACTTAAGCTTGCTTCACCTGCGGGAGCAAGCCCCGACGGAGCCTGGGAGACACCACGGACGCAGACGGGTCAAGGGTGCAACGCGTGAGCATGACCGGAGTGGTTTCCGTGATCAGCCTGAACTGCGCTTCCGAATTCGACCCCGCTTCTTTTGGCGACTTGGAACTCCCGTTGCCATTGTTGAGAGCGACCCGTTTGCGGGAAGCACCGACGATCCTCGTCCGCGCCGGGGATTCCCTGGCCACCGCACGAGATCCGTTTTTCGCGACTTCCACCTCGGGTGGGGCGACTCGGGAACGCTTCGGATTGATCCTCCGGTTGCTCATGGCTCGAAAAACTTGTCTCAAGGTAACTCTTTTCCCTCCGCCGGGGCAAGTCAGAGAATTGAACCAACCCCCGGACACCGGACGCACAGATAGCTCCTTCCGCAAGTTCGATACGAAGTGTTTGAGGTGCTCGAACTACCAACTGCTCTCGTGGTCGAGGTCGACGACGAGGCAGGTGAAGTCCGACTGCTGCTTGTCTGCAAGTGATGTTGCCAACAAGAGCTCGTCCCAGCGCGTTAGCTGCCTTCAGCGTCCCGAGTGTTTCTGACATTGCTTCGGAAATGACTTCCAACTTCCGACGACCGGCTTCCTTGGGCGCTCCAAGTTGCAGAAGCTGGGTTTCCAGTTCGTCGATCCGATGGCTGCTCCCGATGAGTTTATCGAGCATCACATCACGTTCCCTTTCCAACCGTTCGATGATGTAGTCCTTGCCCCGGTTGGCGATTCGCAAAAAGCCTCGTGGAAAAGATCGTCATCGGGGACAAGCAAATCGAAATACCCTTCTCGTATCTGCCTGCTTCTGAAGAAGTATGCAAAAATCAACAGCGGTTAGGGCCGGGGTGAGGGCACGAAAGCACGGAAACCCTGCCACACTTCGCGGTCGAGTCAGGCGAAGTGCGCCGTCCTCGGAAAGGCGCGCGCCATTTCATCCGCGCCGCGGTTCGTTCATTCCCCGACGCCCGCTTTGACGCCCCGCCTTTTCCCGCCTAGCCTCCCACCACACACCCCATGAAAACTTCCCCGGCCATCGGCGAGTATCTGCTCCAGCGGCTCCACGAACACAACGTGCGGCACGTGTTCGGCATCCCGGGCGATTACGTGCTCGGCTTCTGCGACCAGATCGTCGCCAGCCCGCTGCGCTTCATCAACACGTGCGACGAGCAGGGCGCGGGCTTCGCCGCGGACGCCTACGCGCGCGTGCGCGGGCTGGGCGCGGTGTGCGTCACCTACTGCGTGGGCGGGCTGAAGGTCGCGAACACCACGGCGGAGGCGTTTGCGGAAAAATCGCCGGTGATCGTCATCAGCGGCGCGCCGGGGATGCAGGAGCGCGAGAAGAATCCCCTGCTCCACCACAAGGTCCGCGATTTCGACACGCAGAAAAAAGTCTTCGAGCAGCTCACGGTCGCCTCGGCGGTGCTCGACGATCCGCAGACGGCGCGGCGGGAGATTGACCGCGTGCTCCAAGCGGCGTGGCGCTACAAGCGGCCGGCCTATCTCGAACTGCCGCGGGACATGATCTCGCAGCGCGGCACGGGCGCGCACCGGCACGCGGTCATTCACGAAAAGAGCGACCCGCACGCGTTGCGCGAGGCGGTGGCGGAGGCGGTGGCGATGCTGAATAGAGCGAAGCGGCCGGTGATCCTCGCGGACGTGGAGGTGCACCGGTTCGGCTTGCAGGATTTGCTGCTGCGGCTGGCGCGGCGCGCGAACCTTCCCGTGGCGGCCACCATTCTCGGCAAGTCGGTCATCGGCGAGCATCATCCGTTTTACCTCGGCGTGTATGAGGGCGCGATGGGCCGCGAGGAGGTGCGGCGCTACGTGGAGGAGTCGGACTGCGTGCTGATGCCGGGCTTCTTCATGACCGACATCAACCTCGGCGTGTTCACCGCGCGGCTGGACCTCGCGCGCGCGATCGTGGCGACGAGCGAGAAGCTCTCGATCCGCTACCACAACTTCGAGGGCGTGCGGCTGGATGATTTCCTGCGCGGACTGTTGCGCGCGCCGCTGCGCCGCCGCGTGCTTCCGAACATCCCGCGGCCGCATCCGCCCGCGCCGTTCACGCCCGTGCGCGGGAAGGCGGTCACGGTGCGTCGGCTGTTCCAGCGGCTCAACGCGTTTCTCGACAAGGACACGGTCGTCGTCGCGGACGTGGGCGACGCGTTGTTCGGCGCGGCGGATTTGTTCATCCGCGAGCGGACGGAATTTCTCGGCCCGGCGTATTACGCCTCGATGGGTTTCGCGGTGCCGGCGGGCGTGGGCGCGCAGCTCGCGAACCCGCGCCTGCGCCCGCTCGTGCTGGTGGGCGACGGCGCATTCCAGATGACCGGCATGGAACTCGCGACCGCCGCGCGCTACGGGCTGAACCCCATCGTCGTCGTGCTGAACAACCACGGCTACGGCACGGAGCGGCACATCAACGAAGGCCCCTACAACGACGTGCATCCGTGGGAATTTCATCGCGTGCCGGAGGTGCTCGGCGCCGGCCGCGGCCATTTGGTGCGCACGGAGGAGGAACTGGACGCGGCGTTGCGCGCGGCGGCGGAGGACGCGTCGTGCTTCCACCTGCTCGACGTGCGGCTGGCGAAGATGGATCAATCGGCGGCGTTGCAGCGGCTGGGCCAGCGGCTGGGGAAAAGGGTGTGAGCGGAGAATGATGGCAAGACTACGCCGCCTGCAGCAGCCCCCAGCGGCGGCGAATGCGGTGTTCGATCTGGGCGAAAAGGAACCGGTCGAGCAACAGCCCGAAGAGGATCGTCAGCACCATGATGCCGAGCACCTGCGCGGCGTCGTTCAATTCGCGGCCCATGTAAAGCAGGTAGCCCAGCCCGACACTGGACTTGATCAGTTCGGCGGAAACCGCGCCGTGCCAGCCGAGAGTCCAGCCGAGTTTGATGCCCGTCACGATGCCGGGCAGCGCCGCCGGCAGAATCACCCGCAACGGCATGGCGTAGCCGGGTGTGCCCAGCGTGCGGGCCGCGCGCAGGTAAAGCGGCGGGATTTGCAGGATGCCGTCGGAAGTCGCGATGGCCACGGCCGCAAGCGAACTCATGATGATGACAAAATAAATGCCGCGCTCGCTCAGGCCGAAGAGCAGCAGCGAGATGGGCGCCCACGCCGCGGTGGGCAGGGTTTGCAGGCCGAGAAAGAGCGACTTGAGGCAGCGGTTGACGATGCGGCTCATGCCCATCAGCAAGCCGGTGAGCAGGCCGATGCCCGCCGCGATGGAAAAACCGACGGCCATGCGCAGGAGGGTGGCCTGCATGCTGGGCCAGAGCATTCCGTCACTGCCCAGTTCCCAGAGCCGCCGGGCGACTTGCAGCGGCGAGGGGAAGAGGTAATCGGGAATGAGTTGCAGGCTGAAGAGCGTCTGCCAGAGCGCAATCAGCGCCAGATAGAAGACGAGGACAATGCCCCTATATTTTTTCTCCGGGGATGGTCTCATTATTTTCCTCCTCCAGTTGCTTGGCGATGATGCCGGCGCATTCAGCCACTTTCGGATCGTTGATGTCCCGCGGGCGCGGCAGCTCCACGGTGAGTTCGGCCTTGATGCTTCCCGGCCGGCCGGTGAAGACAATCACGCGGTCCCCGAGGCAGGCCGCTTCGCGCGGGTCGTGGGTGACGGAGACGATGGTCTTGCGGGTGCGCACGAGGATGTCCTGCAATTCGGTGTAGAGCTTCGCGCGCACGAGGGCGTCGAGCGCGGGGAACGGTTCATCAACCAGCAGCACCTTGGGGTCGGGCGCGAGCGCGCGCGCCAGGGCCACGCGTTGTTTCATGCCGCCGGACAATTCGTGGACGGGCGACTTGGCGAATTCCTCCAGATGGACCAGCCGCAAAAGTTCCATCGCCTTTTCGCGCCGCCGCCGGGGCCGGAAGCGGTAGCCAGGCTCCCAGCGCAAGCCATAGGTAACGTTGTCAATCACCCGGAGCCACGGAAACAGCGCGTGTTCCTGGAAGAGCATCAAGCGGTCGCTGCCCGGCTCGGTGACCGGCTGGCCTTCGAGGGTGATCTCGCCGGACGTGGGCTCTTCGAATCCGGCGATCATGTTGAGCAGGGTGGATTTGCCGCAGCCGGACGGACCGAACAACACGACGAACTCTCCCTCGCTGACTTCGAGATCAATGGGCTGGAGCGCCTCGACCCTCTGCCCGCCGCTTTCGAAAACCTTGGTGACCCTGGTGAGGCGCAACTTCACCGTCGCTGTCGCCGCGCGGGCGGTTGCGGGAATGGATGAAGCGTTCGGGTCCATGCGACGCCTATTCCCTCACGGCGGGAAGGTTCTTCTCCTTGAGCACCTCGTTCAGCGGTCCCAGCGAATAGATGCCCTTCAAATTCGGCGCGCTCCGGAGAAAACCAATTTTGTGCGCGGACTCGGCGGACGTGTGCAACGAGGCACTGATCGGGTCCCACGTGAACTCCACCCGCTCCATCGCCCGGGCAATCACCTCCTCGCGCAGCGGCTTGCCCGTTTCCCTTTTCAACTCGGCGTTCAGGACTTTGGCCGCCGCGACCTTGTCGGCATTGATCTGCTGGGTCACCTCGACCAGCGCCGCGAGCAGGTTCCTGATCAACTTCGGGTTCTCCGCCAAAAAACTGTTTCTCACCACGAGGTGGGTGATCACATGCCGGCCCTCCGGCCACAATGTTTTTTCATCGAGGAACAGTTCCCCGCCGCCTTCCAGTTCCAGCCGCGAGAGCCACGGCTCCACCGTCCACGCGCCGTGGATTTCCTTTTTCTGAAACAGCGTGAGCTGGTCCGGATTGGACAGCGGCAGCAACGTGAGCGTGCCGCCCTTTTCCCTGAACTTGTAGCCGCGCCCGGCAAACCAGACGCGGGCGGCCACGTCCTGCGTGTTGCCCAACTGCGGCGTGGCGATGATTTTGCCGTCGAAATCCCGCTCCGTCCGGATGCCGCCGTCCTTCCGCAGCACCAGTCCGGCCCCGCCGCTGGCGCTGCCGGCGATGATGGTGAAGCAGTCGCCCCGGGATTTGAGGTGGCCATTGATGGCCGGGTTCGGGCCCACGAACGTGGCGTCAACGGCGTCGGTGAAGAGCGCCTCGATGGCCGTCGGGCCGGCGTTGAAGGAACTCCACTTGACCGGCACGCCGATTTTCGTTTCGAACTGTCCCCCCGCCCGCGCATACACGGCCTGCGCGTGGGTGAGATTGGGGAAATGCCCCAGCCGCAACTCGTCCGCCGCGCCGGCACAAACGCCGCACAGCGGGAGCGCGAAGCAAATCGCCAACAGTCCCGGTTTCAGCTTGGTGCTCATATTTCATTTGGCAGCTCCGGCTGGCTTCCCTTCACCCCGCAAAAGACGCGGCAATCTACCATCGGCTTTCCTCTCCGCGCAACTGCCGCCGCAAAAGCGGGCGATCTCCCTGAGAGCGCGATGCCGCGCCAGGTTCCGTCCGGCATTCCCAACCCACACAGAAAAGGCTCCCCGGCGATTGCAAAGCGCGGGGAGCCTTTTCTGTGTGCGTTGGGTGTGCGTCGAGGAACCGGCGCGAGTGCCTTCAGTTGGTCGGGTTCCAGACGTATTTTCCGCTCGGGTCCACGTAGCCGACCTTGCGGCCGACTTTCACGCGCGCGAGACCGTCGTTGAAATCCGCCGCCTCGTCGAACTGCGGGTTGATGACGATCTTGCCGCCCTTGTCCACGTAGCCCCAGCGCTTGGCGCTGCGCACGCGCGCGAGTCCCTCGGAGAAGGACTCGGCATCCTCGAACTGCGGGTTGATGACCAGCTTGCCCGCGGTGTCCGCGTAGCCCCAGGTCTTGCCGACGCGCACGGGCGCGAGCCCTTTGGAAAATGAATGTGCGTCCTCGAACTGCGCGTTGATGACGAGTTTGCCGGCCTTGTCCGCAAAGCCCCAGTGTTTGGCGATGCGAACCTCGGCGAGTCCGTCGGCGAACGACCCGGCGCGCTCGAACTGCGGGTTGATGACCATCTTGCCGGCCGTGTCCACGTAGCCGAAGCGGTTGCCGAGTTCGACGGCGGCCAGCCCTTCGGAGAAGGCGGCGGCGCTCTCGAACTGCGGGTTGATGACGAGCTTGCCGGACTTGTCAATGTAGCCGTGGCGCCGGCCCGAGCGGACGGCCGCGCGGCCCTCGGAAAAATTTCCCGCCGCCTCGAACTGCGGGTTGACGACGTATTTGCCATCGGTGCCGATGTAGCCGAAACGGTGGCCCACCTCGACGGCGGCCAAGCCCTCGCTGAACGGCCCGGCCTTGTCGAACTGCGGATTGATGGCGAGCTTGCCCGCGGTGTCCGCGTAGCCCCAGCTCTTGAGCCGCACATCGGCGAGGCCCGCGGCGAACGTGCCGGCGTGATCAAACTGCGGGTTGATGACGAGCTTGCCGGAGCGGTTGATAAATCCCCAACGGTCGCCGACGACCACGGGAAAAAGCGTCGTCGCCGCGCGGACGGATGCGCCCGCGAACAGGACCAGGGCGAGGAGCGGAAGGAGGCGGGAGCGATTCATATTTGGATGGGTGCCGGTGTTGGTAGAGCGCGGGCGTCAGTCGGCCCGCCGCGTCGGGGCGGAGGTTTGTCGGCACGCGCGGGCGCGTCAAGGGGCGAATCGGCGTGGGGGATTTTGCAATGGAGATACCGACCCTGTCCCGAATGCAAACGGATCGGAGCGCGGCGTTTACGCCGCTTCAACGTTCGGATGGTCACGGGCCAATCGTCTGACCAGTAATCTTCCGACGCCGAAGCGGCCTGAAGGCCGCGCTCCGGGAGCAGCGTCCGATTTCGCGTGCCGCCCGCGCGACGCCCCTTTAGGATTTCGACATGAAGCCACCAGTTCGAACGGGCACCGCCGCTTTGCTGATATTATCCGCCGGAATCCTGCTCCTGCGCGCCGACGAGAAGCCGGCGACGATCACGCTGCCCGTGCGCGTGCATCTCCTCCAGTCGGCGAAGGAGACCGACCTGCACACGACGCTCACGGAGGCGGACGTGCGGCGCGTGTTCGGCAAGGTGAACAAAGTCTGGGCGCAGGCCGGCATCCAGTTTCGAATTGAGTCGATTGGCAAAACCGCCGCGCTCGACAACGCACCGGCGAACAAGGACGCGAAGGACCGCTGGGTGACGGACGCCGTGCCGAAGGAGCGGCTCGCCACCAACGCGCTCAACGTGTGCTACGTCAAACGCGTCACACCGAACGGATTCTGGACCGGGAAGATGGCGGTGGTGAAGGACACGGCGAAGCTGAAGGAAATTCCCGGCGGCATCGACGAGCCGCTGCCGCGTGTGACGTCGCACGAGCTGGGCCACGCGCTCGGGCTGCCGCACCGGCAGGACACGACGAACCTGATGGCGTCGGGAACGACGGGGTTTGCGCTGAGTGCGGAGGAGATCCGGATCGCGCGCGAGCACGCGGCGAGGCGGAGTTCAGCGGGGACGGGAGAGAAGACCGGCGGAGGGAAGCAGGCGGACTGAGAAGGGTCAGCGGCCGGCGGCGACCTGCCACGCGCGCCAGGCGCTTTCGTAATTCTTCAACTCGAACCACACCTCGCCCTCGAGCGCGAAGAAATATCCGGGCGCGTCGGGCTGCGAGTTCAAATAGCGGATGACTTCGAGTGCTTCCTTGTGCTCGCCGCTCGCGCGCAGGGCCAGGAAGTAATAGATGCCCGCGCCGAGGTCCTTGCGATTCGACACGTAGTCCTCGCGCAGGGAGGCCACCGAACGGGCGAGGGCGGGAGGCATCTCGGGCTTCGGATAATAACGCCGGGCAAGTTCGCAGGCCGTCTTGAAGTCTCCCTGCCTGGCCAGCACTTCACCGACGGAGTCCCAGCTTAGCGCGAGCCACGCGGGATTCGCTTCCATGGCCCGTCCCAACTCGCGGACATCGCCGCGTTGCGCCCAGAGGCGGAAAATCAGGCGCTGCTCCTCGGGCTTGAAGCCCTTCAGCCCCGGATCGCCGCGGAGCAGGCTCGTGAGAACCTCGGCGAAATCCTCGCCGCTGGTTGAACCCAGGAATTCAAACTCGCGCCGCCGGTCGCCAATCGCGAGCTCCTTCAGGTAAGGCAAGATGTCGGGATGCTCACGCGCGGTCGAGAGCATGGAGCCGAAGAGACCGCTGGCTGAACGCGGGTCGGTCGCCAGCGCGGCACGCCAGGCGTCGGCGGCCAGGCGCGCCTCCGGGCCAAACCAGAAATCGCTCTCCTTGGTGGAGCCTTCGCGGATGAGCCACGCGCGGCCCTCCTCGTAACCGACACGGCCAACGGGTTCGAGCCAGCGCACCACGGTGAAGTTGCTGATGGCCGGCGAGGTGACGCGGACGCTGGCGGCCAGCGCCGCGCCGCGGCCAAAGTGAAGCTCCCAGTCCAGCGGCGCGAGGCGCAGCGCCTCCGTGGCCAGCGCGGCACCCTCGGGATAATTTTTCGCGTCGAGCGCGGCGGACATCTGGCGCTTGAGCCGGAGGTATTCGGCGCTCGTGGGAATTTTCACGAAGCCGAACGCCGAGATCAGCCACGCGAGGCCGAGCAGAAGAAATCCCGTGCCGAGCACGCGCGACCGGAGCGTCGCCTCCGTGCGCACCCCCAAGCCGCCCGGCGTCGCGAGCGCGAGCAGGAAGAGCGCGGGCCAGAGCGTCCCGATGCGATGCCCGGAGACATCCACGAGGCTGTGCATGAGAAACACGACCACGGCCGCGAACGCCGCCGAGCGCAGCACGCGATCCGTCCCCTCCGCGAAGGGCAGGCACCGCCACAGCACGAGCCCGACGAGCGCCGCCAGCAGCAGCACCGCCGGCCAGCCCATTTCCGCGAGCACCCAGAACCAGTCGCTCTCCGGATGGATCGCGCGGCTCGCTGTCATCGACGCGGTCCGGTAACGCGGGAACAGCGGGGAGAAATTGCCGAGCCCCGCGCCGGTCCAGCCGGCGTCGCGCGAGAGACTCAGCGCATCGCGATATATTTTCAGCCGGAAATCACCGGCGCGTTCACCCACACCCGCCTCACCGCCCCGATCCACAGCGGCACGCGCCGGCTGCGGTCGCGCCACGCATACGCGCACAGGCCCGCGAGCGCGACGCCGCCCACGGCGAGGAAGTCCGCGCTCTGGTTGCGGTTGGGAAAAAAGCCGAAGGCGCGCGTCTCGCCCGGCGCGCCAGCCGGCGCGAACTGCGCCATCACGAGCCAGACGGCCGCGAGCGCCGCGACGGCGAACGCGTAAAGCGGCAGCAGTTCGCGTCGGGACAAATGCCAGTGGCGCGTGAGCAGGTAGGCGGCCCACGCCAGGCCGGATATGAGCAGCAGCGCGTCCTCGAACGTGAGCCAGGGCTGCGGCGAATACGTGAACGGGAGCGCGACGTTCAGTTCGCCGAGCGCGCGGTGCCACGGCGCCGGGCCGAGCCACGCGGCGGGCAACAACGTCAACAGCGGCCACGCCGCCAGCGCCGCGAGCAGCGCGAAAATTTTTCCGCCCAGCTTCCGCTCCGGCGGCGAGAGCCACAGCAGCGCGCCGAGGCCGAGCACGAGCACCGCCTGGCCGCCGAGTTGATTCGCCGCGACGGCGAAGGGCGCGAACAGCGTCAGCGCCAGCACGAGCAGGTCGTGGATCACCGGTGACGTGAACGCGAAGCGGTTCACAGCGGCGGGAGATTTCAATCCGGGAGCGGAGGCGATGGCCATTTCAGTGAGCGGGCGAAGCCGGGATGGCCGCGGCGGCCGGCGCCCCGGCGGGTGGATCGAAAACCACCGCGGGACCATGCACCGACTGCCAGCGGCGCGAGGCCTTGAGCCACGCTTCGGAGGTCAGTTCGGAGATGAGGAAAAAAACCTTCGGATGCATCACCTGCGAGGAGCCGGTGAATTCGACGGCGACTTCGGGGTCGCCGCCCAGTTCGTGACGGTCGCTCAGGTCGGCCGGCGGCCCGCCCGCGGCGGGATTGCGCCACTCGCGCGACTGCGAGCCGATATGCACGCACACGCTGCTGAACTGGAGTTTCTGAACGCACCCCTCAAAGCAGGACCAGAGCTGGCCGACGGTGGGCGCGCGCTCGGCCTCCATTTCCAGACAGCGCCCCAGGGCCAGCGCGTAGCGCGACTCGCGGCGGATCCGGCCCGCCGAGCCGAGGGCGTGGCGCAAGGCCAGCCAGTCCTCCACCCGCGCGATGGAGCGGATCCCCGCGACGGCAAACACCGCGCCGATGCCGAGCGCCACCGGCAGCAGCCGGCCGCTCCAAAGCACGGAAAATCCCAGCAGCAGAAAAACAAACGACAACCCGTAGAGCACCAGCACCGTCTTCGTCGGCGTGAGGCCGAGGTTGCTCAGGCGGTGGTGGATGTGTTTTTTGTCCGGCCGGAAAATCGGCAGCCCGCGCACGCCGCGCCGCAACATCGCCACCGCCACGTCGAAGATTGGCAGCGCGAGCGCGAGCGTCGGCGCGGCCAGCGCGGCGAACACGTCGCGCTTGTGATTGCCCGCAATCGCCAGACAGCCGATGAGAAAGCCGAGCAGATACGCGCCGCCGTCGCCCATGTAGATGCGCGCGGGCGGAAAATTGAAATAGAGAAAGCCCAGCAGCGCCGCGCCCATGCCGGTGGCCAGCAGCACGCTCAGGCTGGCGTTCGAGCGCATGGCCACATACGCCAGCAGGCACAACACCATGAAGCTGATCCCGCCCGCCAGCCCATCGAGGCCGTCCACCAGGTTGATGACATTCGTCAACGCCACCAGCCAGAACACCGTCACCACGTAACCAAACGGCCCGAGCGCGTAAACGGTGCCGGTGATCGGGTTGCTCAGTTCCGTCACGCACAGGCCGCCCACGCACACCAGCACCGCGATGAGAATCTGCGCGAGAAATTTCAGCCGCGCGCTCAACGGCCGCACGTCATCCACGAATCCGAGCAGGAACATTCCCACCGACCCGCAAGTGATGGCGATGAACTCGCGCCGATCCTGCTGCCCCAGTTGCAGCCGGGAGAAGCCGGCCGCCGCCACCGCGAGAAATGCCGCCACCAGCGCCACGCCGCCGATGCGCGGAATGGGATTGGCGTGCGTCTGGTGGAACTGCACCCGCCGCGCGAACGTCGCCGGCCAGAGCGAGCGCTTGAGGATCAACTGGATCAACCCCCAGCAGGTTCCCAATCCGATCAGTCCGATGAAGATGATCCCAAAGGGTGACATGAAGTGGGCGGGTTTCGGTTCGGCGTATGGTCTGGTGGCGCGGCGGTTCGTAACGGAAACGAACGCCCTTTGAAATGACAATCTTCAGCCGCGGTGGCCGGCCAACGCGGCCGCAAACCGTTCCGCCACGGCGCGCACATCCTCCGACTCCACCGCGGCGCGGCCCCGTCGGCCCGCGGCTTCGCGGCCGGGAACGTCGGCGAGCCAGCGTTCGATTTCGCGGGCGAGCGCCGCGCCGTCCGCGTCCGGCAACACCGCGCCGCAATTTGTCTGCCGGATGACCTGCGCCACCTCGCTCGCCTCCGGGCCGAGAAAAATCACCGGC
>JACQFS010000060.1 GCA_016199935.1 Verrucomicrobiota bacterium
ATGCTGTCCGAGTGCGCGGAGCCGTAGTGGTTGATGTGTTCGATGGCCGCCTTCACGCCGTCCACCACGCGGATGTTGAGGATGTAGTCGTTGTATTCGGTGAACCAGTCGGCCTCGGTGGCGGCGCGGAGTTTCGGGTTTCGGGTTTCGGGTTTCGCGTTGAGCAAATCCCGTGTCGTCGTGTCGGTTCGCAATTCGACATTTTTTTCAAAGAGCTTGGTCGCGATGAGCGGCAGAAATTTCTCCGCCACCGATTTGTCCACCAGCAAAGTCTCCGCTGCGTTGCAGACGGCGGGGCGCTGCACTTTCGCGTTCATCACGATGCTCTCGGCCATCGCGAGGTCGGCGTCGCGGTCCACGAACACGTGGCAGACGCCCTTGTAATGCTTGATGACCGGCACCTTGCTGCACTCCGTCACGGCGCGGATGAGCCCCTCGCCGCCGCGCGGCATGCAGAGGTCCACGAACTGCGTGAGCGAAAGCAACGCGGGAATTGCCTCGCGGTCGGTCGTGGACACCACCTGGACGGCGTGCTCGGGAAATTTCGCGAGCGCCTTGCGCCCGGCCTCGACCATGAGGCGCGCGATGATCTGGTTCGAGTTCAACGCCTCCTTGCCGCCGCGCAGGATGGTGGCGTTGCCGGTCTTGAAGCACAGGCTCGCCGCATCCGCCGTCACGTTGGGGCGCGACTCGTAAATGATCACGACGACGCCGATGGGCGTGGCGATTTTCTGAAGGCGCAATCCATTCGGGCGCGTCCGCTCATCGAGCACGCGGCCCACGGGATCGGGCAACGCGGCCACTTCGCGCAGTCCCTTCGCCATCGAGGCGATGCGCTTCTCGTCGAGCTTGAGGCGGTCGAGCATTGCGGCGGTGAGGCCCATCTTCGCGCCGGCGTCCATGTCGAGCGCGTTGGCGGCCTTGATGGCGGGGCCGCTTTGCTCCAACGCATCGGCCATCGCGAGCAGGCAGGCGTTCTTCTCCGCCGTCGTGAGCTGCGCCAGCTCGCGCGAAGCGGCCTTGGCCTGCTTCGCGAGCTGCGTCATCTGTTCCAGCAAAGTCATGGGCTGGAAACTAGGCCAACGTGCCGAAGTTGAAAGGGGGAAAATGTCCGCGCTCTGGCTTGCTGGAGATTCGCAGTTGGCAGCGTGCGCCAATGGCGCTTTAATCCGCCGAACACATCCGCCCCATGAAATCACTCTTCACTCGTTTCTGCGTCATCACGCTCACCGTTCTTGCTCTGCCCATCGCCGCGGCCGAGAAAAAATCCTCCGCGCCGGCCGTGTTCGAGCGGCCGGAAAAAGGGAACGGCTCCGTCCGGCTCATCGCCGATCCCGTGAAGCCGGAGTCGCGCCTCTTCAAGACCACGCCGCAGGGCGAGTTGAAGCTGCACTTTTTCTTCCCGCCCGGCTGGAAGGCCACGGACAAGCGGCCGGCCATCGTTTTCTTTTTCGGCGGCGGCTGGCGCAGCGGCTCGGCGGTGCAGTTCATCCCGCAGGCGGAATACTTCGCGTCGCGCGGGCTGGTCTGCGCGTCGGCGGACTACCGCATCTCCTCCATCCACAAGACCACGCCGGACGTGTGCGTCGAGGACGCGAAGTCGGCGGTGCGCTGGGTGCGCGCGCACGCGGGCGAACTCGGCGTGAATCCGGACCGGCTCATCTCCTCCGGCGGTTCGGCCGGCGGCCATCTCGCGGCGGCGGTCGCGCTCGTGCCGGGCTTCGACGCGGCGGGTGAGGATTTGAAAATCTCGGCTGTGCCGAACGCGATGGTGCTCTTTAATCCCGCGCTGAACCTCAGCGCGATTCCGACCAAGAACGCCGCGGGCGAGGAGATCGGCGCGAAAATTTCCCCCACGCTCTTCATGAGCAAGGGCGCGCCGCCGGCGATCCTGTTCTTCGGCACGGCGGACAAACTCAAGGAACACGGCGATGAGTTTCTGAAAAAATCGCGCGAGTCCGGCAACCGCTGCGAGCAGTGGACCGCCGCGGGTCAGGCGCACGGCTTCTTCAACAAACAACCGTGGACCTCCGCGACGGCGATCCAGGCGGACAAATTTCTCGCGTCGCTCGGCTACCTCAAGGGCGCGCCGACACTGGCGTTGCCGGCGGGCGCAGAATTGAGAGATGAAAAATAGCGGCGGAAGAAAGCGCTCGCGGCCGCGCGCATGATCGGCTACCAAGAGCGCGTTCCCATGAACGCGTGCATCGTCCAACGACTGGCTTTGGCTCTCGGCACGTTGCTTTTTCCCCTGATCACCACCGCGAGCGATCTCGCGCCGTCCACCGAGTGGCAGTTGGTTTTCAACGACGAGTTTTCCGGCGACCACGTGGACCTGACGAAGTGGAACCTGCGCGATCCGTGGGGCAAGGAGCGCAACCAGGAGTTGCAGGCCTACGTCACCAACGCCTTCGAGTTGCGTGACGGCGTGCTGCGCATCAAGGCCGAGCGGCGCACGGTGCGGTATGACGGCAAGCTGCGCCATTACACTTCCGGCATGATGACGACCTACCGGAAGTTCGAGCAGCAGTTCGGGCGCTTCGAGATTCGCGCCCGCGTGCCGCGCGGCAACGGCATGTGGCCCGCCATCTGGCTGTTGCCCGCGCCGCTGGGTTGGCCGCCGGAGATTGACGTGATGGAAGTGCTCGGCCACGAGACCGCGAAGCTCTACACGACGCACCACTGGGCGCAGGATGGTTACAAGCAGGCCGACACCGGCATCACGATGGGACCGGATCTCGCGGGGGATTTTCACGTCTTCGCCATCGAATGGGACGCCGCCAAGATTGTCTGGACCGTGGACGGCAAGGAGCGTTTCCGCTCGGTGAAATCCATCCCGCGCGTGCCGATGTATCTGCTGATGAACCTCGCCATCGGCGGGCACTGGGGCAATCCGCCCGACCGGACCACGCCGTTCCCCGGCGCGTTCGAGATTGATTACGTGCGCGTCTATCAGCGCTCGGCGCAGACGGTCGCGCGCTGAGGCTCTCCATCTTTTCCCGACCGCGCTCGCCCTTGCCGGCGGGAAATTTTTTCGGCAACGTCCCGCCATGCCGAAGCAAACTTGGATTGTCGCCACGATTCTCTCGGCGCTGGTCATCCTCGCCTTCGTCGGCCTCTCGGTCTTGGAGAAGACGCGCGAGGTGGACCGGTTGCGCGACGAGTTGGAGCACGCGCGCGCCGCGCTGGCCGCGCGGCAGACGCACGCGGAGCAGTTGAAGGAGACGCTCACCCAGGCACAGGAGCAGATCGCCGCGCTCCAAGCCACCGAGCAGAAGCAGTCATCGCTCGAACAGCAGATGCGCGCCGCGCTCGAGTCGAAGGACATCACCATCTCGCAGCTTCAGGGGAAGCTGACCGTGAGCATTCTCGATCGCATCCTGTTTGATTCCGGGGAGGCCGACGTGAAGCCCGAGGGCCACGAAGTGCTGCGCAAAATCGCCGGTCTCCTCGCGCAGGTGCCGAACCGCCAGATTCACGTCGTCGGCCACACGGACAACGTGCCGATCACCGGCAACCTTGCGCGCAAGTATCCGACCAACTGGGAACTCTCCGCCGCGCGCGCGACGGCCGCCGTGCGCTTCCTCCACGATCACGCGGGCGTGGACGCGCGCCGACTCGGGGCCGTGGGCTACGGGGAATTCCAGCCGCTCGCCGACAATTCGACGCCCGAGGGTCGCGCGCGCAATCGCCGCATCGCCATCGTGGTGCTGCCGGAGGAAATCACACCGAGCGACGTGAAGCCGTCGGCGACGGGTGAGACGGGAAAGAAACTGTGAAGCCGGAACACAATCGGAGCGGTTTCAAAAAACTCGGTGGCTGCCATCCAGCGTGCGTGCGGAGCGCGGCGTTTACGCCGCTTCAAGGTGGCCAGACCCAATTGCGTTGAAGCGGGCTGAAGCCCGCGTTCCAACGCACTGGCGGTGGTCAGGGTGCCGTCGGCTTTCCGGCGGCGGCGTTCTTCTCGCCCGCCGCGTAGAGCTTCGCGATCTGGAGCAGGAGTTTTTCCAGTTCGCCGTAGTAATCCTCCTCCTTCATTTCGCCCTTCCGGTCGCGGAGCGCGGCGAGTTGCAACTCGAGTGCGTCGCGTTGCGCGCGCACGGCGGCGGGCAGGTCACGCTCGGCCTGGTTGCGGATGAGGTGAAGCTGGTGCGCGCGCAGGCCGTCGGTCTGGCCGTCGCGCGGCCTTTTCACGGCGCGCACGCCGCGAAACCAGTCCGCCGGCGTCGCCAGCCCGTCGCCATTGTCGTCGAGCACCGGGTGCTCGCTCGCGAGCCGGCCCTCGCCCTCGTAAAAATCCGCCGTGCGCCGCGCGGCAGCGAGAAACGCTTCAAGCAGCGACACCTGGCCGTCCTTGTCGAGGTCGGCCGTCGGGTCGGCGATGGTCTCGGAGAGGAAGCCGCCGAAGCGCGAGTAGTTTTGCTCGGCCCCGTTTCGTGTCGCCGAGACCAACACGCGGCCGGGCGCCGAAAGGTCTTTCAGAAATGCGCCGGACGACGAGAACGAGGCAATAACCGCGACCGGTCGGGAAAACGGCCGGAGCATTCGCGCGAGGTTGGTCGAAGTCAGGTCGTCGCCGCGCAGATTGAATTTTGCCTCGCGCCCGTCGGATGTGCCGTGACCGAGGAGCACGAGCCACAGTTCTTCGGCGCTGTCCTTCGGCTCGGCCGCGAGGGTTTTCTGAATGCGCTCCAAACTGTTTGTCTCGGTCCTTTTCAGACCGATGGTCGTCGCGCGCGCGCCGCCGAGTTTGCAGGCCTGCTGCCAGTTCGGCGCCCACTTCGCGAAAGCGGTTTCGTATTCTTCCTCGCCGCCCGCGCCGACGACGATGAGGACGGAAGTCTGTCCGGACTTCTTGTCCGCCGCGTGGGCGTAAATGCCGGCGAGCCCAAACAGAAAAATGAGCAGTAACTTTCTCACGCGAGTCCTTTCCAGCGCCGCAGCCCCCACTCGGTCACGAAACAACCGAGGGCGAAAAGAAACATCGTGGGCGTGTGCCAAAGCGGGCGCGTCCAGTTCTCCGTCACGGGCGCGCGCTTGAGCGGGAGTTCCTTCGCAAAGGCAGCGAGCTTGTCCGCCGTGATGACTTCGCCGCCGGACTTGCGTGCGATGCTCTCCATCAACTCCCGGTTCGGCGTCAGCGAGCGGAACTCCGACGCCGCGAGGTCCGTCGTCCAGCCGCCCACGGCGCTGCCGGCGCCCGCGCCCTGTTCGTTCAGCACCGTGGCCTCGACGCGATAGCCGCCCGTGTCGCGCGGAATGTAAGTGGCCTCGTAAACTCCTGGCTCGCTCGCCACGGCTTCTGCCGCGAGCGTCACCGGCGGCACGGCATTCTTCGTCACG
>JACQFS010000027.1 GCA_016199935.1 Verrucomicrobiota bacterium
ACCGTCCCGGCGACCGCCGCGTTCAACGTCTGCGAGGGCGTCCCCAACGCCGGCGTCCACGCGCTCGCGAACACCTGCCCCACGCTCTACGAGATCCGCTGGCCCGCCATCTTCGGCGCGAACCTTTACAAGCTGTTCGAGAAGCGCGACACCGACGGCGACTGGACGGAGAACCTGGTGGAGACGATCCAGCGCGACGCGACGACCGGCGAGTATTACGTGCGGCTCCGCCCGGTGGACTTCACGCGCAGCGAGCGCTTCTACGCCGTGACCGCGCGCGTGGGCGACAAGGACTCGGATTACTCCGCCACGATCACCCTCCCCACGATCACGATTGAGCGGCTCATGCGGTCGGCGCAGGAACGCTGGCACAACGCCGCGATCGCGTGGGGCACCCCGCCGCACGGCGGCTACGACATCACCACGGACGATCCGCCGTTCATCCTCTGGCCGGACCGCACGATCGGCACCCCGTCGGCGTTCGAATATCCGGCGGATGATTTCTACCGCGCCGACCTCGAGGCCGACGCCACGGTGATCGTGGACCTGCTCAAATACCTCGCGCGCGTCTTCGCGGATTCGGAATGGGTGCAGCGCTATATCTACTATGACCCCTCGGTCATCCCCGGCCACACCGCGCCGCCGCCGTGCGAACAGTTGCAGGCGAACACCGACCTTCCGGTCGTGGACCTCGGCCCGAGCATCGAGGACTCGATTGACGGTGACAACGTGATCGCCAAGGCGCGCGCGATCGGCGGCTTCATCTGCCTGTGCGATCTGCTCGATGTCCCGTGCGAATGGACCGACCTCGCCACCAAGGTCGTCACGATTTATTTCTCGCACGCCTGCTCCGGCGGCGACGGCTGCGGGGAATCCAAGCAGGCCGCGCTCGACCGCCAGGATCTGCCGCCGTGGGATCACGGCTACCTCTATTCGAACTACGATTTCGGCGACCTCTCCTGCTACGTCTCGACCACGCTCGTGGACGACAATCCCATCCTCGGCCAGCCGCCGGCGCCGCAGGTCTATTTCCTCAGCACCGAGGATGACGGGATTGACGGCTACACTTCCGTTTCCTTCCGCGCGCGCGGCCGGCTCAACGCGCCGCTGCTCGATCAGTATTTCAAGGGCATCCCCCTGCCGTTCCTGAAGGCGGGCCCCGCCGATCACTTCGGCGGCGCGGGCGCGGACACGCCGGCCTTCACCGCGTTCGGCCAGGCGTTGCCGATGGCCAGCTCGCAGCTCGGCAGCCCGCCGGTGGACAAGTTCGGCTGGTGGTCCGAGAGCGGCCTGCAGGTCGAGGGCGGCGCGGTGGTCAAATCCAACGTCCTCACCAACTCCGAGCCGGCCCTCGCCGCCTCGCTCGTCTGCCTCGCCGATCCCGGCCTCGGCTGGCAGATCACCGACCAGCGCGTCCTGCTCTGGCGCTCGCGGTTCTGGAACAATGCGGAGTGGGACTACTTCGTATGAGGAAATTTCCTACGCTGCGATGAGCACCTACCTCACCCGCCCGGTCCTCGATCTCCCGCTGGCCTGGAACAAGCCGCGGCAGTTCCCGGCCTACGATCTCCGCCCGCTCAACACCGGCGGCCGGCCCGGTTACGAGCAGCTCGCGGAATTTCCCGCCGAGAAGCTCGAGGTGGACCTCCTGCTCAAGGACGCCGCCGAGTGCCGGCTCTGGGAGGATTTCCAGGTCACGGTCAAGGGCCGGCTCACCGGCTTCTGGCTCGCGGCGCCGATGCGCGCGGCCACCGTCGCCGCCGGCCACAGCGCCACCCAGTTCGACATCGAGGCCATCGGCCTCGTGGATTCGTGGAGCGACGCCGCCCAACTGCACTGGCAGTTCGAATCCCGCGCCGGCATCGTCTGGGCGCAGATCACCGCCGTCACCGGCCTCGCCGGCAACCGCGAGCGCGTCACGATCGGCAGCGCCCTCTCGATTGACGAAACGTGGACGCCCAAGCGCCTGCTCTACGTCCGTTTCGCCGAGGAGAAGTTCGCCGGCAAATGGAAGCAGCCCAACTATCGCGAGCAGCGCCTGGCCTGCCTCGAGCTGCCGCAGGAATACGCCGCCGCGGAGACCGGCCTGCAGAAGGTCACGCTGTTCCATTTCTGGATCGAATGGCCCTCGGTCACGCAGCATTTCTATTTCACGAACTTCCCCACCGACCTCGTGAGCAACGGCCACACCTACCTCGCGCGGCCGATTGACCACGGCACCATCCGCCACGGCCTGCGCGCCGACACGGAGGAGGCCAGCGTCGAGACTGCATTCACCGACGGCAATCCGCTCCGCTACTTTTTTCCCTTCGACAATTCGCGCCCGATGCAGTGCGAAATCATCGAGGCCGACTACGCCACGCCGGACACGACGACGCCGGTGGCCACCGGCTACATCGCCAAGTCCAAGCAGAAGGGCCGGAAGATTTCCGCGAAGCTCAGCGGCTTTCTCGAATGGTTCGGGCAGTCGGTCCCCGCGATGGTCATCCAGCCGCGGTGCCCCTACGTCTGGGGCGAGCCGCGGACGTGCAAGGTCAGCCCGGTTTCGTTCCAGGTGCCGGGCACGCTCGGCACGGTCACGGGCAACGTCGTCACGCTGCCCACGCTCGCGGGCTTCGAGGCGGACCGCTTCGCCGGCGGCTACATCATCATCGGCGGCGGCACGACGGTCGAGGTCCGCGACGTGTGGCAGAGCGCCGACGCCGGCGCCGAGCTGCAGCTCACCCTCAGCGCCCCGCTCTTTCACAACGCGGCCGGCGCGCCCGTCCTGCTTTATCCCGGATGCAAGCGGACCGTCGCCGACTGCCGCGATTATTTTTCCAACCTCGTCAACTACGGCGGCTGCCCCTGTGTGCCGTCCGACAACCTCAGCCTCCCCACCGTCGCCATGCCCAGCGCGAACGGGAACAAGAAATGATGAAGCCGATTGACCAAGCCGGAACTCAGGAACTCAGGAAGGGAATTCCTTTCCGGCTTTCGTGAGTTCCTTCTTAAAATGACTCCCTACTTCAACACGCCCGAAAAACTCGCCGCCCTCGCCGTGGAGCAATCGTCGTGGGCCGGCACGCCCTGGCATCGCAACGCCGCGCTCAAGGGCGTCGGCGCCGACTGCGTCCAGTGGATCGGCGCCGGCCTGGTGAACGTCGGCCATCTCCCGCACTTCACCCCGCCGCGCTACAACGTGGACGGTGGCCACCACGAATCCGATTCCGCGCTGGTCACCTGGCTCGCACAGCAGGGGAAATTTTTCGCGCGCGTGGATCTCGCCGAGGCCTCGGTCGGCGGCTGCGTGAACTGCGGCGCCGCGCCGAATCCCCCGCGCCTCTACCAGTGCGAACCCGGCGACGTGCTCTGCTTCTGCCTCCACACCGGCCGCATCGAATGGCACGCCGGCTGGTTCCGCGGCGAAGGCAAAGTCCTCCACACGCTGGAAGGTCACAGCATCGTCGAGCAGTCCCTCGGCGACTCCACCTACAACCGCCGCCTCAAGGCCGTCTTCCGCCCGGTCGCTTGCCCCTTGCCCCTTACCGCTTTGCCCCTCCCATGAGCTTCGGCCGCCAGACCAATTTCCCCGCGCCCACGCCGGTCAGTTTCGGCGAGGACCCGAGCCTCATCCCGACGAAGGAGCAGGCGCGCGCGGTCCCCTACTTCGCCGGCACGCGGCCCGTGGGTCTCACCTATCTCGGCCAGGCGTTCCGCTTCCAGGCCTTCGGCGTCTATCAGGGCGCGAAGAAGGTGCAGATCCTCAGCGGCTACAATTATTACGGCAGCTTCGTCGCGCTGCTCGGCCACGGGGAACTCGCCGGCATCTCGGAGGTCCGCATCAACAATCAGGTCGTCTGGCCCGACAACGGCAAGTCGTCCTTCCTGCCGATCACCTCCGACCTCACCATCATCACCGTCGCCGGCCGCGGCAACCTCCGCATCTATCGCGGCTCGGACACGCAGACGCAGGACCCGCACGCCGCGCTCGCGGAGGCCGACGTCGGCGATTTCCACCCCGCCTACCGCGGCCTCGCCTACGTCGTGGCCGAGGACTGGTTCATCGGCTACAACAATTCCACGGTGCCGCAGATCACGCTCACCGTCTCGCGCTGGCCGCAGTTCGCCTGGCTCACCAACGACAGCAACGTCTCGATGGATTGCAACCCGGTCGCCTTCCTCGCCGATCTCGTCACGAATCCAAGGGCCGGCCTCGGCGCGCCGGACACGCGGCTCAACAAGACGGAACTCGACACGATGGCCATCGGCCTGCGCGACGAATGCGTCGGCCTTTCGCCTCTGGAAAACACCGGCAAGGGTTTCCGCCAGTTCGCGCTCGAAACGCTCGAGCACTGCGATGGCTACCTCAAGCCGTCGGCCGATGGCAAATTTTCCCTCGGCGTCATGCGCGGCGACGCCTCGGACCCGCCGGTCTTCGACGAGACCTGCCTGCTCGAGCCGCCGGACATCGATCCCGGCGACTGGATGACCACGCTCAACGCCGTCTATGTCACCTACACCAACCGCGACAACAACTGGGAGAAGATGGCCGAGGCCGGACTCAGCCAGGCGAATTTCGCGGTGAGCGCCACGCTGAAATCCAAAACCTTCGAGCGGCCCGGCATCACGCGCCAGCACTTCGCCGGCGTCCTCGCCAACATTATTTCCGCGCGCATGGGCACGCCGCCGGCGAGCGGCAAGGGGCTGAAGGTCCGCCGCTCCAAGCTCGGCGGCCTCACACTCGGCGGCGTCTTCGCGTTGAATTGGGGCGACCTCGGCGCGTGCCACCTCAAGTTCCGCGCCGTGGCCATCGAGATCGCCAAGTCGCAGTCGCCCTACGTCACGATTGATTTCGAGGAGGACCGCGGCAACTTCAACGCGCGCTACTTCTCGCCCGCGGTGCAGGACCCGCCCATCAAAAAAATCTACACCGCCGAACCGCTCGTCTATCAGGCCATGCTCGAGCTGCCCTTCGCGCCGGACTTTCCCGATCGCACGCCGCGTTATGCCCTGCTCGCCGCGCGTCCCAATTTGCAGACCACCCGCTTCAGCGCGTGGCGGAAAAAATCCTCCGGCAGCTACGAGTTTGTCGAGGACGTGGGCATCTTCGCCTTTCGCGGAAAAATTTCCGCCGCCTATCCCGCGGCCACCCCGCCGGTGGACGCGGCCGTGCGCCTCACCGTGCAGCTCGTCGGCGCCGACCAGACGCTCGGCAACACCAACCTCCCCGGCCTGCCGCTCGCCGAGGCCGTCACCAACGACTGGCTCCTCTGGATCGCCGACTCGCCCGCGGCCACCGGCCCCGGCAACGAGTCGCAGGCGAACCTCCACGGCGAAATCTTGAGCGTGTTCGACGCGCAGCTCGTGAGCGCCGGCGTTTACAACTTCGCCACCCTCCGCGGCCGCTTCGACACCGCCTCGCTCGCGCACGCCATGAACGCGGAGTGCTGGCTCTTCCGCCGCGCCGACCTGCCCAAGATCACGGTCACGCTCGCCACGCCCGGCAATCCGGAGACGTTCAAGTTGCAGCCCTTCGTCCTCGGCTCCGCGCTCGACCTGGCCGATGCCGACGCCGTGAGCGCCGCCTATCTGGCGCGCAGCTTCCGGCCCTGGGCGCCCGGCAACCTCCGCGCCAACGGCTCCACCGCGCCCACGATCACCGCCGAGGATTTGGTCCTCGAGTGGGACACGCGCAGCGACCTCCGCCCGCCCGGCCTCGCTGCCTTCGACGACCCGCTCGTCACCACCGTCAAGATCGCGCGCCGGCTCTCCGACCATTCCGGCGAATGGGTGTTGAGCGACACGCTCGCCGCCGGCGTCACCACCAAGACCTGGACCCGCGCCGAACTCGCCGCCGCCCTCGGCGCGTCCACCGCCTTCCGCGTGCTCGCGTGGAATTCGCTGCCGGCCTATGGACTTTTTTCACGCCACTTCGCCACGATCAACGGCACGCTCCTATGACCAACTCCGACGAACTCCTCAACGTGGACGGCCTCACCGCCCCGGGCCCCGTGCTCGACACGAACACCGCCAACCTCATGCGCCACGCGCTGGGCCTGAACCCGGTGAAGCAAAACGGCACCGCCACCGTCGCGCTCGGCGCGCCGACCGCCGGCACCTTCGTGCTCAACCAGCTTTGGTGGGACGCCTACGGCGCCGCCTGGCGCTGCATCTCCGCCGGCACGCCCGGCACGTGGAAGCAGATCACCGCCGCGATCCTGAGCACCGCCCCCGTGACCAGCGGCGTGCCGACCGGCTACCTCGTCTTGCGCGGCGACCAGAACTTCCGCGCCTACACCTGGAACGGCACCGCCTGGGTGCTGGCCGCGCTGGCCGAATACGCCTTCGCCGACGTGCCGGATGCGACCGACAACGCCGGCGCGCTCATCTCCGTCCCCGACGGCGACGACGGCAACCCCTGCCTCGCCTTCGCGACCGGCGGCAACTGGCTGCGGATCGTCCTCGGCACGGCCATCTCAGATTGAGCGCGGGGCCTGTGCGGGGACCAAGCTTCGTCCCAGTGGACAACTTGTGAGCAACCGTCCCTGCTGAATCATCAGAAAACCCGTAAGAAGTTGGAGCGAGCGAAGGGATTCGAACCCTCGACATTCACCTTGGCAAGGTGACGCTCTACCAGGCTGAGCTACGCTCGCGTCCAATAACGGCGGGCAAAATGGCGAAACACACTCCCGATGGCAAGTCCGGATTTCGGCTCACTCGAAGTCGTAAACCACGACCTTCTTGCAGTTCGACTTGAACGCCTTCTCGACGAACTCGAGGTGCAGCGGATGCACCTGATAGTCGTCCTGCGACTTCTTGTCGGGGAAGACGAGGTTGAGCGCCACCTGATAGCTCTGGTCCACCACCGGTCGGGGGCTCGCGACCATTTTTCCAATGTGAAAACTCAGCACGCCCGGAATCGGGGCGAGATACTTCTTTGCGCCGACGATGAGGTCATCGGCGGATTTGGGATTGGCGGGGTCGGTCCAGAAAATGACAACGTGCGAAAACATGGGCGCGGTTGTGCCGGAATCACCCGCTCACGTAAAGCGCATAAACTTTCGTGTCGCCCGCGGCGGGGAGCGAAATCTTCGCCGCGAGTTTGCGTCCGGCGGGCAGGCTCGCCGAGCGCGACCTGGGCCAGACGACTTCGCGCCGCGTGCCGGCTTCGGTCACGCGGGCCGCGTCCCCGCCCGCGAAGCCGCGCACGGGCCGGTCGGATTCGTCGAGTAGTTCCACTATGAGCGGTGACGAAATGCTGACGCCCTCCGCGTTGACAAAAAGTTTTGCCCCACGCTTCGCCTCAAAGGTCGCGGTGACGAAATGCGCGGGCGAGTTCGGAAACTTGCGCGCGAGATAGCCAAAGCCATCACGCCGCAGCGTGGCGAGGCCGATGTCCATGTTCTTCAGGCCCGCGCCCGTGTCCCAGTGCGAATACCAGATCATCGTCTGGTCGCCGACGTTCGCGAACGCGTGCCCTTGCAGCAGCGCGATGCCGTCCCACTCGCCCTCCGCGCCGTGTGCGATGACCTTGTGGTCAGGCACCGGCTCGCGGAAATGGATGCCGTCGTTGCTCACGATGAGTCCGAGATCAATATGCGTGCCCCACAGGTGCGACGAGCCTTTCGGCTTTTCCTTCGGGCCGTCCTGCCACTGGCCGTAGAGGCCCACGAGCACGTTGCCGCGGTTCCAGATGCCCGCGCCCATGTGCGTCTGCTGGCCGGCGACGGGCGTCGCGGTCAACTGGCCGGGCCGCGCGAACGACATCGCCTTCGCGCGCGACCAATGCTCGAAGTCCGCCGAGCGATACGCGAGCATCGCGCGCCCGATGTCGCTGCCGTCCATCCGCCACGCCCACGGCGAGATGAGCTGGCCCGTGGCGTAGTAAAAATTTCCGAAGTGATACAGGCCCGACACCTCGAAGCGTTCGCCGCCCGCGTTCATCGGCCGGTCACCGACCATTTTCCAGCGCAGCCCATCCGCGCTCGTGGCGCACAGGAACGAACACCAGCGCCGCTCGTTCGGACCGATGCCGCTGCGCCCGCCGCGCACGTCGTCGAAGGGCGGATGCGCAATGTAGGCGCACTTGAATCGCTTCTGCGGATCGCGCTCCTCCGGGTCGTGCATCACGGTGAGATAATCATTCACCTTCGCGAGCGACGGCACCTCCGACTCGATGAGGCAGATGTTGTTTTTCTTCGAGCCGTTGAACTCCACCAGCCCGAGGTCGGGCTTGGTCCACGTCACGCCGTCGTCGCTCTCGGCGTAACACATCGGCCGCCACCAGCCGGGCGCGTTGCCGTTCTTGATCTCCGTTTCGAACATCGCGAGATACCACATCCGGAATTTCCCGCCGAGGTGCAGCACGCTGCCGTAGATGACCGCGTGCCCGTGGTCCGGCGCGCCCGCCGGCCCGCGGCGCACGACGGGGTTCGCCGGATGCTTCTGCGCGCGCACGGGCGTGAGCTGCACGTTGTCGCGCCACGGAATCGACACGTCGTCGAACGCGAAGAAAACCCGCTCGCCACTGTCCGCGGCCGGTGCCGGCGGGGCCGTGCCCGCCATCGCGCACCCCGCCAACACCGGCGGGAGCGCCAGGCCGGCGGCGCTGGCTTGAAGAAATGCGCGGCGGGAAGTGAAGGCGACCGGGTGCATGAGGGCGAATCTGAACCCCGCCGGCGCGGGAAGCTAGCCGTCAATTTTTCCCGCCGCCGAGACCGTGAACGCTTCCAATCCGCCGTTGCGCAGCGCGAGCACATCGAACTCCAGATCCGTCCCTTCCCGCCGCCGCACCACGCGCACGTGTTCGGTCGTGTTCAATCGCTGGAGGATCGCCTGCTGCACCGGCGCGGGCGCCTCGGTGAAGTGAATTTTTTCCTCATGTCCGACGACGCGGCCGGCGGGGCCGAAAGTGACCCAGACGGATTTCTCCGGCAGTTCAAAGCGCACGACGTAGTAGATGTCGCGCCCTTCGTAGGCGCGGAAATATTCCGCGGCCGTCCCGGCGGCGCGGTGGGCGGCAAAGGCGTTGCGCACCGCCGCCGGCACTTCGGCGGCTGAAATCTGCCGGCTCACCACGACCCCACTGGCGCGGATCGTGGTCACCCGCGTCGTCCCGTTGCGCGCAATCTCCAGGTCGTAGGCGATTTCCCCCTCGTCAATCGAGCGCACGATGGCCTCCAGTTTGCCGTTGGTTCCGAGCTCGGTCTTGAGCGCGCGCTGCGCCGCCGGCGGCAGCTCATTTTCAAAAATCTCGGTTCCGATCGGCACGCCCTCCAGATCCAGCGTGATCACCCGGCTGACGCCGCCCTTCATGAGCTCGACCTCGAAGACCAACTCGCCGCCCTCGCGTTTGCGCTCCACGTCGCCAAGGGTGGCGCCGTTGAGCAGCTTGCGCACGGCGGACTCGACGGCCGGCGGCAGGTTCGTGCTCTCCGCCGCGGAAACGCGGCTCAGGAGTGCCAGCGCGAGCGTGAGGGTCAGGGCAATTTTCTGATTCATGAAATAGTCGTCGTCAGCTCAGTCCCGGCCCACCCGGGCAATCGCGCCGACGGCGTGCGGCCGGCCGGATTTGAGTTCGAGTTCAAAGTGGCAGACTTCCAGACGCGGAGCAATCGCCGCGGTTTCAGCGCTCGCCCGTGCGATCCCGTATCCGCTCAGCTTCGCCGCCGCCTCACGCGCGGTCCAGAGGCGGTAAAAAAATTCGATGCGGGCGTCCGGGGCCGCCGCCTCGAGTTGCCGCACCTCGGGCCGGGCAAAATGGTCACGGGCCATCGCCAGCAGATCGGACCCGCTGGCGACGAGTTCCACATCCACGCCGATCTCCGCGCCGTAATTCACGACGAGCACGAGCAGGTCCCCGCTGTGTGAGACGTTGAATCGGATCGGCGACGTCGGCGTGACCAAATGCGGCTTGCCGTTGGCACCGACGCCGATCTCCAACGCGCGCGGCGCGACCCCGAGCAGACGGCCCAGCACTTCGCGGACAAATGCCCGGCCCCGCACGAACCGTCGCCGCGCCGTTTCATTTTTCAACCGGGTGGCGCGCTCGCGCTCCCCGGCGGACAGACAAGATTCTCCGGCTGCTCGGCCGCCCGCCGTGTCGTCGAGATCGCAGTTCCACAAATGCACACCGTCGTCGCGCACTTCCGTTGCGCCGGGCGAAGCGTGAAACCACAGGTCGAAGTTGGCGCCGCGCGTTTTCATTTCAATCCACCGCGCGCCGCGCCGGACTTCCCTCCCAGCGCGTGCCGGCGGGAAGCGTCTCGCCTTTCATCAACAGCGACAGTTCGCCGAGCGCCGCGTCGGCTTCGATCCGCGTGTCGTAGAGCACGAGCGAGAGCGCACCGACGTGGGCGCGCGGGCCGATCTCGATGGTGGACATTTTCATCACGCGATCCTCAAAGAGGTGCGTCTGGATCGTGCAGTCCATGTTCAGGCACGCCTCGTCGCCGATGATCACGAGGTCGAACTCGGTGAGGTCGGTGGTCTCCATGAACACGCGCCGGCCGATCTTCGTGCCGAGCAGGCGGAACACCCAGCAGACGAACGGCGTGCCGGCGAGCAGCGCGACGAGCCATTGGTTCGCAAAATTTTCCTGCGTCGAAGTCACCAGTTCCGTGCGCCAGACGAACGGGCACCACAGCGGATGCTCACTCGGCCGGTAGCGCCCGACCAGCAGCCACTTCAACGCGACGCAGGACAGCATCGCCGCCACGCCGCACGCCGCGTAGAGCAGCGGAAAAACCAGCACCAGCCCGGCGAGCGACACGTTTTGCCGGATGGGAAGCACGGCGGAGATGAGGAGGCTCGTGAGCACGATGAAGCCGGTCGAAGGCAGCAGCACGCGGATGAATTCGATGAGCGCGCGCTGGAGCCACAGCTTGCGCGTGGGCTTGAAGAGCTGCTCCTCCGCAAACGCCGTGCTGGCCTGCCGCTGCGGCAGGAACACCGCTGGCGAGCCGAACCACGAGGCGTCATTGCGCGCCGCGTCGGCAGGATTCGCCGGCGGCACCGAGAGGCAGCCGACGAGGCTGTTGTCACCGATGACGGAGCCGGGCGGCAGCGCGGCGCTGTTGCCGATGAACGAGCGGTGGCCGACGCGGTTTTCGCCGACGAGGAGAAATCCATTTTCCACCCGCGCCGCACCGAGCGACACGCTGTCGGCGATGAACGTCTCGTCGCCGAGCGTGAGCAGGTCGGGCGAGATGAACGACGCGGTGGAAATTTCCGCGCGCCGCCCGAGCTTCGCGCCGAGCAGGCGATACCACGGGTTCAGAAACATCGTCGCGTAAAGCGGCCCGACGATGTCGAGGCTCAACTCGAGCGTCTGGTCCACGAACCATTTGCGAAGGTAGAACCAACTGTGCAGCGGGTAGCGGCCCGCGCGCACGCGGCCGAGCACGAGCCATTTCAACACCGCGATCTCCACGCAGAGCAGCACGATGAACGACAGCGCCACGAGCGGCGCGAACCAGAGGTAAGCGTAAGCGCCGCCGCCGGGATCGGTCTGGTTGAGCAGGATGAGGCCGGGATAAATCGCCGCGATGACGAGCGAGGGAAACAAAAACAATCCCAGTGCGTGCAGGCAGCCGAACGCGAATCGGCGCGCGAAGCGCGGACGAACGGACGGAGCGCGGCCTTCAGGCCGCTTCGACGCGCTGTCGCCATCGGCCGTTGTGGCGGCCTGAAGGCCGCGCTCCGCCCGCCCCGGCGAGCCGACCCAGCGTTCGCCGCGCGCGATGGTTTTTCCCGCCGGCAACAGCGAGAGGTCCTCGAGCTTCGCGTCGTCTTCCATCGTCGCGTTCACGCCGATGACCGCGCGGTTCCCCACGAAACAGCGCGCGCCGATTTTCACCTCGCCGAGAATCAGCCAGCCGTCCTCGACCGTGTAGCCCGGCAGACTCGCGTCCGCGCCGAGGCTCGTGTCGTCGCCGACGCGCAGCAGGTCGTAGGCGGAGAGATTGTCCGTGCCGAAAAAAACATTCGCGCCGATGCGCGCGCCCATGAGCCGGTAGTAAAGGCCGAGCAACGGCGTGCCCGTGAGATAGCCGACCGGCACCGTCGCCTGGAGCGTGTTCGCGAGCCAGAAGCGGAAATAGTAAATGCCCCACAGCGGATAACGCCCCGCGCGGTAGCGGCCGATGATGACCCACTTCGCGACGATGGTGAACGCGAGCATCGCCGGATACACGCCGAGCAGAATCCCGAGCGAGCCGAGGATGGCCTCGTAGATTTCGTAGCCCGTCTCCGCGAGGTGCGTGTAGGTGAGATACGGCGCGAGCCACTGCACGGAAAAAAATCCCATGATGAGGTAGAGCCCGAGCAGTTGCAGCGCGCCGCAGCGGAAGTGCGCGAACGCCGACGCAGAATATCGCTCGCGCTTCGGCGCGGCGGACGCAGTCGGCGCGCGGCGCGTGTCGAGCTTCGCCGCGAGCGCTTCGAGCGTCGGCGACTGATAGACATCGAGAATGGAAAGGTCTTTGAACGCGTCGTCGCGCCGCAGTTCGGAAACCATCCGCGCCGCGAGCAGCGAGTGGCCGCCGAGGTCGAGGAAGAAATCATCCGTGACGGAAACCGGCGTCGGCGCGAAGAGCCGCGTCCAGCATTCGTGCAGCCGCCGCTCGCTCGCGTTGCGCGGCGCGACTGCGTCGGCCCGCTCGCTCGCGGCGGACGACTTCGGTCGCGGCAACGCCTTGCGATCCACCTTGCCGCTCGGGAGCGTCGGCAGTTCCGCGAGCGTCTCGAAGACGGCGGGCATCATGTAGCCCGGCAGCCGCGCACGCAGCGCGGCGCGAATGGACTCGAAGTTCGGCGACTCACCGCCGCGCGGCACGACGTAGGCGACGAGTTGTTGCAAGCCGGGCGTGTCCTCGCGCAGCGCCACCGCCGCCGCGCGCACGCCGGCGCATTCGAGCAACACCGATTCAATTTCCGAAAGCTCGACGCGGAAGCCGCGAATCTTCACCTGCGAATCAATGCGCCCGAGAAATTCAATCTCGCCCTCGCTCGTCCAGCGCACGAGGTCGCCCGTGCGATACAGCCGCGGCGCGCGGCCGTCGTCCTCGAACGGATTCGGCACAAATTTTTCAGCCGTCAGTTCGAGCCGGCCCACGTAGCCGCGCGCGACGCCGATGCCACCGATGCACAACTCGCCCGACTCGCCCGGCGGCAGCGCGCGCAGATTTTCATCGAGGATGAAGACGCGATAGTTCGGCACCGCGCGGCCGATGGTCACGGGCTTCGCCGGGTCGCACTCGCCGAACGTCGCGATGACCGTCGCCTCGGTCGGGCCGTAGGTGTTGACCATGCGGCGGCCCGGCTTCGCCCAGCGCGTCACGAGGTCGCGCGGGCACGCCTCGCCGCCGAGGATGAGCAACCGCACCGTCGGCAAATCGCCTTCGAGCATCGCGAGCAGCGTGGGCACGGTGGAAAAAACGGTGACGCCCGCCGCCGTGAGCCGGCGCGCGAGTTCGGGGCCGGACTGAATCCATTCGCGCGTCGCGGCCACGAGCGTCGCGCCCGCGAAGAACGCGAGCCAGACTTCCTCGACCGACGCATCGAACGCGATGGAGAAGCCTTGATAAATTTTGTCGTCGGGCCGGACCTTAAAAATTTTCCCCTCGGCGCGGACGAGATTGCCCGCGCTGCGATGCTCGATGAGCACGCCCTTGGGCCGGCCAGTCGTGCCGGAGGTGTAAATGACGTAGCACGCGTCCGCATGGGTCGCGCCCGTCTCCGCCGAAGACAGGCGCGAGTCAGGCAGAACTGACGGTGCGGTCCGCTCGGCGTCGAGGCAGAGGACGCGCGCCTTGGCTGCGCCGCATTTCGCGGCGAGCGAAGTTTGTGTGAGCACGACGGACGCGCCGCTGTCGTTGAGGATGAACTCGACGCGATCCGCCGGATAATCCGGATCGAGTGGCACGTAAGCCGCGCCCGCCTTGAGCACCGCGAGCAGCGCCACGAAAACTTCCGCCGAGCGTTCGAGCAACAGCCCGACGAACGCGCCGCGCCCGACGCCGAGCGCGCGGAGATGATGCGCAAGTTGGTTCGCACTTTTCTCCAACTCGGCATACGTGAGCCACGCACCACCGCACTCGATGGCGACGGCGGACGGACACGCGTCCGCGCTGGCCTCGAAAAGTTCGTGGAGCAATTCCTCGCGCGCGAGCGACGGATCGAACGCCGGCCCGCTCCATTGGCGGAGTGGGTCCGTCAACGCGTTCGAGGTGCGGGGCATCACAGGATGTCGTGAAGGACGGGTGCGTGGCGGGCGGGGTTACGCGGAGCGCGGTGCGTCATGGCTGGCGGAGGCGCGCGCGTTCCTCCGCGGGCGCGACCGAGAGCGCGAGCGCGGGCAGGTCCGCGCCCACGCCCTGCGTGTCGGCGCGCGTCGGCGGATGGAGCAGCCAGTGGGAGAGTTCCTCCGAGTGCGTCAACTCCTGAAATCCGTGGAAGAAACGCGCGCCGACAAAGTCGCGCCGGTCGTGGCGGATCGCGCGGAGGTCGTAAACGTTGTGGCGTCCGGTCCACTTCACCTCTTTCCACACGATCAAGTCGGGCGCGGGCTGGCCGGCGAGCAGACAATTTTCCAACGTCACCTCGCCGCCGGTGGCTTGGAAGTTGAGGTTGAGGAACGAGCAGCGCCGCGCGGTGAGCGCGGAATTTTTGGTGACGCGCAGTTCGTTCGAGCCGCCTTCGCGGCGGATGAACACATTGTCCAGCGTGAGCGAGCACGGGCGGTTCGTGTGGTCGCGGCCAGTGACGACAAACGTGCGCGCGGCGGAGGAGAGGATGACGCTGTTGCTCACCGCGTAGCGGCCGGTGTCGAGGAAGTAGAGGTCGAAGCCGAGGCAGTCGCGGATGAAGACGCGGTTGTAGCTCGTCTCACTCGAGCCGGTGTCGCAAATGCCGGTCGAGTTGCCGATGGAGACAAAGCCATCCACGCGATACTGCGCCGACTCGTGCGCGCTGATGCCATCGTCGCCGCACTCGATGGCGCGGATGTTTTCGAAGAGCACATCGCGGCAGTCGCCGTGGATGTTGAAGCCATCGTTATAGACGTGCGTGGCGGTGAGATTGCGGATGACGAGGTGGGCGTTGACGTTCGTGCCGGAGTTGCTGAACTGCACGCCCGCCGAGCGCATCGGCGCGCGGATGTTCGCATCGGTAAGTTTTTGTCCGGGCGGGAGCTTCACGTAGAACGCGCCGAAAAAAGATCGCGAAGGCGGGTTCGTGCGGCTCGGATCAATCACGAAGGTCCACTCGCCCGGCTGGAGTTCCTCCGCCTTCTTCAGCTTCGCGCTCGGGCCTTTCGACGTGCGACCCATGTGGTTCATCTTCCCGTCCCACAGAAAAAACCAGCGGCCCATGATGGCATCGTCGTTGCGGAGGAGGTTGGTGCAACTGAACAGGCCCGGCGTGGTCTCGTGCCACTGGGCGGGGTCGAGAGGCTCGGAGCCATCGAGCGTGGCGCCATGGCCGTCGAGCGTGATGGGTTTGCCCGGCTCGCCGCGCTTGCCGTAGAAGCCCGCGTAGTCGCGATAGACGACCGGCAGCAGATGAATCGTGTCGCCGGGCCGCGCGAACTTGATGGCCTGCGGGATGGTCTTGAACGGGCCGTTGGTGCCCTGGGATTTTTCCGAAAGGCCGTTCGCGCGATCGTTGCCGGTGTTTGGATTCACGTGCAGGTCGCGCGCGGACAGCGTGGTGGCGGTGAAACAAACGGCAAGCAGCCAACAATGCACGGCGGATGAGCGGGCCATGCGCCCTTTGTCGCGGAGCCGGCGGGGCGCGTCAAGCGGCGGCAGGTTGAGTGGCAGCCTCTGCATTCCTCTGCGCCGTCCTCTGCGTCCTCTGCGTTTCATTTTTTAACGCAGAGGGCGCGGAGGTATTCGCAAAGGACGCAAAGAGAACGGGACGGTGCGAGCGGCAGAAACGCGCGCGACTTTTTCCCGGCGTCAGGTTAAGCCTCCCGACGTGCTCTCCGGTTGGAAACGCAATCTGCTCATTGCCTTCGTGCTCGTCGGCGTCGCGGTCGCGGCGGTCTGGCTGAACCGCACGGCCGGCCGGCGCGCGTTGGAGCGGCGGAAGGCGGAGCTGCGCGCGAACGGCGAGCAGCTCACGTATGCAGAGTGGAGCGGCGGAAAAAGGGAGACCAACGGCACGGCGCGCAGCCAGACGATTTTCAGTCTCGCGTCGCAGTTGCCGCACGTCGGAAATTTTCCGTTGGGTCCGGTAAATGAAATGATGAGCCTCGAAACCCCGGGCCGCGCGCGGGTGGTCTGGCGGCGCACGGAGTTGCCGGCCGTGGCGTCCCGCGGCTCGAATGTCGTGGCGCTTTCGTGGAGCGAAGCCGCGGAGGAAATCGCGGACGCGGGCGAGACGTTGCGCCTGCTGCGTGCCGAACTGGCTTCACCGCCGCTGGACATGGGCTGGGACTATGACAGCGATCCGCTCGGTGCGCCGCGCATCAACTACGTCGCGCTGCGCAACGGTGCGCAATGGCTCGCGGGCGCGACGCTCGTGGCGCTGCACCACGGCGACACGACCAATGCTCTTGAACACTGGCGGACGTTGTTTGCGCTGGCGCGGATGCACGCGCGCGAACCGACGCTGGTGAGCCAGATGATCCGCGTCGCCATCGGCGGGCTGGGATTGTCCGCGGCGTGGGAGATGTTGCAGACGCCGGGACTGACGGAGGAACAACTCGCCGCGATGCAATCGGAACTGTTGTGCGTGGACTTCGCGAGAACGGTCGCCAATGCCTCCGAAAGCGAGCGTGCCTTGGGCCTGGCGCTTTTTGCGGAGTTTCGCTCGAACCCTTCGCATAACTTCAATGTGGTTCAGTCCACCAAATCAGTGGCTGGCTTGGGCGATCAAATCTACTGGTCGGGTTGGCGCGGAGGTTTCGCGGATGCGGACGAACTCTTCTATCTCGATCAATTCCAGATGACGATTGAAGCG
>JACQFS010000045.1 GCA_016199935.1 Verrucomicrobiota bacterium
CAAAACCTACGAGCTCGGTGGCGAAGTGCACGTCCGGGCCTTGCAGGGGGTCAGCCTCGAGGTCCAGGCCGGGTTGTACATCGCCATCATGGGACCCTCCGGTTCCGGCAAGTCCACCATGCTCAACCTCCTCGGCTGCCTCGACCGTCCGACCGTCGGCGAATACTTCCTCGGCGGCGAGGACGTGAGCAAACTCGACGACGACTCGATCTCCGCCGTGCGCGGCAAGCGGCTCGGCTTCGTTTTCCAAAGCTACAACCTCATCCACCAGCTCACCGTCGTGGAGAACATCCACGTCCCGCTGTTTTATCAGGGCAAGGATTTGAGCGAGACTTACGAGCATTGCAAAAAACTCGCCGGCCTCGTCGGCCTGGGCGACCGGCTCGATCACCGGCCCAAGCAACTCTCCGGCGGCCAGCAGCAGCGCGTCGCCATCGCCCGCGCGCTCGTCAACGACCCGCTCATGATCCTCGCCGATGAGCCGACCGGCAATCTCGACTCCAAGACCGGCACGGAGGTTTTGGAAATGTTCGACAACCTCAACGCCGCCGGCAAAACCATCGTGCTCGTCACCCACGGCGGCGAAGTGGCCGAGCGCGCCCAGCGCGTCATTCACATGAAGGACGGGGTGATCGACCGCGAAGTGATCAACCGGAAGAAATGAAGCCCCTCATTTCAGCGCGCCATCTCCGCACCGTGCAGCTCGGGGTGAAAAGCCTCCTGCTGCACAAGATGCGCTCCATCCTCACGATGCTCGGCATCATCTTCGGCGTCTGCTCGGTGATCGCGATGCTCGCCATCGGCGAAGGCGCGAGCTACGAGGCGCAGGAGGCCATCAAGAAACTCGGCAGCGCCAACGTCATCCTCCGCAGCGTCAAGCCGGTGGACGACGCGAGCAATTCCCAGCAGGGCCGGCGCAGCTACGTCAGCGAATACGGCCTGACCTACGCCGACGTGGACCGCCTCAAGCAGACCATTCCCGGGCTGCGCCGCGTGCTCCCGATCCGCATCCTGCGCGACGATGCCCGCGTCAACGAGAGCCATCTCGAATGCCAGGTCATCGGCACCACGCCGCTCTACGCCGAGATCCACAACCTCGAGGCCGTGCGCGGCCGGTTTCTCGCGGACATCGACGAGCGGCAGGACCGGAACGTCTGCGTGATGACCGCGACTTTCGCCGACCGCCTCTTTCCGTATCAGGATCCGCTCGGCGGATTCATCCGCATCGGCTCTGATTACTATCACGTGGTCGGCCTCGTGCGGGAGACGGGCACGGTGGACAAACGCCCGCAGACCTCGCAGCCCGAAGGCCACGCGCTGGATCAAAATGTTTACATCCCCCTCGGCACCATGCGCGCTCGCTTCGGCGAGACCGTCATCCGCCGCTCCGCCGGCAGCTATCAGGCGGAGAAGGTGGAACTGCACGAGATCACCGTGCAGATGCGCGACACCGAGGGCGTGGAAATCGGCACGCCGCAGCTCAAGACCCTGCTCGACCGTTTCCACCCGAAGAAGGATTACGAGATGATCGTGCCGCTGGAACTGCTCAAGCAGGCGCAGGACACCAAGCGCCGGTTCAACATCGTGCTCGGCTCCATCGCCGCCATCTCGCTCATTGTCGGCGGCATCGGCATCATGAACATCATGCTCGCCACTGTGACCGAGCGCACGCGCGAGATCGGCGTGCGCCGCGCGCTCGGCGCGAAGAAGAAGGACATCATCACGCAGTTTCTGGTCGAGACCGTCGTGCTCTCCGTCGGCGGCGGGCTCATCGGCGTCGTCATCGGCGTCATCGTGCCCTTCGTCGTCGAGGCGACGGCGGGAATGAAGACCATCATCACCTTCAGCTCGCTCGTGCTCTCCTTCGGCATCTCCGGAATCATCGGCGTCGTCTTCGGCCTTTACCCCGCCAATCGGGCCGCCAGCCTCGACCCGATCGAGGCGCTGCGGCACGAGTGAAACGACGTGGGGCGGCCTTCAGCGCGCCGCGGTCGCGGCCGAACCAAGAAACCATCCTTTCGCCGTCGGCTCCGCCTTGAGGTATTTCAGCAGCAGCTCGGCGACTTTCTGCTGGCCGGATTTGTTCGGATGCGTGCGGTCCCGTTCGACCACGTCGTCAATCGTGTAGGTGAAACCGTCCGCCTTGCGCGGCGTCGTGCCGTCGGCCCAGAGATACGGACCCCACAACAGCAGCGGTGCCTTCACCTCGCCGCGCGCCGGATCGTAATTCAGTTTCGCCTCGCCCTTGATTTGATCCTGGATGAGCCAGCGCACGCCGAAGCCGTCCTCGTAGGCAAACGGCTCCGGGTTGAGCGCGCTCGTGGCGTAGCCGCCGTAGGTGCGGCTCGACATGTAGCAAATCCGCGCGTTCGGATAGCGCGTCTTGATGATGTTCATGATCGTCGCCGTGTAATCCTGCAAGCGCTTCGCCTCCGCGGGAAATTCCTCGTGCGGCTCGATGATCGCCTGCTTGAACCAGATCGCCTGCACCTGCTTCGCCGTCACGCCCGCTTTCTCGATGCGCTCGTCAATCTTCTTCCAATAAACGTAGGCGGGGTCCGAAGTCTTGCGCGCGTCCTGCCCGCTTTGCGCGCCGTCCACGAGGATCACGCGCGACGACTTCGCCGGGTCGGCGTCGGCGATTTCCTTGAAGCGCGAAAATTCCATCGTGGTGTTCGACATGCCGACGCAGAGCAGAACGATCTTGCCGTCGGCCGAAGGCTGGCCGTCGGTGTCGAGCGGTTGGATTTTCGCCGCCTCCTTCATCGCGGCCTCGAGGTGCAGCTTCGGCGGATCGTTGCGCCCGCCGCCGTAAAGGCCGCCATCCTGGCCCTTGTATTTTGCGTCGCCGAGTTCCGTGAGCGGCGTGAGGTGCGTGGTCCATTTCGGCGGCGCGGCTTTCTTTGCGATCTGCTTCTGGCCGCCCTTGCTGCGCGCGGCCTTGGCGCGGTCGTAGTAGGCCTGTTCCTCCGGCGTGAGCTTCTCGCCGCGCACGGCCCGGTTGTGGAGCTGCTGCGCGCGGGCCATGTCAATCGGCTCGTCCGCGGCGCGGAGCGGGGCGAACCACGGCGCGGTGAGGAGCAGGGCCAGGGCGATGAGTCGGGTATTCATGGGATGGACGGTTGAGGTGTGTTGAAAGCAAGACGCTCCGGCGCCCTCAGATGTTTCCGCCAAGTTTTGCCCGGGGAGAGGAGTGCCCGCGGCGGTTCACTTTGGGAGCGGAGTGAGTTTCGCCTGTTCGCCGGCCTTGAGAAACCACGGACTTGTTCCTTCGTTCACCTTGAAAAAATTCAGCAGCAGCGCGGTCGATTTCTGGCAGCCGGATTCGTTGGGATGCAACTGGTCCGGGCGCACGTCGTTCTTCGTCCAGGTCAGGCCGTCGAGTTTGCGCGGCGCGTTGCCGCACGCCCAGAGATACGGACCCCAGAGGACGAGCGGCGCTTTCACCTCGCCGCGCGCGGGATCGAAGTTGAGCAGCGCGTCCCCTTTGATCTGGCTCTGCACGATCCAGCGCGTGCCGAAGCCCGATTCGTAGGCGTAAGGCTCGGGGCTGCCGCTCGCGCGTCCCGACCAGCCGCCGAAGGTGCGGCTCGAAAGATACACGACGCGCAGATTCGGGTAATGATGCCGCGCGATGTTCAGCATCGAGGTGATGTCGGCCTGCAACGCGCGCGCGTGCGCGGGGAATTCGCCGAGCGGCTTCGGATTCGCCTCGACCTGCTTGAGCCACGCGACCTGCACCTGCTTCGCCGAAAGGCCCGCGGCTTCAATGCGTTTGGCGAGCGTGGGCCACGTGTCCTTTTCGAGGCCGGAGCTGCGCTTGCCCTTCGGCATCCGCAGCAAGTCCATCTGCTGATCGAGCCGCTCCTGCTCCGCCTTCGGCAAAACGTCCGCGCCGTCCCACGCCCACATGACCGCGGAGCGCCCGCCGATGCAGCCATTGACGATGATGACGCGCGGCGATTTTTGCGGGTCGGCATCGGCGGTGCGTTTGAAATCCTCCGACTCGATGGACGGATTTGAGAAGCCAATCGTGATCAAACCAACCTTGCCGTCGGCGGCCGGCGCGCCGTTCGCGTCACGCGGAACAATTTTCTCCGACTCCTTCGAGTGCGCCGCGCGATGCGCGGTGGGCGGTTCATTTTTTCCGCCGCCGTAAAGCCCGCCGTCCTCGCCCTTGTAGGGCGCGGTCAGGTCGGTGATCGGCACGAGCGCGCTCCAGTCGTTCGTGCTCACTTCGATCGGGCGCGCGGGGCCGCCCTTGGTCGCCCCAGCCTTGGTCGCGACGTTCGGTTGCTTGCCGGCGGCACGTTCGCGGATCGTCTTCTTCACGCGGTCGAGATACGCCTGATCCTCAGGCGTGAGCGTCTCGCCCCGCGTGGATTTTTCCATCAACGCCTTGCCGCGCTGGACATCAATCGGCGGCTCGGTGTCCGCGGCGAAAAGTCGGACCAGCCCGCCGAGCGCGAGGCAAAAAATCGTGGCGGCCAGAACTGGGGTGAGCGGTTTCATTTTGAATCACCGAGATTGGCCGCCGCCTTCTTGCCGACTTCGCGCAGCGTGGTCCACACGGCGCTTTCCTTCGCGCTCGGGGAGACGAGCAGCAGCAGGCAGGTTTGCTTCTTCGCAAGCATCGGAAACGTCCGGGCCTCGACGTTCAGCGTGATCTTGCGGCCGTCGGTGAACGTGTCGAAGAACACGACGCGCCCGTTGAAGCGGCCCGCGTCCGCTGCCGTCACGTCCGCGACCATCTGCGCGGGATCGGGCGACATGCCCTTGCCGCGTCCGACACCGGTGCTGAGGCCGCGGTAATACTTTTCCAGAAAATCTTTGAGGTCCACCGCGCCGAGTTCAGGCGTGCCGTCGGCGGTGATGGCGATGATGCAGGTGAAATGGTTGCTCGACGTGTTGTCGAACATCCCCGGCGCAAAACGGATTTCCTCCGCGCCGGTGAGCTTGATGTCGCGCGCGAAACCCGGCGGGATCGCCATCGTTTCCAGCCGCCAATCGTCCGGCTCCTTGAGGATCGTGGCGGTCGCAGTCGCACGACGCTGGCCGCCCTGCGCGCGCGGATTGTTTCCGGCATTGCCCGCCGCCGCGGGCGCCGCGTTGGTGCCGCCCGCAGCGGCGCCGGCAATCCGCAGGCCGTCATCACCGATGCCGAGACGCAGGCGGTAATCGTGAATTTCCTGTCGCGTGGCGAAGCCGTCGCCGTCCGCATCCCATTGCGAAAAGCGCTGGGCATAGTTGCCGGTGGCCTCCTCCTTGGAAATTCTACCGTCCTTGTTTTTGTCGAGCGTGGTGAAGATTGAATCGAGCGAGGGCGCGCGGCCGCCGCCCGCCTGGCCGCGCGCCGGGGCGTTCGTTGATTGCGCCTCGGCGGTGTGAATCGTTCCGCCGAGAGCGAGCAACCCGGCGACCATCGTCACGCGCACGTCGAGGCGAAGCATTTTGGATTTCATGTTTGCCGCGACCGGGGATGTTGTGGGGCTATTGTGCCGCGACCTTCGCGGACTTGCCCACGAACCAGCTCTTCGCCGTCACGTCGGTCTTCAAAAAGTTCAGCAACAGATTGGCGACCTTGGCGCGGGCGCTGTCGGCGGGGTGCGTGCCGTCCTTGTCGGACAAATCTGCCCGCGTGTAGATCAGCCCGTCGGCCTTGCGCGGCGTCTCGCCGTCGGCCCAGAGATACGGGCCCCAGAGCAGCAGCGGCGAATTCACTTTGCCTTTCGCCGCGTCGTAGTTGAGCTCGGGCTTGCCGGCGATCTGGTCCTGGATGAGCCAGCGCATCGAGAACGCCTCCTCGTAGGCATACGGCTCCGGGTTCAGCCCGGACGTCGCGTAGCCGGCGTAGATGCGGCTGGAAAGATAGACGATGCGGAGGTTCGGAAACTTCTGTTTCAGGTGGCCGAGGGTTTTCACCAGATTGTCCTTGAGGAACTGCGCGTGCTTCGGAAAATCGCCGTGCCCGGCCGGACCCGCCTCCGCCTGTTTCATCCACGCGACCTGCACCTGCTGCGGCGAGATGCCCGCGCGCTGAACACGGTTGTCCACTTCGGCCCAGAGCGGCGACTTCGTGTCCGCCCAGCGCGTGCCGGTCTGCCCGCCCTGCGCGCCGTCCACGACGATCACGTGCGGAGATTTCGCAGGATCGGCGTCGGCCATCGGCTTGAAGCGCGAATACTCCTGGGTAGTGTTCGACATGCCGACGGAGAGCAGGCCGATCTTGCCAGCTTTGGACGGCTTGCCGTCGGCGTCCAGCGGCTGAACCTTCGCCGACTCTTTCAACGCGGCTTCGAGATGAATCTTCGGCGGCTCATTTTTTCCGCCGCCGTAGAGGCCGCCGTCCTCACCCTTGTATTTGGCGGTGCCGAGTTCGGTGAGCGGCGTGAGGTGCTGCGTCCACGGCGCGGGCGCGGCACCACGGCCCTTGGCTTGCGGTTGTCCCGTCTGGCCCTTGCCGCGGCTGGCCTTGGCGCGCTCGTAGTAGGCCTGCTCCTCCGGCGTGAGCTTCTCGCCGCTCTGTGCCTTGCGGTGGAGCTGCTGCGCGCGGTTCATGTCAATCGGTTCGTCCGCCGCGCGGAGCGGGGCGAGGAACGACGTGGTGAGGAGAAGGCAAAGGGGGATGAGTTTGGTGTTCATGGGATGGGTTCGGAGTTCAACTGGAAGACGCTGGCCAGGCTGGCGCGGTTTCAGGTTACTTGCCTTTGGCCCCGCTCACCCCGTCGATTTCCGCGACGTAAAGCTGCGTCCACTGGCCGCTGCTGACGTTGAAATAAATCCGCCTGCCGTCCGCACTGAAGACCGGGTGCGGATGCGACACGCGCCACGAACGCGCGCCGTGCGAGTTGTCGAAATGGTGCAACACGATCTGCCCCGGGCCGTGCGCGTCGGCAAGCACCACGCCCCATTCGTTCCGCGCGCCGCCGAAGCTGGTCATGATCGTGTCGGTGACGATGAGTTTTCCGTCGGGACTCACCGACGGATGATCGCCGCTCACGTCGCGGAACACGGGCGCGGATTTTCCGCCGTCGCTCGCGGCCTTCGCGCGCTCCGCCTTCGTGGGAATGGCGGGATGTGGCGTGGCCTTGCCGTCGTTGCTGTCAAACACCGTGAAGTGCATCTCCGTGATATGCCGCGAATCCGGCTGCCACGAGGGATGGCCCCACTTCGGATTCATGTAGAGAAATTTTTTCTCCGCGAGGCTGTAGCAGATCAGGCCCTGCCGCGCGCTGGCGTCCTTGCTGCGCGGGTCTTCGCCGGTCGCGAGCGCCATCTTGAAGAACACGCGCTCAAGGTTCGGACTGAGGATGGGGAAGAAAATGGACGGCTGCTGTTCGCCGAAAGTTTTCGCGAACCACTCGGGGTAAGCCTGCTTCAACGCGGCCACCGTCACCGCCGTGTGCTTCTCGCCGGTCACGACGTTGATCAGATCGAGGTCACGATGCGCGCCGGGATTCCAATGCGGGCTGTAGAGCGGCACGAGGTCCGCGTTCGGCTGGCCCCAGCCCGCGAGCTGGCCGCGTGCGAGCACGCGCTCCTTCATCGTGCCGAGGTCCACGCAGCCGACGAACCACCCGCCATCGCGCTCGCCGTGGAACACGACGCGCTTCCCGTTCGACACCCACTGCTGGCACGCGACGCGATGCGCGTCCTCGGCGGTGAGGCTCGCGGTGAGCACGGTTTCCGTTCCCGTCGCGCGCTCGATCATCCGCACCTCGCCGCGGTGCCCGTCGGCGGAAGTGGAGGAAAAGAAGATGACGTGCTTGCCGTCGGGACTTTCGGGGCAGGTGTTGAAGTAGGAGTGAATCGTGTGGCGCTCGGCGTTCGTCGAGACGGGCCGGATGTTCACGCCACTGCGCCACGGTGCGAGCGGGTCACCGCCATTCGCCGCTCGCGCGCCCAATGGCAGGAGAGCGAGTGCGATAAACAGAACGGAGGCTTTCATTGGAAGCATCGAACCAATAGGCCGGCGAAGTGGCAAGTCGGTTCGCGCGGCGTGCCGCCCATTGGCGGGCGGTGGAAGCGGGCGCTTGCGCAAAAATGTGTAACGAGTCCCGAGTCTCATCGTCACTTGCCGGAATGCCCAGTCGCAGGCGAACCTTACTCACTCGACGCCAGCTCACGCGCGCCCTGACCGGCTTGATGCTCGCGTTGCTGGTCACGCTGCTTTCCCCGGCCAGCGGTCGCGCGCAGACCAATTACGATTTTGCGGCAGTCACCGGCTTGTTGCAGTCCAACCTCAATCTTTACGGCACCAACGTCCTCATGCTGCTGTATCAGCGCGACGCGCCGGTTTATTCCTTCCAAGCCGGGACGCTCGCGACGAACTCGCGCCGGGGCATTGCTTCCGCGAGCAAGTTGCTCTCGGGCACGATCGTCCTCGCGCTGGCCGAGCGCGGCTATTTTCAACTCGATGATCCGATCAAACTTTACCTCCCCAGCTTCACGAACTTCGTCTCCAACGGCTACAACAAGGGCGACATCACGATCCGCCAGTGCTTCGCGATGACGTCCGGCCTCTACGGCGCATCCAACGCGAACTATGACACCGACGCCACGTTGACCCTCGCGCAATCCGTCGATCTCATCGCGACCAACATCCCGGTCGTGTTCGTGCCGGGAACGCAACTCGCCTACGACGGCAACGGCATGCAGGTCGTCGGACGCATCTGTGAGATCGTCACCGGCACGGACTGGCGCACGCTTGCGACGAACGTCCTCTTCCAGCCGCTCGGCATGACGAATTCGGACTACAACTTTTTCGGACTGAACAACCCCGCCATCGCCGGTGGCGCGCGCAGTTCCGTCGAAGACTATCAGCGCTTCCTCCGCATGGTTCTCAACAACGGCGCGCTGCCCGACGGACGCGCCTTTCTTTCGAGCCGCGCCGTGCAGGTGTTCTTCACCAACCAGACGTTCGGCCTGCCGGAGTATTATTCGCCGTGGCCGGTCTCGACGAATTTCGCCTACAACCAGCGGCCCGACTACGACATGGGCTCGTGGGCGCTCGCGCAGAATCCGACCAACGGCGTGGTCGAGGAAGTCAGCAGCCCCGGCGCGTTCGGCACGTGGCCGTGGGTGGACCGGCGCCGCAACCTGCGCGGGGTGATCTTCATGTTCGGCGCGAACGGATTCTCCACCACGGTGTATAACAACCTCCGCATCCTCAACGCCGTCCGCGCCGCCGTGGACGCCGTGCCCGTGACGCCACCGCCGCCCGCCAACGCGCTCAACGTCTCGCGCACGGGCGACTACGTGAAGCTGGACTGGGCGGGCGGCGCGCAGTTTGAAACGTCATCCGATCTCCAGTCGTGGAGCACTCTGTCGTGGGTGACGAGTCCGTTCTTCGAGTTTCTGCCGGCAATGACCACCAACCGGTTTTTCTATCGGTTGCTCGCGCCGTGAGCGTTACTTCTTCGCCGCCGCTTTCAGCGCGGGCTTGGGCGCGGGCGTTTCCTCGTTCTTCCAACTGAACGGCGCGCCGTCCGGCGGCGGGTTGAGGATGAAGGCGATGAGGTTGCGGAAATCATCGTCGGGCATTTGCTCCAGCCCCTCGGGCATGAGCGAGAGCTGGCTGATGCGGAGGTCCGCGATGTCGGACTTGGCGAGGATGTCCTCCTTCGGGCCGGCGCTGAGAAGGCGGACGCGCGCGTCGTTGTTCTCGACCATGCGCCCGCTCACGGTGCGGCCGTCCCTGGTCTCGACTTCCACCAACTCGTAGCCCGCGCCGACGATTTGGTTCGGGTCAATGACGTTGGCGAGCAGCGCGTCGAGCGTGCTGCGGCCCACGCCCGTCAGGTCGGGGCCGATGTCCGCGCCTTCGCCGTGAAGTTTGTGGCAGGTGAAACAAATCGTCTTCGCGAGCTCATGGCCCTTCGCCAAATCGGGCGCGGCCTTAGCGCCGAGAATCATTTTCTTCTTCGCGGCGATGAGCTTGAGCTTGTCCTTGTCGGCGTCGCGGACTTTGCCGAACACCGCCCCGGCGCGCCGCGCGAGCATCCCGTAATCGTCCTTCGAGGACGTGAGCGCGCGGATGGCCGTGGCGGGAATGTCGTCGCGCGAAACCTTCTGCTGCTCCAGCGCCGAGAGCAGCGCGGAGGCCCAGCGCCCGCGCGAGGCGAGAATCTCCGCGGTGGCGCGGCGCACGGCGGGCGAAAAAATTTTCCAGCGCGCGAGGAACTCGGTGCCGACTTCGTCGCCGCCGATTTGGCCGAGCGCGCGGATGGATTCGAGCACGAGCGGCTCGGGGTTGCCGGGCGCGAGCGCGGCGAGCAGTGCGCCGCGCACGGCCTCGGTCTTCTGGCCGCGCACGGACTCGACGGCCTTCAGGCGCGCGGGCAGCGCAGCCTTGGCGTCGCCGATGAGCGCGAGCGTTTTCGCAATCGCACCCGCGTCGCCCCAGAGCGCGCCGAGTTGTTGCGCGCGGTCGCGGATGCCGGCCTCGGAGCTGGCGCGGAGTTTTTCCATGAGCGCGTCCGTGGACTTCGCGGGCGCGAGGGCCTTGCCCTTTTGTCCATCGAGCAGGCCGTCGAGCGTGGCGAGCGCGAGCGCGGTGTCGCGCGCGCAGATGTCGGAGAGGAATTCCACCACGTCGTCGAGCTTGCGCGGGTCGCCGTGGTCGCAGATGCGGCGGACGACTTTGCGCAGGAGGCGCTCGCTCAACGGGTGAGTGGTCTGGCCATTGGCGAGCATCCACTTGAGCGCGGGCGCGTGGTCCTGCGCGATGAGCGGCTCGGAGGCCATCCAAATCATGAACGGCAGCAGCGGGTCCGTGCCGTCGCGCGAGGCGATGGTGATTTGCTCCAATGACTCGCCGGGGCGCAGCTTGGTCGCGAAGTCGGCGGGCACGGGCTGGTCCACCGTCAGCGCGTCGGAGGTGAACTGCCGGCACGCGACGGCGGTGGCGAGGCGCACGGTCGGGTCGGGGTCGCCGCCGAGTTTTTCCAGGCGCTGCTCGGTGACGTGATTCGGAAGACGCTGCTCGCCGGTGAGCCGCGCGGCCCACGCGCGCACGGCGGGCTCGGGGTCGAGCGCGGCCTTCGCGAGAATGTCGTCGGCGAGATAGCCGGAAGTGTAGAGCGTCCAGAACGCGGCGAGGCGGGCGTCGAGCGTCGCGCCACCGGCGAAAAGTTTCTGCAACTCGCCCTGCACGGTGTCGTCGCGGCGCTCGTTGAGAATGCGCTGCGCGGTGCGGCGCTGCCAGATGTTCGGGTGCGCGAGAAGTTTCACGAGGTCGCGCGAGGAAAGTTTCGCGAGGTCCATTTTCACGTCGGGCCGCGACGCGACTTTTTTTCGCGGCTCCTGGCCCGTCCACACCACGCGCCAGATGCGGCCGCGCTCGCGGTCCACGCCCTCGGGGTCGGCGCGGGCGTTTTGGTAGCAAGGGTATTTGTCATACCAGTCGGCAATCCACAGCGCGCCGTCGGGGCCGGTCTGCTCGCTCACGGGACGGAACCAGCCGTCGTTCGCGACGAGGAAATCTTTTTCCGCCGTGGCCTTGAAGCTCGAGCCGTTGGGCGTGAGGCGGTCGCAGTTCACGGCGCTCTGGTGGATGTTGCCCATGAACGCGAGGCCGAGCCACGCGGCGGGAAATTGATTGCCCTGATAAATGTTCACGCCGGAGTAGGCGGCCATGTGATGCCGGTGATCCACGATGCTCGGCAAAAGTTCGTAGGCGTAGGGATTGCCGGGGATGCCGCCCTGCCGCACGTAAATGCCGCCGGGTGCCATGTGCCAGAAATGGTCCACGACGCACGCGCTGACGAAGGCGTTGCCGGTGCGGTCGAAGTCCACGCCCCACGGATTGCTCGTGCCGTCGGCGAAGACCTCGAATTTTTTCGTGCGCGGATGAAAGCGCGCGACGGCGGCATTGACCGTGACGCCCGGCTCGGTGGCCTCGGGAATTTTCACCGACGAATGCGTGAAAACACCGTGCGTGAGATAAAGCCAGCCGTCCGGCCCCCACGTGAAGCCGTTGAGCAGCTCGTGGCGGTCTTCGAGTCCGAAGCCGTTCAGCAGCACGGTGCGCTTGTTCGCTTTTTCAAACGCGCCCGCGCCGGCGAGCAGCGGCGCGTTCGTGTCCTGCAAAAATAAAATCTCCGGCGCCTGGCCGACATACACGCCGCCGTTGCCGAGGAGAATACCCGTCGCGAGATTCAGTCCGTCGGCGAAGATGGTGCGCTTGTCCGCGCGGCCGTCGCCATCGGTGTCTTCGAGAATGATGATGCGGTCGCGCGGCTTGGTGCCTTTCGGCGCGCCGAGTGGATATTCGTAAAGCTCCACGACCCACAGCCGCCCGCGCTCATCCCACGTCATCGCGACGGGATTGATGACATCCGGCTCGGCGGCGAACAGACGCACCTCGAAGCCGGGTGGCACGGAGAATCTTTTCTGCGCCTCGGCGGGCGAGAGCGCGGGCGACGCGGCGGGCGCGTGCTGGCCGGTGAGCTGTTTGCCGGCGGCGAAAAGATTCAGCGCGATCAGCGCCGTGAGCAGGAAGACGAGGCGGATTTTCATGACGACGCGCGGATGTTGCCGAAGGCCGAGCCGGCACGCCAAGCGGATTCGCGCGCCTTGACTTTCCCCGCCGGCAGCCGAGTTTCGCGCCGCTGCTTATGAAAACTTTCTGCTCCGCCACCGTCGCCCTTTTGCTTTGCCTCCTCACCGCCGAGTCGCGCGCCGCCGACCTGTTGAAAAATCTCGGCGGCCTGCTGACCACCAACGCCGCCGGCACCACCGCGCTGACTGGCGATGAAATGACCAAGGGCTTGAAGGAGGCGCTGGCGAAGGGCGCGAAGTCCGCGATCACGAATCTCGGCAAGCCCGATGGCTTCCTGAAAAATCTCGACGTGAAAATTCCGCTGCCGGAGACGCTCAAGAAGGTCGAGTCCGCCGCGCGGCTCGCGGGGCAGGGACAGCTTGTGGATGATTTCACCGTCTCGATGAACCGCGCCGCCGAGCAGGCCGTGCCCGCCGGCCTGAGCATCCTCGCCGACAGCATCACCAAGATGAGCATCACCGACGCGCAGGCGATCCTGAAGGGCGCGCCCGACGCGGCGACGCAATACTTCAAGCGCAACAGCGAGGCCGCGCTCGCGGAAAAATTCCGGCCGATCATCGCCAAGGCGACCGACGCGGTGGGCGTGACGCAGAAATACAAGGAGCTGACCGGCAAGTTCGGCGAAGCCCAGGCGCTCACGTCGCTCTTCGGCAGCAAGAAAAGCAAGGCGTCCTCCGGCGGCGCGCTCGACGTGGACGGCTACGTGACGGGCCGGGCGATGGACGGGCTGTTCAAGATGATTGCGGCCGAGGAGAAGTCCATCCGCGCGAATCCGGCGGCGCGGACAACGGAGATTTTGCAGAAAGTTTTCGCCGCGCCGGCGAAGTAGGCGCGGCACCTTCAATCGGGACGGGCGCTTTGGCTGCCGGCGCTGCCCCGTTTCTTTCCCGGCGCGGCGCGGCGGGCGGCGGCGTCGGGCCCGCGGTTGATCCGGACGCTTTGGAGGTCGCGCACCTGGCGGCGGAGTTCGAGCAGCAACATGACGTGACGGGCGAGCAGGAGGAGTGACGACTTTTGACTCTCGGTCAGGGTCCGCGGCACCTTGTCGATGACACAGAGCGCGCCGAGCGCGTGACCGTCGGCCGTGATGAGCGGCGCGCCGGCGTAGAAGCGGATGCGCGGATCGGCGGTGACAAGCGGGTTGTCGGCGAAGCGCCGGTCTTTGAGCGCGTCGGGCACGATGAAGAGGCCTTTCTGCAAAATGGCGTGGCCGCAGAAGGAGATGTCACGCGAGGTCTCCGAGCGGCTGAGGCCGACCCTGGATTTGAACCACTGCTTGTCCTCGCCGAGGATCGAGAGCGAGGCGATGGGCGCGCCGCAGATGGTCGCGGCGAGCTGTGTGAGATCGTCGAACGCCTGCTCCGGCATCGTGTCGAGCACGTCGTATTGCCACAGCACCGCGAGGCGGCGGGCTTCGTTCTTCGGTTTTTTAGGCGGGGTCATGGCGGCGACGCGGGTGATGGAATTTCCAGTTTGTAAGTTTTCGCGGGCGCGGAGGCAAACTCTGATTTGACCCGCGAAAATTTCACGTTGCCGCGGCGGCGGGTGTTGGCATTAACTCGCCCATGCTCGCCCGGGTTTGTTCCGCATCCGTCCAAGGTATCGAGGCGTTTCCCGTCGAGGTCGAGGTCAACGCGGGTTTCGGCGACACCATCGTCGTCATCGTCGGCCTGCCGGACACGGCCGTGAAGGAGTCGCGCGACCGCGTGAGCACCGCGATCACCAACTCCGGTTTCAAGTTTCCGATGGGCAAAACGACCATCAACCTCGCCCCCGCCGACGTGAAGAAGGAGGGGCCGAGCTTCGATCTCCCCATCGCCGTCGGGATGCTCGCGGCGAGCGAGCAGTTCGAGACGGACCAACTCGACAACTTCGCGATGGTCGGCGAACTCGCGCTCACCGGTGCGGTGCGGACGGTCAAAGGAGTCCTGCCGATTGCGATCCGCGCGAAGCAGCAGGGGCTCACCGGGTTGCTCGTGCCGAAGGACAACGCCGCGGAGGCCGCCGTGGTCGCGGGCCTCAGCGTCATCCCGATTCAGAACCTGCGCGAGGCCGTGAGCTTTCTCGAAGGCACGGAGCACATCGCGCCCGTGCGCGTGGACACGGCGAAAATTTTTGACGAGGCGACGCCGGACGACGTGGACTTCGCCGACGTGAAAGGCCAGGAGTCCGTGAAGCGCGCGCTGGAAATCGCCGCGGCCGGCGGACACAACGCGCTGCTCATCGGCCCGCCGGGCACGGGCAAGAGCATGCTCGCGAAACGCCTGCCGACCATCCTCCCGCCGCTCACGCTCGACGAGGCGCTGGAGACGACGAAGATTCACAGCATCGTCGGGCTGCTCGCGCCGGGGCAGGCGCTCGTGACGCGCCGGCCTTTCCGCGCGCCGCATCACACTGCGAGCGACGCGGGCTTGCTCGGCGGCGGCATCAACCCGACGCCCGGTGAGATTTCCCTCGCGCACCACGGCGTGCTTTTTCTCGATGAGTTGCCCGAGTTCAAACGCAGCGCGCTCGAAACGATGCGGCAGCCGCTCGAAGAGGGCCGCGTGACCATCTCGCGCGCCGCGGGCACGATGACGTTCCCGTCGCAGTTCATGCTCATGGCCGCGATGAACCCGACGCCGGACGGAAAAATGCCCGGCGAGTCGAGGAGTTCGCCGCGCGACATCCAGAATTATCTCGGCCGCATCTCCGGCCCGCTGCTCGACCGCATTGATCTGCACGTGGAGGTGCCGGCGGTGAAGTTCCGCGAGATGAGCGCGGCCAAGCCGGGCGAGCCTTCCGTCGCGATCCGCGGGCGCGTGGTCGCGGCGCGGCAGCGGCAGCAGCAGCGTTTCGCCGGACGGAAAATTTCCTGCAACGCGCGGATGGGCACGAAGGAGCTGAAGGAATTCTGCGCGCTCGACGAGGCGGCGAATGAGCTGTTGAAGTTCGCGATGGGGAACATGAACCTCAGCGCCCGCGCCTACGACCGCATCCTCAAGGTGGCCCGCACCATCGCCGACCTCGCGGGCACGGAGAACATTTTGCCCGACCACGTCAGCGAAGCCATCCAGTATCGCTCGCTGGACCGGCAGTTGTGGGGGTGAAGCCGGGACTCGCGGAGTTCGTCCCCCCGGAAGATTTACGGCGGCAGAAGTTGCAGCCGGAAGAAATGTTGTTTTGAGGAAGGCAGCGCCGGCAGGAGGACGGGATAGTTCACCGGATTCGTCACCACCAGCGGGTAGTCGAGCACTTGCCAGTTGATCGGCTGGGTGAGGTTGGTGGTGTAATCAATCTGGTAATAGCGGTTGGTCAGCCCGGTGAACGTGATCTGAAAATGAGTGGGATCAAGCAACTGTCCGCCGGAAAACACGGGCGGGTCGTTGGCATAGACGATGAGCGTGGACGCCGACGTGTTGGTCAGCGACCCCTGCGCGTAGGTCACCAAGTAGGTGTAGCCGGCGGAGTTGGTCACCTGGGCGTTGGTGAAGACGAGCGTCCGGTTGGTCGCGCCCGGGATGAGGGCGCCATTTTTGCGCCATTGCAGGCTGAGCGGCGTCGGGCCGGCGACGGAGGCTCCGATGACCACGTTCGAGCCGACTGGAACCGACTGGTAGGCGTCGTCGTAATAGAGATTGATCTCGGACAGATCGCTGATCAGCGCGAGGTAGGCGTCAACGGTGCTCTCCAGCGCGCCGTAGGGGAAATATGCGGTGACGTAGTAGTAGCCGAGAGTGTTGGAATACTGGGCGTTGGTGAAAACCAGTGCCGCGTTCGTAGCTCCGGGGATGAAAGATGCATTGAGCCGCCACTGGTAGCTCGTCGGCGTCCCGCCGGTGACGACCGCGGTGAACGCGCCGGTGGTGCCCGTGAAGAGGTAGAGCACCTGCGGGTTCACGCTGACGCTGATCGAGGCGACCGTGAGGGTCGCCGGCGAACTGGCCTGCGCGCCGAATTCGTTGGCCGCGACGACGTGGTAGCTGCCCGTATCGGACGTCGTCGCCGCCGCGAACGTCAGGGCGGCGTCCGTGGCGCCCGGGATGGGCACGCCATTTTTGAACCACTGGAAATTCATCGGCAACCGGCCCGTGACATTCGCGGTGAACGTGGCGGCGGCCCCGCTGATGACCGTCTGGCTTTGCGGTCCCCGAACAATGGTGGCCGGCGTGCTGGCGAGGTAGCCCGACTGGTAAATGGTGCCGCTGTAGCCGACGACGTAGGCGGAGTCGTTGGCGAAACCCACGGCATTGAGCTTCTGCCGCGTGGCGACGAAGCGCTGCTGCCACGCGCTGCCGTTGGTCGAAGTGTAAATGCCCGAGGGTCCGGCGGCCACGAAGGTTCCCAAACCGTAGCGCACGTTTTCCAACGACACTGAGTTGCTCAGCACGTTGACCCACGTGGTGCCGTTGGTTGACAGCAAAATGCCGCTGTCGGCGGCGATGAACTTTCCGCCGCCGAACGCCACCGTGCCGCCCGCGGCGGCGGGCGCGGGCGTCCACGTGATGCCGTCGGTGGATTTCACCCCGCCGTTGTAGCCCACCGCGACGAAGATGCCGTTGCCGTAAGCGATGTCGTGCAGCGTGGTGTTCGTGCCGGAATTGCGCGGCGTCCAGTTGAAGCCGTTGGTCGAGGTGAGAATCACCGCGTTGCTGCCGCCGGGCCGGTCGCCCACCGCGACGAACAGGCCGTTGCCGTGGACGATGCCGTAGAGCTGGCCCAGAGTGCCGAGCGTCGCGGTCGTCCACGAATCGCCGCGGTCGGTGGACGTGCTGATCCGCGTCGTCTGTCCGGGTTCGTCGGTGCCGACGGCGACGACCAGGCCGTTGGTGTAAACCGCGCCATTGCCGGCGAGCAGACCGCCGGTCTGGTTGCCGGCCCAGTTGCGGCCCGCCGGCGACACCGCTTGCGCGCCGCCCAGTGCCAGGATGCGGTCATCCACGCCGAGCACTTCGCGAAACAGCGCCTCGAGCGGATCGGAAAGATCGCGCACGCTCCAGTCGAGCCCGTTCGTCGATGTGTCGAGCAGGATCGAATCGCCGACGAGCAGCAGCACGTTGGCGCTGGCGGCGGTGCCGTAAATTGCCAGATCCGTTCCCGAATCGGTGGCGCTCCAGGCGATCGCGTCGGTGGACGTGAGCACCTTGCCGCCGTCACCACCCACGACGTAGCGGCCTTTGAAAAAGGTCGCCGTGTTCAGATTCTGGATCACTCCCGAGGTGCGCCGCGTCCATGAAGTCCCGTTGGGCGAAGTGAAAATGCCGCCCCAGTCGCCGACGGCCACGAACTGGCTGTTGGCAAACGTCACCCCGCGCAGGTGGTTTGAGGCCGTGATGGATTGCACCGTCCAGTTCACGCCGTCGGCCGAGCGCGCCACCGTGCCCGCCGCGCCGACGGCCACAAAATTTCCGCCGCCGAACGCGACGCCGAACAGGTCGTTGCTGATGCCCGGGGTCTGAAAACTCCAGCCCGTCCCGTCCACCGAAGTCAGCACCGGCCGTGCGCCGGAACTGCGCCGGCCCACGGCGACATACAGGCCGTTCCCGAAGGCCACCGACGAGAGAGCGCCCACCGAGCCGGTGACCCGCGCGGTCCAGTTGGACGCATCGGTCGAGGTGGCGATGCTGGTGTAATCCGTGCCGGCGTAGCCGCCCACCGCCACAAACTGGCCGTTCGTAAAAATCGCGCCGGTCGCCAGCGCCCCGCCGCCATAGATGTTCCCCGTCCAATCCGCCCCGTTGGTGGAACGGAACACCGCCGGCGCCTGGCCGATCGGGTTGGTGGTGAAGGCGGCGAACACTCCGTTGGCGTAGGCGGCGGCGGTGAACTCCGGTGCCCGGCTCCCGCCGACGTTTCGCAACCCGCCCGTCCGCCGCTTCCACCCGATCCCGTCGTCGGAAAAAAGGAGTGCCGGTTTGGTTCCGAGCGGCGAGACGCCGGGTTGGTTGGCCGTGCCGACGGCGTAGAAGCGGCCGTTGGCGAACGTGATGGCGCTCACGCTTTCGAAAGTGCCGTTCGTCGTCCACGCCGCGCCATCGGTCGAGGTGTCGAAAACGGAAGAATCGCTCACGCCCCGGGTCGTGTCCGCGGCGACAAAGAAATTGGTGCCCGCCGCGATGGCGTTGCGCGTGGCCAACCCGATGCCCACGTCCGTCGCATCCGTCCACGTCACGCAGTTGGCCGAGCGCGAAGTGAGGCGTCCGCCCACGGCGGCGAAGCCGTTCGCATTTCCCGCCACCGCCGCGTAGAGCGCCGGCACATTCGTCCGTCGCGTCGTCCACGTGATGCCGTCCGGCGAGGTGATGAGGTGGCCGCGGTTGGTCGGGGAGGCCGTCCCGCCGACCGCGACAAACTGGTTCTGCGCGTAGGTGACGGCGTTGAGGGCGTCGTTCAACCCGCCGGCTTGCCGCGTCCACGACACACCGTCCGCCGAGGTCAGGATGATGTTCGTGGCCGCGGAACCGCCGGGGCCGCCGATCGCGACCGAGTATTGCCAGGTCGAGCCGGGGACCGGGTTCGTGAACTGGTTCATGATGATGGTCACGTTGGTCGCGCCGCCCGGCCCGTAATTCACGTCGAACTGCCCCGCGCCGCTGATGTAGCCGGTGTCGTAGATGTTGGTCCCGTTGTAGAAAATCGTCATCTGGTCGGGGACGGCGTAGAAATCATAACTGATGTGGATGCTCCCCTGATTGGCGCCCGTGTTGATGACCTGGCTTTGCGGCAGACTCGAACCGGCGGAGGCGGCGGACACCCCGTTGGTGACGGTGCCGTAGCCGACCGCCACAAAAGTTCCGCCTCCAAACGCGAGACCGGTAAAAGCGGTCACGTTGCTCGACACGCCCGAGTTGGTGGTCCAGTTCGTCCCGTTGAGCGAGGTGAGGATCGCGTGCTGCGAACCCAGTTCCGACACCGCCGCGAACCGGCCGTTCCCATACGCCACGCCCACGAGGCTCACATTCACATTCGTCACGCCCGGATCCTGCGTGGTCCAGGTGTCGCCGGCGTCCGCCGAGGTCACGATGGTTCCCGCCGTGCCGACGGCAACGACGAGGCCGTTGCCCGTGGTGACCGCGCGCAGATCGTTCGGCGTGGGCAGCGGGTTGCGGACGGTCCAGATGTCGAGCGGGTCAGCCGCGTGGAGACTGGTGGAGATAAACAGACCTAGCAGCAGGGCACGGAGCAACCAGAGTTTCATAAATGAATGGCGGTTGATTTGAAGCCGACGCTCGGAGCCTAGGCACTCCAACCAATGCGCCAAGCCAAAAAAACTTCCGATCTCTCCCGTGTGAATTGGTCTCCGTCGAGTTGATGCCGCCAGCCAGCGCCAGTTGCCGATGATAGTCTTCGGCCGACTCACTGCCGCCGGTTCAGCCCTTCGGCGGCGCGGAGGCTTTTGCGGCGTCGGCGGGCAACACCTGCGCGTCCGGCGACATCGGCGTCGCCGTGCCGGTGGGCGAGGTCGCCATGGTGGCGGACGCCTTCGTGTAGCGGAAGTAGTGGTTGGTGTCGGACGCGAAGTAGAACGACGCGTTCATCGCCACGTCCTTGAACGCGACCGTGGCGGGCGCGGCCGGCTTGGCGGTGGGCGTCTGCGGGTTCGGGTTTTGATTCTGATTCTGCGCCGGGGGATTCTGGCGCGGCCGGTTGTTGCGGCGCGACGCGGCCTCGGATGTTTCACCGAGCAACACGACTGCCACCGCGAGCAGCGGCAGGTGCAGCGTGTGTGACATCGGCTTCATGATTCTTCGACTGGCCTGGGCATCGGACGATTCAACCGGGGCCGGGGTTACGGCAACGCGGCCGGGACAAACGGCATCCCGTGCGCCTCCGCCACCGCTTTGCACGTGAGCTTCCCACCCATCACGTTGATGCCGCCGACGAGCGCCGGCTGCCGCGCGCACGCTTCGGCGAGTCCGTTGTCGGCGAGCAGTTCGATGTAGCGATAGGTGACGTTCGTCAGCGCCTGCGTGGCGGTGCGCGAGTAGGCGGCGGGCATGTTTGCCACGCAGTAATGCGTCACGCCTTCCTCCACGAACACCGGGTCGTGATGCGTCGTCGGGCGCGTGGTCTCGGCGCAGCCGCCCTGGTCCACCGCGATGTCCACCAGCACGCTGCCGGGGCGCATCCGGCGGAGCATTTCGCGATTGATGAGCTTGGGTGCCTTCGCGCCGGGCACGAGCACCGCGCCGATGAGCAGGTCCACGGTCGGGAGTAGTTCGAGCAAATGTGATTCGTTCGAGTAAAGCGTGTGCGCCGTGTGCAGCGTGATGTCGAGGAAACGCATCCGCTCCAGGTCCACTTCGAGGATGGTCACGTCCGCGCCGAGGCCCTGCGCCATGCGCGCGGCGTTGACGCCCGCCGCGCCGCCGCCGAGCACCACCACCTTGCCCGGCAACACGCCCGGCACGCCGCCGAGCAACGTCCCGCTGCCGCCGAAATGTTTCGCCAGAAAATAGCCGCCCACGAGGATGCTCATGCGCCCGGCAATTTCGCTCATCGGTTCGAGCAACGGCAGGCGGCGGTTCACCTCGATGGTCTCGTAGGCGATGCCCGTGACGCCGGACTTGAGCAGCGCCTCCGTGAGCGGCCGGCTCGCGGCGAGGTGCAGGTAGGTGAAAAGAATCTGGCCGGGCCGCAGCAGCGCGAACTCCTCCGGCTGCGGCTCCTTCACCTTCACGACGAGATCGCCGCGCTCAAAGACGGTCTTGTGATCGGCGACGACTTCCGCGCCGGCGGCGATGTAATCGGCATCGGGAAAGCCCGCGCCCGCGCCCGCGTTCGTCTCGACCACGACCTTGTGCCCGCGCTTGACGAGCTGGTAGGCGCCCGACGGCGGCAGCGCCACGCGGTATTCCTGCGATTTGATTTCCTTGGGAACGGCGATGGTCATGGGTCAGGAGTAATGAGTAAGCAGTGAAGCGTAAAGCGTGAAGTCGCTCCACCTTTCTCCGCGCCTCCGCGATTTAATTGCCCGCAACTACAGGATATTCGCCGCCAACTCCGCCAGTTCGCTGCGCTCGCCCTTTTGCAGCTCGATGTGCGCGGCGATGGGTTGCGAGCGGAATTTGCTGACCACGTAGTTGAAGCCGTTCGAGGACGAGTCCACGTAGGGGTTGTCAATCTGATACGGGTCGCCGGTGAAGACGATCTTGGTGCCGGCACCCACGCGCGTGATGATGGTCTTCACTTCGAGCGGCGTGAGGTTCTGCGCCTCGTCAATGATCATGAACTGGTTGGCAATGCTGCGTCCGCGAATGTAGCTGAGCGCCTCGACCACGATGGCGCCGCTGCGCATAAGGTCGGTGCTGCGGCGGTGTTCGTGGCCCATGTTCAGGTCGGTGAGGAGTTCGAGCGCGTCGTGAATCGGCTGCATCCACGGGCTGAGCTTTTCCTCGAGCGTGCCGGGGAGGAAGCCGAGTTCCTTGCCCATCGAGATGGTCGGGCGTGCGACGACGAGCCGGCGGAACTCGCGGTCATGCACGGTGCGCTTGAGGCCGGCGGCCATCGCGAGGAGCGTCTTGCCGGTGCCGGCCTTGCCCATCATCGTCACGAGCTTCACGCGGTCGTCGAGCAACGCGTCGAGGGCGTAGTGTTGCTCGCGGTTGCGTGGCTTGATGCCCCACACGCCCTCGCGGAAATCGCCGATGGGGATGAGCTTCCTGCCGGTGGCGTCCACTTTGGTCAGCGCGGCCTTCTTGGGATTGCCCTCCTCGATGAGCGTGCAGAATTCGTTCGGGGAATAGGTGCCGCCGCCATTGAGTTCCATTTCGCCGTTGGCGCGGAACTTCGCGATGACTTCGGGTGCGACGGTTTTTTCCACCATGCCGGTGTAGAGGTCGGTGAGGAAAATGCGGTCGGTCTCGTAATCCTCGGCGGCGAGGCCGAGCGCATCGGCCTTGAGGCGGAGGTTGATGTCCTTGGTGATGAGAATCGTGCGCGTCTTGGGGCCGGCCTTCTGGATGCCGAGGGCGGCGGCGAGGATGCGGTTGTCGGCCGTGGCGCTGCCGAAGGGCGCGCCCTCCTTCGTGTCGTGGAAGATGACGCGGAGGGTGCCGCCGTTCTCCAGCTTCACGCCGTCCTTGAGGCGGCCCTTGCCGCGGAGCGCATCGAGCGCGCGGGAGACGGCGCGGGCGTTCTGGCCGAGTTCGCTGGACTCACGCTTGAAGCGATCGATCTCCTCGAGCACCTCGATGGGAATCAGGACGTGGTTGTCCTGAAAGTTCACGAGCGAGTTCGGGTCGTGGAGGAGGACGTTGGTATCGAGGACGTAATTTTTCACGCAGCGGGCGGTATTTGGGTCGCCATCTTCGTCGCACGGCGAGCGGCGCTGGCGCAAGGGCTTTTCGGTGGGGTCTGGAGCGGCGGCGGGTTCGGGGTGGTTGATCATGGGGTGGAAGTTTCCGACGGGGAAGGGGAGCGTCCGCGCCGAAGGCACGGTGGGAAAAAGAACTTTCCGCTCACCACGAGCCGTTTGTAAAACGGCCGACGGGTCGGGGACAAGCGAAAGTTGGTTTCGTTTGCGTGGCGCGCGTTCACGCGGCGAGCTTCACCTTGCTCACGCGGCCATACCACTCACGCAGGCGCGGCCGGCTTTGGGGAATCGCGTAATGGCCGGACCAGAGGAAATTGTAGAACATCCCGTAGAGATCGAAGTCCACGAAGCGCGGGCGTTCGTCGAGCAGCCACGGGCGCGTGGCGAGCATCGCCTCGTAGGGCGCGAGTGCGGACTCGAACTGCGCGAGCAGTTGCTTGCGCTCGCCGGCCCAGCGGTCGAGGCAGCCGCGGCCGAACTTGCGCTCCTTGTGCCGCACGAAGCCGAGGGTGTCGGCCTTCGGCACATACTCGCGCCAGTGCGAGTCGCTGAGTTTGAACTCCGGCGTCTCCACCGCGTCCTCGATGTGCCGCCACACCACGTCCTGAATTCCGGCGAGGTTTTTCGGGAACAGGCCGAGCTTGAACCTGCGGTCGAGGTAACGAGCCACGTCCTGCGTATCGTCGCCGGACTCGAAGATGACCTTGCGGCCGTCGCGCAGCACGGGGACGCCGTAGTATTTGCCGCCGGTGATTTTCCAGACGAGCGAGCGCTCGCCGTTGGGGACGTTGGTGATTTTGAAATCCGCGCCCGAGGCTTCGAGAATGCGGCGGGCGACGGCGCAGAAGTTACTCCACGGAAATTGAATGAGCTCGATCATGGAGCGCACCGTAAAACGCAGGAGCGGGTGCGGCAAGCGGAAGGTGCGGGCGGAAAAAATCCGAAGCTCGAAATCCGGAACCCGAAACGATTTCAAAATCCCAGCGGCAATGGCAAAGCGGCAGAGGAATGGGGGCAGAGGAACAAAACTTTGAAACCCCATTCCTCTGCCCACAGTTTTTCAATCACTCCCCAAATCCTGAAACACCCAAATCCAACCCTCGCGCGACGAGGCTCGGGGTTTCAGTCATTGGTTCATTTCGCCATTTGGATTTGTTTCGGATTTCGAGCTTCGGATTTCGGATTTCCTCCGCGCCGCCCCGCTTCAATCCCCGAACAACTTCTTGAGCGTGTCCCTGGCCTTGTCCTCGCGCGACTGGCCCGCGCTGCCCGGCGCGACGTATTCGCGGCGAACCATCTCAAACCACTCGCAGAAATTCGCCGACTCCTTGTCGTGGACGAGTTCGGCGCGGCGGTCGCGGCATTGCTCGGCCACGCGCGGGTCGTAGCTTGCGCAGTTGCGGCAGCACTTCAGTTCGGTGCCGCAGTCGCAGGCTTCGCTGCGGCCGGGGGTGCCGCCCAGTTTGTATTCGCGTCCGCATTTCCAGCAGTGACGGGTGAGCATGCGCGGGATTTTATCCATTTCGCGCGCGCCGAAAACAACAAACGCCGGGCGGCGAACCTCGCCTGACCGGCCGTGGTGAACCCCGCGATGGCAAAGGAGACGCCGCCTTCGCCGGCCACGGCGTAAATCACGGCGACCGCGATCTGGTTGAATCTTCGGCGCATTCCCCGGTTTCACTCCTCTCACCTGACCCGCGTCTGCCGGTCAGGAAACCAAAAGCCGGGGCGGCGGTCACCTCCTACAGCGCCCACCACCCCGGCCGTGTTTCATTGCGGTAGCGAACGCCTCGCGGCGCTGCTGCCACCGTTGAGCCAGCTCAGGAGCATCACGGCTCCCGCGCTCAACACCAACAGGTCCAGTGTCATGTTTTTTCTTTCCTTGATGCGCCGCTCATACAAAACGACGCACGCGCGAGTATTGCAGGTCGCGTGCCATCGGTGTCAACGAATAGCGAGTCACGATTTTGCGCCAGATTTGCAACGTGCAGAATTCCGCCGCTGTCGCGCCCCAGTCACGGCGGACGAAATGCGCCACTCGTCCGGCCACGTCGCGTCGTGCGCGCGGCGAAAAAACTTTTGCGCGCCGCGCCCGCGCGCGACTAGCATCGCCGCCATGCCGACGCAATTCGCCGAGCTGCTCGACGCGGCGATCACCCATCTCGAAGACCTCAAGGCGCACGGCACGCGCTTCGTGGCCGCCGCGCCGGAGTCGCTTGCGGCGCTCGCGGTCACCCCGGGCCGCCCCGTCGCGGCTCCGGCGGCGCGTTCATTTTCACCGTCGGCGCCGGCTCCCGCTCCGTCGCGTCCGGCGGTCGCGGCCGTTCGGGCTCCGCAATCGCTCGCGCCCCTTCCGCCGCCGCTGGATCGCGCCGCGAAGGAGGTCGCGATGGCGGACTTGCGCCAGCGCGCGCTCGCTTGCGTGAAGTGCCCGAACCTCGTCACCACGCGCGCGAACGTCGTGTTCGGCGTCGGCGACATTCACGCGCAGCTCATGTTCGTGGGCGAGGCGCCGGGGGCCGACGAGGATCGCGCGGGCGAGCCGTTCGTCGGCGCGGCGGGCCAACTCCTCACCAAGATCATCCAGACGATGGGCCTGTCGCGCGACAGCGTTTACATCGCCAACATTTTGAAATGCCGGCCCGACACGCCGCCCCACGCGACCGGCAACCGCAAGCCCACGCCCGTCGAGATGGACACGTGCAAGCCGTGGCTGATGGAGCAGTTTGACCTTATCCAGCCGCGGGTCATCGTCGCCCTCGGCGCGACGGCGGTGGAAGGCTTGCTCGGCCTCACCGGCATCACGCGCCTGCGCGGCAAGTGGCAGACTTTCCGCGGCGTGCCGGTGATGCCGACGTTTCATCCCTCGTATCTGCTCCGCACGCAGGCCCTCGCCGACAAGCGTCGCGTGTGGGAGGACATGCTCGCCGTGATGGAAAAACTGGCGATGCCGATCAATGAAAGGCAGCGCGGGTTTTTTCTCAAAGGCTCCTGATTTCAACCACGGATGAACACGGATGAACACGGATTGAAAGCGGACCTGTTCAGCATCCGTGTTTATCCGTGTTCATCCGTGGTTTGCCTCTTCAGTTTACAATGACCTCCTTCTACCGCCACTGCCTCCGCCCGCTGCTCTTCACGCAGGACTCGGAGGACATCCACAACCGCACGCTCGCCGCGCTCGGGTGCGTCAGCCGCAGCGCGTTGCTGTGCGATGCGCTCCACTCCTTCCTCGGCGCGGAGGAATTGCCCGTCGAACTTTTCGGCCTGCGCTTCCCCAATCCCGTCGGCCTCGCCGCGGGCATGGACAAGCACGCCGCCGCCGTGCCCGCGTGGGCCGCGCTGGGCTTCGGCTTCACGGAACTCGGCGGCGTGACGTGGCACGCGCAGCCCGGCAA
>JACQFS010000061.1 GCA_016199935.1 Verrucomicrobiota bacterium
GAGGCCGCCATCCGCCGTCTGATGGCGCGTCGCGTGGACGGGCTGTTCCTTTCGCCCGTTTACCGGCTCGCGCAGCGCGCGGCCGTTTACGAGGATTTGCGCGCGCGAAAAAATCCCACCGTGCTGCTCGGTCACGCCGCGCCGTTCTGCGGCGGGTTCGCCACCGTGGAGACCGACGACGTGACGGCCAGCTACAACGTCACCCGTCACCTGCTCGAACTCGGCCACCGGCGCATCGCGTTTCTCGCCGGGCCGCAGGTCGCGCCGTGGGCGGCCGAGCGCTTCGAGGGCTACCGGCGGGCGTTGCGCGAAGCCGGGCGCGAGGTGGATGACCGTTTGATCTTCGCCGCCGGGAGCAACATCGAGGACGGCGTGCGCGCCGCGACACAACTGATGAGCGAAGGGGTCAAGGCGACCGCCCTCCAGGCCGTCAACGACATGGTCGCCATCGGCGCTGCGGATACCCTGCTCAACCAGGGCGTGCGCATCCCCACCGACGTCTCCGTGGCCGGCTTCGGCAACACGCTCGTCGCGGAATATTTCCGCGTGCCGCTCACCACGGTGCGCCAGCCCAAACTCCGGCTCGGCGCGATGGCGATGGACACGATGCTCAAGCTGATCAAGGGCGAGCCCGTCGAGCCGCAGCGGCTCCCGGCGGAGATGATCGTGCGTCACAGCACCGCGGCGCCTCTCCCGGCGGCATGAAACCAGCTTTGTTTGCCGCGTAAACCGGCAAACAAGCCATGCCCAGCCTGATCATCAAATCATCCGTGCCCGCTCCGATTGATACGGAAGCGACGGTGTCCATTGTCCGCATTATCAAGCTCTTCCTGCTCATCGCCGCCATCGTCATCGCGGTGGTGACCGGCTGGCTCGGCTACCAGAAATGGGTGCGTTGGAAACAGGCCACGGCCTTTCGCGAGTATGTCGCCAATGTGGACACCCTGTTCGGCGCGTTGCAGCAATACAAGGAGCGCGCCGGCGCTTATCCGGCCGGCGGCAACGCGGAAATCTTCCGCTCCCTTTCCGGCAAAAATGACAAGAACCTGCTCGTCATCATCCCGACCAAGATGGCCGCCAACGAGAAGGGCGAATTCACCGACCCGTGGGGGACGCCGGTGCGGATTTATTTCGGAACCAGCGGCGTGACCATCCGCTCCGCCGGGCCGAACAAGCTTTTCGAGGACGCACGCTCCAAGGCGTGCGACGATATTTTTTTATCGAACTGATCGGCGTGGCAAATGAGCCGAACGCGATGGAGTTGACGGAAATCCGCCACGGACGCCTGGTGAAGTTCAAAAATTGATTCTTGAATCTGGTTTGTGGCCTTCGCAGCATTGCCGCGTGTTCCACCAACCGCCGCACGACCGCGTGATTACTGCCATGGTGAACGACACCGACCATTTTGTGGCGACGATGGGGTGGAATCTTTTCCACGACCGCCGGATCGGCGCGAAGAGGTTCCAACAATTTGCCGATCGCGCGGCTGCCGTGAGCAACCGGCTCTCCGACAGTTCAAGGATTAAAGACGCGGTCCAAGATTACCACGTTAGGTTCGTGCAAGAGGAATTGAACCCAAGTTTTCTATCGAGCGAGAATGACAACAATTTTCACGATGCCTCAGGCGCGTTGGGCGCTCCGCATCACAGCAAGTTGCTTATTCGCGTCTTGAATCTTTCTGGTATGCACTCGGTGTTTGAGCGCGCCTGTCTCGACGGCGTGCCGGAATTTTCAGATTACGACCGGTCAACCGGGTCACCTCGGAGGCGATTGGCGAGAACGGACTGGCTTGACCTAAAACTTAAGGAGTTTCTTGCCCAACCAACACTTGGGTATCAGGTTGCTCGCTTGGACTCTCATCCGATTTTGGCGGCTCTGCTAAAGTTCATGAGCGCCAATCGGACTGCTTTTCCCTTTGAACCCGCTTGGGTGAGTCTTTGGTCCGATTTTCGGGATCACGACTGGCATTCACCGAAACGTTGGCATGAACTCGTGGGATTGCGCCCGCCTCAACAAGATGCTTGGTTCCTGCTGCTTCGTTATCCCGCCCGCTTCGCCGGTAGGATGGTGAGACCTACGCAACTTGATGGGGGCTGGTATCCGCAGCATTTTCCGGTTCCGCCAAGCGCCCTGGTTGGACACACCATGGAAATGAATCACGCGCGGCGGCTGTCGCGACCGTTGCCCGAATACATTCACCAGCAGATCGACCACTCTTCCAAACATCTTTTCGCGCTGGGAAGAGTGAGCGCACCATTCTCAAGTGGCGCTCTCGTTCCTCCGCAACGGCGTCATTATGGGGTGCTTGCCCAACACTACCGTGATACCACGGCTTGGACTGGGCTGGTGCATCCCGCCTTCCGGTGAACAGTTGACGACCGCAGACAAAACCGTTACCTAGCATCCATGGAAAGGGAAGCAGTCAACCAAACCTCCGCAAAGCCGCTTTGTCGCGATGCCGGATCCTTCCGCTCGTGGGTCGATGGCGCGGATCCGTCGACGGCCGAGTTGGTGGCTGAGTTGCTGAATTGGTGCTACCACGGTTTCGGGCGGGGCCGAGGTGCCGAAGCCGCGCATCTGGAATTATTCTCCGCGTTGCCCACGAATGGGGACGCCTATCCGGTGAAACTGCGGCTGGCACGTCACATCGCCGCCGCTCTGGCGAAACAGCCCAACCTCCTGTTCCCGTTTCCCGGTTACGAGAGCGCTCCGGACTTTTTGCTTTACGAGTTGCTCTCGCTGGCCGGCCAGTTGAACTGCCCCGAAGTCTTGTTTGAGCCACTCTGGCGGGTTCGCGAGGCTCTGCTGAAAAGCGATCTCGCTCATCTGCCTCGCGCGCGCCTGGCGCTGACCAAGGCGTTGATTCACAATCAGCATCACCACCCGGGGCTTCTGAAAGTGTGGATGTCCATGACCGAAGGCCGGACGGATTCAGTTCTGATCGGACCGCCCGAGATCGGCATGGAAGGGATCGGCATGATGCCGGGCGCGGAAGATGCAGAGAGGCCGAATGAGAGGGCGGTCTCTGACGGGTTGCTGAATCTGGCCGGACGGTATGCTGCCAACCGGCGGACGCGCCGCCAGCGCTTCCGCGCCCAGGTGCTCTGGCTTAAGCATCTCTGGGCGTTATGTGACGAGTATTTCATCCAGCTGGCCGACAAGCACCAGTGGGTTCAAAAAGGATTCCCGTGGGCGGTAGATGCGTTGCCTGACCTTTTCGTTTCCAACTTTGGTGAAACGGGACACGAGGTTCACTGCGCGCTGGCGTGGCACTGGTTCGTTGAATGCCTATGCCCGTGGGATTTAATCAAAACTGAAAGGGAACTTTGTGGCGGACGAGTCTTACAGATCCGAATCCCCGAGCAAACCTCCATACAGTTTGATGCTGTCCTGCGCGATGTGCGTGGGCTGGCGCATTTTCAACCGGAGATTTCAGAAGATGAAGCCGCGCGGTATAAAACTGAGCTGATGAATCGGATTGAATCAGAACTGCGGCATCGACATAAAATGCAAGAGGCCGAAAAGTTGGCCGAAGCGATTGTCGATTTCAAAAAATCTACCGCCGACCTGTCAATCGTGCGATTTCCTGAACAAGCGGCTCAAGCTCTCCTTGCTTAACAATCAGGGGAGTGTCGCCATTTAGCTCCTCCCCCAAGTCCTCCAGATCCAAGACAGAATAAAAGACACAGGGGACGGGCGATGCGCCGATTTCTTGAAGTGCCTTGGCGAAGAGCCTCCGGCACCTCACTCCTGATCTCCATTTTTTTATTCCGTCACGTTCTTCGACCACTTCAGGAGGGAGTTCCTGCGCTTCCGGAGTATCCAGTTCTTCGAGAGAACACCATCTGACCATTACGTCGAAGATGGCCACTTGGAATGACTCCCTTGCCAATTCAGGAAGTCGCCGCCGGAATTCGTATTCAGTTGCGATGCGCTCAATGCCCACGGGGCGCAGTTCCTGCCTCGCTTCGAGAGATTGTTGGAGCGCGTCGGCGAACGAAGGCAGGTCTTCCAACAGCAGAATTCTCATGGCTTTGCTATGTAAGATTCAGGCGGAAAAGACAACCGAATTTCCGTCTCGGAATCATGGTTGGACGGGATGACCTGCAATTGTCCACCGTGGGACTCCATGATCTCATTCACCAGCCACAAGCCGATGCCGCGTCCTTCGCTTGCGATCAGTTTAGCATCTGGAGAACGCCAACTGCGTAGTTTGCACTTTTCGGTTTCGCCTTCGCGAAACCGCAACCCTTTGTTGGTCACGGCAAGATAATGGCGTCCGGTGCTAGAAATGCCGGCAAGAATTCTCACCACCGTGTTCCTTCGGCTGTATTTTCCGGCGTTATCAAGCAGGTTAGAAATCATCTGCTCCAAGAGTGAGGAATCCGCCCAAATCGAATTGATCACGTGCGGTCTGAATCCACCGCGCTCCACGGAAAACGTGATCTGCTTCTCCAGGTTGGCGATTTCGGCGTCATCAGCCAGTTCGATCATCTTCTTCCGCAGCACGTCGCTGTCCAGCCACTGCGGTTTTAACGTAAGCAGCCGGCCATGGGAAAGTTCAGACAACAGGCGCATACTCATCGCCACCCGCTCAGTGCGTCGGAACAGGCCGCGCAAGACGTAGAGAGGGCGGCGTTCGGATTCGAAGCGCGATCCACTCAACGCCAATTCGAGGCGCATCTGAGCCTCGGTGATGGGAGTCCGCAACTGGTGAGCGAAATCCTCGTTGGCTTGCGTCTCCTCCATTTTCTGGGCTTCCGCTTTGGTGACCGCCTCTTTTTGACCCGCCACCAAGTTCGCAAGCTGGTGGTAAATGCCCAGTTGTCGCCCTAGGAGGGTTGCCGCTTGGACTGCGTGCGGAGGTATCGGCTTGGTGGTCCAACGCAAATCCAACAAACCGAAACGCTCGTTCTTTACACCGATGGGGACAATCACCATGCGCTCGACATTTGGAAAAATTGGATGGTAGATCTTGCTGGATCGCGCGTCGTGACGGCACCATGGTTTGCCGGCCAAAAAAACCCGGACGCCGGCATGCTTGCTGTAAGGAACGATCGGAAAGCGGCGGTCTGCGTCGTTCGATTTGAGTCGGGTGAGTTCCTCGCTTGCTGCTGGGCAAAACTGGGCGAAATACAACTCTTTGGCAGCGGGATCATGCATTCGGATGTCATTCAGAACGGCACCAGGAATGACTTCCTCTACCACGCGGAGCGCCCGACGAAACACCGCCCCTTCGTCCGGCTTGGCCTTTTGGAATTCCTCGTGGACGAATGCGTTGAGCACTCCTAGCTGTTCCACCATGTTGTTCCACGCTTGGTTTTCCTGTTCCAACTCCCCCCGCGTTCGCCAGCGCGCCCACCACTGGCCGACTTGCGCCGCCACCACACCAAGCAGGTTGATCTCGCGATCCGAGAAGTAGTAGGGGCCGGTGCGCGCCATGTAACACCGCAACACTCCGCGCAAATCTGTCCCGCCCAGCCAATCAATCCCACCGAACACTGGAACCGCCATGAAACTCAACGGCGGCAGGTCGTCTCCGATTTTCGATTTCAACCGCTTTCTGGCTACCTCAACATCATGTGTTCCATGAGCACGTTTGAGCAGGCCGGGATACTCCTTGCGGAGCGATTCCCAGTCCCGGTCGAAATTGGCGAGATCGACGATTTTGAGGGGCTTCGCGTGGTGAAGCACCCATCCCGTTAACCGGCCTTCATCCTCGGGAATTTTATACACCGCGTATTTTGCGCAACTCGGCTCGGTGGTGGCCAGGTTCTTGAATCGGGTGCCCGGCAGAGCCAGCGGGTCTTCGAGAAACACGCTTGCTTCGACGCAATCGAACGAGTCCGAAACCATTTTGCAAACTTTCTGCAAAACCTTTTTGACCTGAGTCAAATTCAGACGCTTGGGCCGTTGGCCGGCCTCTGAAGCCACGCCTTCGGCGTCGCGCAGGACGCGTTCTACGTTGCTAACCAGATCCAACCCGATCTTTTCCCGCACCGCGCGAAACAGGCCGGGCACTAGTTGCGCCATCAACTCGAGCTCACGCTGATCTTCTTCGGTGAACGCGTCCGCCCCCTCGCGCCGATACACATTCAAAACGCCCTGGCTCCCGTCGAGGTAAGTAAGCGGCACGGCGAGCATCCCCCGGACATCGTGGCGCTTCCAGAATGGATGGTTTCGTTTGGCACCTCCGTCCCTTTGGATGTCGCCCACAATCTTGCTCTGCTGGTTCACCGCAACCCACGCGGCCGGACTGTTTGCCAGAGGCACATCATCCATGGCGAAAAGGTCTCCGGTGTTCCACCAAGTGGCCAGCGTGATCAGGAATCCCCCCGGCGGAGAAGCCTGCAGTTTCGCATCCTGACTCACTTCCCAAAGTCCCGAGCCGAAAGCGTTCATTCGCTTGGCGATGCACTGAAGCATGCCAGAAATGCTGGCCTTCTCCTCTGCAAGTGTGGACAGAACAAGCGCGCTGAGGTGTTCAGCCGAGGAAGCGTTTTGTTCACGATTCATATCCGATGCGCGATTCGCTGCCGAATTTAGCACAGGCAGACAATCGATTGGAAAACATTTGCCGTAAAGTCATCGCACGAAATTGACCTGCTCACGCATTGTCGACGCGAACGATGACCCGGCCCGCGCCGGCTCAGGCGTTCATCCGCCGCGTCCGCTCCTGCCGCCGGATGAAATCTTCAATCGGTTTGGCAAAGGCCATCACCGCCGCCAGCGCGATGCAGAACAAAACCATCCAGATCATCGCGGTGTGGATTTCGCCCTTGAATTCTTCGAGATAAGTCATCGTGAAAAGGCCGGCGGCGAACAGCGTGAGCGTCGTCACCCAGCGCGCCCAGCCGAAGCCCTGCCACATCAGGTAACCCAGCGTGCCGAAGACCACCGTCGAGGCGAACGAGATGGCCATCAACGTCCGATGTTCCGGCGTGCTGAAGAAGCCTTCGCCGGATTGCACGATCAACCCGATCGGCGTGACCGTCATCACCAGGAACATCACGAACAGCAAGCCCGCCAGCAGGAATTTGCCGACTTGCGACGGGTTGGATGTCGGGGTGGTGGTCATGCTCGCAACTGGCCACAGGTTGCCGCAGGGCGGAATCTGGCGCAACGACAACGTTCGCCGCGCCGCCGCTCAGATGAACTCGTTGATGAGATTCTCCAAAAATTCCTGGCGCCCGCTCGTGTTCGCCGTGGCCTCGCCCTTCTTCATCATGTAGGCGGAGAGTTCCCTGAAGCCCACCTTGCCCTTCTCGATGTCGCGGCCGATGCCGGAGTCCCACGAGGCGTAGCGTTGCTTCACGAACTCCGCGAGCCGGCCGTCCTTGCGGATGGCGGCGGCGATTTTCAACCCGCGCGCGAAGGCGTCCATGCCGCCGATGTGCGCGTGGAAAAGGTCCACCGGCTCGAAGCTCTCGCGGCGCACCTTCGCGTCGAAGTTCACGCCGCCCGTGGTCAGGCCGCCCATCTTGAGCACCTCCAGCATGCACTGCGTCGTCAGATAAATGCTCGTCGGGAACTGGTCCGTGTCCCAGCCGAGGAGTTCGTCGCCGGTGTTCGCGTCCATGCTGCCGAGCGCGCCCGCAGCGATGGCCACCTGCATCTCATGCTGCATCGAGTGGCCGGCGAGCGTGGCGTGGTTGGTTTCGAGGTTGAGTTTGAAATGCTTCAGCAGGTCGAACTCGCGCAGGAAATTCAGGCACGCGGCCGCGTCCGAATCGTATTGGTGCTTGGTCGGCTCCTTCGGCTTGGGCTCGATGTAGAACTGCCCCTTGAAGCCGATGGCCTTCTTGTAGTCCACCGCCATGTGGAGAAATTTCGCGAGGTGTTCCAGCTCGCGCTTCATGTTCGTGTTCCACAGCGTCGAGTAGCCCTCGCGCCCGCCCCAGAACGTGTAGCCGAGGCCGCCGAGTTCCTTCGTCACCTCGAGCGTCTTCTTCACCTGCGCCGCGGCGAAGGCGAACACGTCCGCGTTGCAACTCGTCGCCGCGCCGTGCGCGTAGCGCGCGTGCGCGAAGAGCTGCGACGTGCCCCAGAGCAGCTTCACCCCCGTGCGCTTGTGCTGCTCCTTGAGCAACTTCACGATCGCGTCGAAGAACGAGTTCGACTCGCGCAGCGTCTTCCCGTGCGGCGCGACGTCGCGGTCATGGAACGCGTAGAACGGCGCGCCGAGTTTCTCCGCGAACTCGAAGAACACCGGCACGCGCGCCTTGGCGAGATCGAGCCCGGTGAATTTTTTCTCCCACGGCCGGATCGCCGTCGGCCCGCCGAAGACGTCCGTGCCGTTGCCACACATCGTGTGCCAATACACCACCGAGAAGCGCAGGTGATCGCGCATCGGCTTGCCCTCGACGAGTTCGCCGGGGTTGTAGTGCTTGAACGCGAGCGCGTTCTTCGAGTTGGGTCCTTCGTAGCGGATGGCGCCGAGGTTGGGAAAGGCAGCGGGCATGGTGTTGATCAGGTTGTTTGTTAAACGGGACGCTTTTGCTACGGGAACGGCTGCCGCCGCGCAAGCGGGAAAAACCCCCGGCCCGCCAGCGAGCAATGTTTTGCGCGCGGTCCGGTAGCCGCCGGCTTTAGCCGGCGTTGGGGAACGCAAGCTAAAGCTTGCGGCTACCGTTGCACCCCTTTGCATTGCTTTCTCCCAACTTCGTCGTTGGGCGAGAAGATTTTTAACGCAGAGGGCGCAGAGGTTTTCGCAGAGGCCGCCGAGGTAATTCTTCTCTGCGTTCCTCTGCGCTGTCCTCTGCGCCCTCTGCGTTAAAGAAAGACCGTCTCGGTTGCGGCTCGGCCCCGTTATGCCTTTGCGTAGAAACGAAAGTCAGAACTGCCGGCAGGATGCCGGGCAGCGCGTTGGACTTTGTCCCTTCCTCTCCGCTACACTGGCCGCGATGAGTCCGCTTTCGCTCCACGAACTTCACTCCGGATTGGGCGCGCAGTTCACCACCGTGAACGGCGCGGAGGCCGTCGCCCACTATGGCGAGGCGCGCGGCGAGCACGCGGCGTTGCGTGACGCGGTGGGCGTGCTCGACCTCAGTTTCCGCGGCCGCCTCTGCCTCACCGGCGCGGATCGCGTGGAGTATCTGCACGGCCAGGTGACGAATGACGTGAAAGCGTTGAAGGTCGGCGAGGGCTGCTACGCCGCGCTCGTCACGAACAAGGGCCGGATGCTGAGCGACCTCAACATCTACCGCCTCGCGGATGAGTTGCTGCTCGACTTCGAGCCGGGCTACGCGGATGCGAATGCGCAGCGGCTGGAGAAATTCATCGTCGCCGCCGATGTGCAAATCGTGGACGTGGTGCCGCATTACGGGCTGCTGAGCGTGCAAGGGCCGAAGGCGGCGGCGGTGCTGAATGCAATCGGATTGGAAATGGAGCTGCCCGCTCGGCCGTCCAGTTTTTCCACGCTCAACGACCCGACGCTCGGCCGGCTTTACCTCATGCACCAGCCGCGCACCGGCTCCGCGGGTTTCGATTTTTTCGTCCCGCTGAATTCCCTCGCCGCCGTGGCCGACAAACTCATCGCCGCCGCGAAGCAACTCGGCGGGCGCGCCTGCGGCTGGGACGCGCTGGAGCTCGCGCGCATCGAGGCGGGCCTCCCGCGTTTCGGCGCGGACCTCGATGAGACCGTGCTCCCGCCCGAAGCCGGCGCGGCGTTCGATGCGCGCTGCGTGAGCTATCGCAAGGGTTGCTACGTCGGGCAGGAAGTTTTGAATCGCATCCGCTCCGTCGGCCACGTGAACCGCACGCTCACCGGCCTGCGCCTCGCGGAAAATTTGTCCGCGCTCCCGGCGAAGGGCGACAAGCTGCTCAAGGACGGCAAGGAAGTCGGCCTCGTGACGAGCGCGATTTTTTCCCCGAGGCTCAACGCGAATCTCGCGCTCGGCTACGTGCGCACCGAGGCTGGTCAGCCCGGCACGCCGCTGGTATTGAAGAGCGCGTCGGGCGAATCGTCGGCCGTGGTGGCCGCGCTGCCCTTCCAATTTGTCTGAACCCGAACCCTCATGGCTAAATCAAAAACCAAATCGCGCCGCAAGCTGATCGTCTTCACCGTGATCCTGCTCGCGCTCGGCGGGCTCGCGTGGTGGGCCTTTTCCCGCAAGCAGGAGGTCGTCATCACCGTGCAGACCGAGAAGATCAAACGCCGCGACCTCACCGAACTCGTCGTCGCCACCGGAAAAATTCAGCCCGTCGTGCAGGTCGTCATCAACCCCGAGGTGAGCGGCGAGATCATCGAGTTGCCCGTGAAGGAAGGTCAGGCGGTGAAGAAGGGCGATCTGCTCTTGCGCATCAAGCCGGACTTCTACGACGCGAACCGCAACTCCGCCAACGCCAGCCTCAAGTCCAGCCAGGCCGGGGAGGAGTTGGCGAAGGCCAATATGGCGAAGGCCGAGATCGAATTGCGCCGCGCCGAGGGTCTTTTCAAGAGCAGCCTCATTTCCGACTCGCAGCTTCTGGATGCGAAGACGTCCTTCGATGTCGCCCGCGCCCAGCACGAAAGTTCGACGCACCAGACCGACGTGGCCCGCGCGTCGCTCGCCCGTGCCGACGAGGATTTGAAAAAGACGACGATCACTTCGCCCACCGACGGCACCGTGACGAAGCTCAAGTCGCAACGCGGCGAGCGCGTGGTGGGCACCGCGATGATGGCCGGCACCGAGATCATGACCATCGCGCAGCTCGACGACATGGAGGCGCGCGTGGAGATCGGCGAGATTGACGTGGTGCTCATCGCAATCGGCCAGAAGGCGCGGCTGGAGGTGGATGCGTTTCGCGAGCGCGACCGCAAGTTCACCGGCATCGTCACCGAAATCGCAAACGCCGCGAAGTCCACCGGCGTCGGCACGCAGCAGGAGGCGACGAAGTTCGAGGTGAAGATTCGCGTGCAGGAAAAGGAAATCTTCCGCCCCGGCATGTCCGTCACCGCCGAGATCGAGACGCGCTACCGCACCAACGTCCTCACCGTGCCGATTCAAAGCGTCACCACGCGGATGCCGAAGGCGGAGTCGAAAACCAACCTGGTTGCGCAGGGCACCAACCACGTCGCCGGCGGCAGCAACGGCGATCCCAAGCCGAAGGACGAAACGAAAGACACTGCCGCGAAGAAAAAAGAAGATGCGCGCAAGCCCATCGAGGTCGTCTTTCTTTCCGAAGGCACAAAGGCGAAGCAGATACCGGTGAAGCGCGGCATCAGCGATGAGTCGTTCGTCGAGATCGTCGAGGGACTCGCGGAAGGGCAGGAGGTCGTCTCCGGCGGCTACAAGGCGATCAACCGCGAACTCGAGGACGGCAAGCTCATCAAGCTCGGCGTGCCCGCCGTTGACACGGAAAAGAAATGAGCGCGTGGCAAACAGCTTGGAGCGCCGAGCACCGCCTCGGCCCGGTCGGAATCGGAGCGACAAACTCCCTCGGGCCGAGACGGTGCTCGGCGCTCCACCCATGAGCCTCATCCGCCTCGAACAAGTTTCCCGCCGCTACCAGATGGGCGCGGAGACCGTCCACGCGCTGCGCGAGGTCTCGCTCGAAATCACCCGCGGCGAATACGTCGCCATCATGGGCCCGAGCGGCTCCGGCAAATCCACGCTCATGAATCTCCTCGGCTGCCTCGATACGCCGACCGGCGGCCGCTACATCCTCAACGGCACCGACGTGAGCGAGATGGATGACAACGAACTCGCCGAGGTGCGCAATCGCGAGATCGGTTTCGTTTTCCAGACCTTCAACCTCCTCCCGCGCGCCGATGCGTTCCGCAACGTGATGCTCCCGCTCATCTACGCCGGCATGTCTGCCGAGGACCGCAAGGAGCGCACGAAGGAGTTGCTCACACAGGTGGGCCTCGCCGACCGGATGCACCACAAGCCGAACGAACTTTCCGGCGGCCAGCGCCAGCGCGTCGCCGTCGCCCGCGCGCTCGTGAACCAGCCCTCGATCCTTCTGGCCGACGAACCGACCGGCAATCTCGACTCGAAGACCGGCGTGGAAATCATGGCGCTCTTCGACGAGCTCTCGCGCCGCGGCCACACCATCATCGTCGTCACGCACGAGGAAAGTGTGGCCCGTCATGCCCAGCGCATGGTGCGAATTCTGGACGGATTGATCGCGAGCGATGAAGTGCTGGTGAAGGAAACGGCGCTGGCGGATGGGACGCGATGAAGTTCTCCCACCCATGAGACTCCTCACCGAACTGATCGAGGGTCTGCGTTTCGCCGGCGAGGCGATCTGGGCGAACAAGCTGCGCGCCGCGCTCACCACACTCGGCATTATCGTCGGCATCGTCACCGTCACGCTGATGGGCATGGCCATCGAGGGGTTGAACCGCGCGTTCCTCGGCAGCCTCTCGGCGCTCGGCGCGGACGTGATTTACATCCAGCGCCACGCGTGGTTCAGCGACGAGGAATGGTGGAAGCAGCGCAACCGCCGCGACATCACCGCACAGGAGGCGCGCGCCTTCGCGCGGCAGGTGACTCTCGCCGAGGCTGTCGCGCCGCAGGCGGAAATGTTCCGCCCGGTGAACTATCGCGATTCTCGTGGCGGCCCGGCGTTTCGATCCTTGTGAAGGTGCGCGACCTCAAGCAGCAGGAGGAGGCGCGCGAGGAAATGCGTGGCGTGATGCGCAAGGTGCGCCGGCTCGCGCCCGGCCAGCCCGACGATTTCGCGATCAACGAACAGCAAGTCCTGCTGCGGATGTTCCAGCGCGTCGGCGGCACCATCGCGAGCGTGGGATTGTTCATCACCGGGCTGGCGCTGTTCGTCGGCGGGATCGGGATCATGAACATCATGTTCGTCTCCGTGGCGGAGCGGACGCGCGAGATCGGCGTGCGCAAGGCGCTCGGCGCGAAACGGCGCGCGATCCTGCTGCAATTCCTCACCGAGGCGGCGGGCATCTGCCTGCTCGGCGGCTCGCTCGGCCTCGGCCTGGCGTGGCTCGCGAGCCTCGCGATCCAAAGCGTGCTGCCCACGGCGATGTCGCCGACGATTGCGGGCGCGGCGCTCGGCATTTCTGCGCTGACGGGAATCATCGCCGGCTTCCTCCCCGCGTGGCGCGCGGCGCGGATGGATCCCGTGGAGGCGCTGAGGAGCGAATGAAAATGGGAAAACCGCCTCATGTGATGACTTGCGAAACCGGCCAACGAGTTCGGACGGCGGAGGTGGGGCGAGACTCTGTCGAGCCGAGTGCGCGTGCCGTTGGGAACTCGGCTCGACGGAGTCTCGCCCCACCTGCGCGATGCTTGCGCGTCCGATTCCCCTCACCCCGGCCCTCTCCCGGGGGGAGAGGGAGAATCATCGCCAGTCTTTCGAAATTCGGATGCGCTCCGATTGCAGTGCGACGGGATGCGTTTCTCCCTCTCCCTCCGGGAGAGGGCCGGGGTGAGGGCGGGCTTTTCGAAACCTCGTCCGCTTCGCACTGACCCCATGACTTCACCCGCCCCACACCGCCGCAGATCGCTGCGCATTCTCGCGGCGGAACTGGCTGACGCCTTCGGCATGGCGCTCGGCGCGGTGGCGTCGCACAAGCTGCGCTCGGCGCTCACGCTGCTCGGCGTGCTCGTGGGCGTGTTCTCGATCATCGTGGTGATGACGGCCATCCGCGTGTTGCAATCGAACATCGAGAGCGAGCTGGGTGGGCTCGGGGCGAACGTGTTTCAAATCCAGCGCTGGCCCGTGATCTCCGTCGAGGGGCCGGAGGGCTGGGAGAAAGTGCGGCGGCGCAAGCGCATTGATTACCCGCTCGCGCAGCAGCTCCGCGAGCGCGCCACGCTGGCCAGGCAAATCGCGGTGGAGGCCACCTTCGCCAACGGCGAGGCCGCGTCCCGCTTCGAGAAGACGAATCCGAACGTGCAGTATCTGGGCGTGTCGCCGGAGATTTTCGCGGCGCGCAACTGGAACGTGGCCGAGGGCCGCGCGTTGCTCGCGGGCGACCTGGACAGCGCGCGCGCCGTCTGCGTGCTTGGGGCGAATCTCGCGGCGAAACTTTTCCCGCGCGGCTCGGCGGTGGGCGAGGAGGTGAAATTCGACAACCTGGCCTACACCGTCGTCGGCGTGCTGGAGTCCCGGGGTGGCGCGCTGGACGGCAACCAGGAAAATTTCCTCGCCGTGCCCGTCACCGTCGCGCTCAACCGCTACGGCCGCCAGCGGGAGGTGATGATCCTCGTGCAGGCGGAGAGCGCGGAGCGGTTCGACGACACCATCGAACACGTGCGCGGCATCCTCCGCACCGTGCGCCGCGTGCCGCCGGGGCAGCCCGACGACTTCGAGCTTTTCTCCAACGACTCGCTCATCGAGCAGTTCCGCACGCTCACCGCCGCCGTGCGCACCGGGGCGGGGGTGATCAGTTCCATCGCGCTGCTCGCGGCGGGCATCGGCATCATGAACATCATGCTCGTGAGCGTGACGGAGCGGACGCGTGAGATCGGCATCCGCCGCGCGGTGGGCGCGAAGAAGCGCACCATCCTCACACAATTCATCTTCGAGGCCGTGGTGCTGTGCCAGGTGGGCGGCATCCTCGGCGTGGTGCTGGGCGTGGCGGGCGGAAATGCGGCGGCGATTTTTTTCAAGGTGCCGCCCGTGGTGCCGGTGGACTGGGTGATCTTCGGCCTGCTGATCTGCTCGGCGGTGGGCGTGGTGTTCGGCACCTATCCCGCGTGGAAGGCGGCGAACCTCGATCCTATCGAGTCGCTGCGTTACGAGTAGAAATGGTTGGCGGGCCGGCGGCGTTTCGCGCGCCGTTACGAGGCCCGAAGGGCCTCCATTTGAATAGCCGTGGGTGGAACCCACGGAATCGGAGGCGACGCTTGGTTCGACCCCTTCGGGGTCGAATTGATTCGTCACCGAGCCAACCCCGGATTTCATCCGGGGCTATTCACCTTTGGCCCCTTCGGGGCCGGCGACCTCCCGATCGGGAGAGGGGGCCTTGAAAGGTCGGAAAGAAAAATCCGCACGTGACTTTCGGCCGACGTGTGGCTATTTCCTCCGCACCGTTTATGAAAACCACATTGCTCACCTGTCTGCTCGGTCTCTCGCTGGGGCTGTTCCCGGCGTGCGCTGAAGACAAAAAGAAAGAAGACAAAAAACCTGTGAACACCAAAGAAGTTGCCGTCCTCAAAACCTCCGAAGGCGAAATGGTCCTTGAATTCTGGCCCGACGTCGCGCCCGGCCACGTCGAGAATTTCAAGAAGCTCGCGAACAAAGGCTTCTATGACGGCACCGCCTTTCACCGCGTCATCAAGGGCTTCATGATCCAGGGCGGCGATCCGCTCACGAAGGACGAGTCCAAGTCCGGCAGTTGGGGCACCGGCGGTCCGGGCTACAGCATCAAGGCCGAGTTCAACGACAAGGCGCACACACGCGGCGTGCTCTCGATGGCGCGCTCGCAGGATCCGAACAGCGCCGGCAGCCAGTTCTTCATCTGCCACGGCGACCCGCGCTTCCTCGACAAGCAATACACCGCCTTCGGCAAGCTGATCAAAGGCGACGATGTGCTGGAAAAAATCGCGACCACGGCGACGAAGCCCGGCGACCGCCCGGTCAAGCGCATGAACATCGAGAGCGTGAAGATCGTTCCTGCCGACTCGATCAAGTAACCACGGAGCTTTTTCCAAACGCGGACGGAGGTGACTCCGTCCGCGTTTTTGTTTTCAACCACGGATGGACACCGATGAACACGGATGGGAGAAGGAGTAGCCGCAGCCTTTTTTATCCGTGTCCATCCGTGTCCATCCGTGGTTAAATTTTTTCTTGGCCGCCACCGAAGCCCAACTCCAGCAACTCGCCGCCGCGCTCGCCGCACTCGGCTGCCCCGCAGAAAAGTCCGCCGCGATGGCCGCGCAGCTCGACAAGCGCGCCCGTCAGCTCGCGGCGGAGAAGGGGACCAGCTACGAGCCGGCGCTGGCGCATCTGCTCGGCCTCATGAAGCAGGGCTGGGCGGCGCAGGAGCGGCGGAGCTGATTTATTATTTACGATTTTGGATTTATGATTGAGAACAGGATGGCGGCGCGAAATGCGGCCAATCGTAAATCGTAAATCTCAAATCATAAATTCCATGCAACGCTGGCCGCACATCCGCTCCAAACCGCTCGCCGACTTCCGCATCTTCAAGGTCCGCTCCGACGTGAAGCTCTCGCCGCGCACCGGCAAAGAGCATGATTTTTTCGTCCTCGAGGCGCCCAACTGGGTGAACGTCGTCGCGGTCACGCCGCGTGACGAACTCGTGATGGTCGAGCAATACCGCGTCGGCTCCGACACCGTGGAACTGGAAGTCCCCGGCGGCGTGATGGACCCCGGCGAGACCGATCCGCTCGTGACCGGGCCGCGCGAGTTGCGCGAGGAAACCGGTTACGCGGGCGGCCCGCCGCGTCTGCTCGGTAAAGTTTTTTCCAACCCGGCGATCCTCACCAACACCACGTTCACCGTGCTCATCGAGGGTTGTGAGTTGAAGCACGCCACCGACTTCGACAGCGGCGAGGACATCCGCACGCACCTCGTGCCGCTCGCGGAAATCCCGGCGCTCCTGCGCTCCGGTCGCATCGGCCACCCGCTCGTGCACGTGGCGCTTTCGCACTACCTCCTGCTGCGGGGAGAATCAGGTGACGGTAAATGAACGCGCGCTCCGGAGCGCAGAGCTCCAGTTCTGCGTGGACAAAAGTTTTATCAACGCGCCGAACCGGAGTTCCGCGCTCCGCCGAATGAAACGCCACCGCCAGCCCATCGCCCTGACCATCGCCGGCTCCGACAGCGGCGGCGGCGCGGGCATCCAGGCTGATCTGAAAACGTTCGCCGCGCTCGGCGTTCACGGCACGTCCGCCATCACGTGCCTCACGGCGCAGAATCCCAAGGGCGTGCGCGGCATCCAGGCGGCCACGCCGCGGATGGTCCGCCAGCAAATCGAGGCTGTCTTTGTTGAGCTGCGTCCCGTGGCGGTGAAGACCGGGATGCTTTTCTCCAAGCCAATCATCCGCGAGGTCGCGAAGCTCTTCGCGCGCGGTAAGTGCCCGCCGCTCATCGTGGACCCTGTGATGGTCGCCACCAGCGGCGCGCGCCTGCTCAAGCCCTCCGCCATCAAGGCGCTGCTCAACGAGCTTCTGCCGCTCGCCACGCTCGTCACGCCGAACCTCGACGAGGCGGAGATTCTCACCGGCCGCAAGCTGCGCGGCGTGGACGACCTCGTTTTCGCCGCGTTGGAAATCCGACGTCGCTTCGGTTGCGCTGCGCTTGTAAAGGGCGGGCACCTGCGCGACTCGCGTCAGGCCGTGGATGTTTTTCACAACGGCGAGAGCACGCTGCTTCTCGCTGCGCCGTTTGTGAAAGGCGTCTCCACGCACGGCACCGGCTGCACCTACTCCGCGGCGATCACCGGCTACCTCGCTCTCGGCTGCGAATTGCCGCACGCCGTGCAGATGGCCAAGAAGTTCATCACGCTGGCCATCGCACAGAGCACCCTCATCGCGAAGCACACGGCGCTGAATCCGTTTTGGGAGGACTAGCCCGCGGATGACGCGGATTTCACGGATGAAAAAAGCCGGAGACTTCACGTCCCCGGCTTCTTGCTGAAATGAATCCGTTCTATCCGCGTCATCCGCGGGCTACTTCTTCGCGCCCCAATTGCGCACGAAATCAATGCACTGCTTGATGTCGGGCACGTTGTTGTCCCAGTTGTTCTCGTATTCGATGGAGATGTGGCCGTCGAATTTCTGCTTCTTCAACTCCGCCAGCACCGCCGCCGTGTCCGACACGCCGGTGCCGTAGATCGCGTCCGGCAGATGCTCGCCGATCTTGGTGCGCTCCTTCAGGTGCAGGCTCACGATGCGGCCCTTGAGAATCTTGATGCAGTCGAGCGGGACCAGCCCGGAGGTCTGCCAGTGGCCGGTGTCGGCGCACGCGCCGATGCGCGCGTCGCGGTCCTTCACGAGCGCGAGGATGAAATTCGGATCCCAAACTTGGTAATTCTTGTCCTCGACCATCTGGCCGTCCGCGCCTTTCTTCATGCGCTTGGCGTGCTCGTGGTAGCCGACCTTGATGTCGAACTCCTTCACCAGCTTCTCGATCACATCAATGTTCTTCACGTCTTCGGTCGTGATCGCGTAGAGGTTC